>JAEWRC010000187.1 GCA_023460175.1 Actinomycetes bacterium
CTCAGGGACCGGCCGCCACCGCCGACGACGCCGTCGAGGGCACCCCGCACGGTCCGGCCGCCACGCCGACGACCCCGGTCACGCCTGCGCCCACCGCGTAGGCGGGCGGCGGCGCCCCGGCTGATCAACGTCAGCGGGGCACCCGCTGATCGCACCGTCAGGAGTGCGAGGACCACCACGCGAACAGCTGCTCGAGGTTCTGCGAGCCGGGCTCGGACCGAATCTCGCTGAGCAGCAGGCTGGCCTCATCGGTCCAGCCGACCGTGGTGGCCTCCCTGCCGGCGGCACACACCACGATGCCGCTCACCACATCCGGTGTGGCGTTGCGGCGCCACGGCCCGGGCGACTGGATCCGGCCGGGGCACACCACGACTGAACTGCGCTTGGCCATCTTGTCGAACGCAGCCGCCAACGCGTCCTCGTCGGCCACCAGGGTGTAGGTGGCCGCGGGCGCCTGCGGCTCGTCGGTCGCCTCGCAGATCACCTGCGCCGCAGTCCCTTGCGGCGGCTCCACCACCTGACACGCCGAATCCGGGTAGCCGCCCGGCAGGCGCGCCAGCAGCCGCTCTTCGGCCTCGGAGTTGCCCGCGGAATCCGCATCCGCCGCGGTGTCGCTGCCCGCCGAGGTGTCCTCGCCGGAGCGGGCCACGGCGAAGCCCACCGCGCCGAGTGCCACCAGGGCGACCGCGGCCGCGCCCGCCACCACCAGCGCGCGCTTGCGGCGCGCGGGGGCGCGGTTCATCTCCACCGCGGAAAAGTCGTAGGGCGGCAAGGCGGTCGGGGGCGGCGCTGTCGGGGGCACCGCAGTCGGAGGCAGCGGCGTGTGCGGTGGCACCGGTTGCGGCCCAGTCGCCGCTTCCCAGTCCCGCTGCACGGCGGCCCAGCTGCCCGGGACGACCGGCAGCGGTTCGGTGTTCTCGGTGCTGACCGGTGCTTCGTCCCCCGGCGGATCCGCTTCTGCGTCCATCCGTCCCTCTCGGTGAGTTGTCACGGCCGACCACGTGACCGAATGCCTCGCCCCTAGAGGGTAGTAGGCCCGCGTCGAAGCCGGTAAGCCCGCTCGGTACCACCGCGCCGGCCGCGGAAAACTAGGGTGCATCCATGGCTCTTGTGACCTATCAACTCGACGGCCACGTCGCGACGATCACCCTGGACCGCCCTGAGGCGCGCAACGCGATCAACGGTGCGCTGCGCCAGGATCTCAACGCGGCCTGGGACCGGTTCCGCGACGACGAGGACGCCTGGGTGGGGATCCTGACCGCCAACGGCGACGTCTACTGCGCCGGCGGCGACCTCAAGGACGGCGAGGGATCGGTGGGCACCTTCGGCGGCACCTTCTGGGAGAAGCCGACCATCAACAGCTTCGAGTCCGGCATGGAACTGTTCAAACCCACAATCGCCGCGGTGCACGGCCCGTGCATCGGCTACGGGCTGACCGGGGTGCTGTTCTGCGATTTCGTCATCGCCTCCACCGAGGCCAGCTTCTGCTTCCCGGAGGTCTCGATCGGCGTGCCGACCATCGTCGGGGCGATCCGGCTGCCGCAGCGCGTCGGCTGGGCCAACGCCATGGAACTGTTGCTCACCGGCAAGCCGATCAGCGCCGAGCGGGCCTACGAGATGGGTCTGGTCTGGCGGCTGGTCGAGCCCGCGGATCTGCAGGCCGAGGCGCGCGCCTGGGCCCAGACCCTCACCGAGGCCGCCCCGCTGGCTCAGCGGGCCACCAAGGAGGTCGCCTGGCGCACGGCCGACATGGGCTGGATCGAGTCGGTGCGCTTCGGCGAGGTGATGCGCAAGGTGGCCGGGGCCACCGAGGACGTCGGTGAGGGCATCACGGCGTGGCGGGAGAAGCGTCCGCCACAGTGGCGGGGCCGGTGAGTGGCTCCATGGCCGACACACCACAGCCCCAGACAACACCGACCGAGACACCGCGGTCCGAACAGCCACTGACCGTCCCGGCGCTGCTGCACCGCGCGGCCCGGGACTTCGGCGCCGACGCGTACGTCGTCACCCCGCAGGACCGCCTCGACTACCGCGCGGCCGAGGAGCGCTCCGGCGAGGCGGCACGGTGGCTGCTGGGCCACGGCGTCGGTAAGGGCAGTCGGGTCGGGTTGTTCTTCCCGAACGGCGTCGACTGGATCACCTGGTGGCTGGCGGCCTCGCGGATCGGGGCGCTGGTGGTGCCGCTGAGCACGCTGTACACCCCGGCGGAGATCGCCAAGGTGCTCCGCCTGGCCGACATCGCGACCCTCGTGGCCCCGGCCCGGGTGCTGACCCACGAGGTGGCCGACAAGCTCGAGGCCGCGCTGCCCGGGCTTGCCGAGGCGTCCTCGCCGCGGCTGGCGCTGTCGGCGGCCCCGTATCTGCGTTCCGTCGTGCTCACCGGCGAGCACGATCGGCGCTGGGCCACCCGGGTGCGTCCGGAAGACGCGGTCTCCCAAGACATCCTGGCGGCGGTGCAGCGCGAGGTCTCCCCCGCGGATCCGGCGATCATGGTGCACACCTCCGGCTCCACCGCCGACCCCAAGGGCGTCGTCCACACCCACGGGACGCTGGTGCGACAGACCTCCACGTGGCCGGCCGCCATCCACGCGATCACCGGGCAGCCGACGTCGCCGCGCATCCTGTGCGCAATGCCGTTCTTCTGGATCGGCGGGGTGCTGGCGGCCATGGGCGCCCTGCACGATTCGCTGGCGCTGCTGGTGCTGGACCGCCTCGACGCCGGCACCGCGCTGGACCTCATCGAACGGGAGCGCGCCACCGGCATCGTGGGCTGGCCGGCGTTCACCCAGAAGCTGCGCGAACACCCGAGTTTCGCCGACCGCGACCTGAGCAGCGCCCCGATGCTGCGCGACGGACCGGTCGACATCGCGATGACCGATGTGCCCGACGGATTCCCGGTTCACCGCACCATGTCCGAGACCGCCGGCGGCTTCGTCCACACCGAGATGAAGATCGTCGACGAGCACGGGAACCCGGTGCGCAACGGCGAGGTCGGGGAACTGATGGTGCGCGGCATCGGCGTGATGGCCGGCTACAACAAGCGGGAACGCTGGGAGACCTTCGACGCCGACGGGTGGTATCACAGCGGCGACCGGGTCTATCGCCGCGACGGCGATCCCCGGCTGTTCTACGTGGGTCGCAGCAGCGAACTGATCAAGTCGGCCGGGGCCAATGTGTCGCCGCTGGAGGTGGAGGCCGTGCTCGGCGGGTTCGACGACGTGGCCCAGTGTGTCGTCGTCGGCCTCGAGCACCCGGAACGCGGCGAGCAGGTGTGTGCGGTGCTGGTCCCGGCCGCCACCGAGATCGACCTGACCGCCCTCGAGCGGCGCGCCCGCGAGCAACTGTCCGGCTACAAGGTGCCGACCCGCTGGGTCGTCGTCAGCGCGGACCGGATCCCCACCCTGGCCAGCGGGAAGCTGGACCGAAAGTCATTGCGCTCGTGGGTGATCGAACGACACCCGACCTGACGATCGTCAGTGGTGGCCCAGCCATTTACGCACCCGCGTCCCGAACGGGTGCTTGACCGTCAGCGAGCTGAACCACAGCTTGCCGCGGACCACCAGGTGCACGCGGCCGGCGGGCGGGCCGGGGCGGATCTTGGAGTTCGCGGTGCTGGCGGTGCACCGCAGCCCGTTGACGTCGGCGGTGAAGTCCTCGGGCACCGTGATGTCGATGCTGCCGCAGATGTCGTCGACGTCGATGGTGACCACCGGCGTCCGAATGACGGCCTGGGTGAAATCCAGATCCACGTCGGAAAGTCGGCTTTTGACCGTGATCAGCTCCGGCACCTGCCAGTCCCCCGCGCGCCGGATCGTCGACATGGTGGCATGCAGCGGCAGCGGGGCCGTCAACGGCATCGGCGCGGACCCGACGGCCGGTGTCGATGGCAACGGCGCCCCCGGCAGTTGCATACCGGGCAGATCGGCCACGACGACGCCGAGTTCACCTCGGGTCCGGGCCGCCATCGCGGCGTCCATCCGTTCGCTGAATTCGTCCAACGTGAGCATGCCCTCGCCCACCGCACGCTGCAGGAGTCCGGCTACATGTTCGCGATCGGCATCCCCTACGCGTAAGTCCCGTGGATCCACTTGCTCCAGGGTAGCGACGCATCGTCGCCGCGGGTCGTGCCGCGCGGTGGGCCCGCCAACGACCACCTCGGTCCGGGTAGGTTCGGTGGGCATGACCAATCAGCGACCGCACGAGCACCGAGAGCCCGGATCCTGGTCCGCCCGACTGTGGGCCGAGATCGAGGCCGGCCAGTTCGCCGCGATCCTCGAGCATCCGTTCGTCACCGGACTGACCGACGGGACGTTGCCGTCGGATGTCTTCGCGCACTACGTGGCTCAGGACGTGCTCTACTTGCGGGACTACTCGCGCGCCTTGTCGATCGTGTCGGCGAAGGCCCCGCGACCGGCCGACTCCGCGATGTTCGCCCGGCACGCGGCCGAGGTGTTCGACGTCGAGCTCGAACTCCACAACACGTTGTTGCCCCAATTGGGTATCAGCGCCGCGGATATCGAGGCCGTCGCGGTCACGCCCACCACCCAGGCCTACACCAGCTACCTGCTCGCCACGGCCTACGGCGGCAGCTTCGCCGACGGCCTGGCCGCCGTGCTGCCCTGCTACTGGATCTACGCGCAGGTGGGTAGCGAACTGCTGCGGCGCGGTTCGCCCGACCCGCGCTATCAACTGTGGATCGACAGCTACGGTGGCGACGAATTCGCGGCCAGCGTCGCCGAGGTGCTCGAACTCACCGACCGACTCGGCCCGACACTGACCGCGGCCGACGAGGCCGTGGCCCGAGCGCATTTCACGACGACGTCGCGCTACGAGTGGATGTTCTTCGACGCCGCTCACCGGCTGGAGCGCTGGCCCGTCTGAGGCGGGTGGGTCAGCGCTTGCGTTGGCGCACCTTGTAGGTCGCCGGCCAGGACATCCGGCTCTCGTCGCCGGTCAACGTGGTGCCGCTGCCGCCGACCTTGATGTTGTAGGCCTCCTGCTCGGGGCCGACCTCGCGTTCGACGTGTTGCTGTGCCAGGTAGTAGAGCTCGTCGATGGCGGCCTCGCTGTAGGCGACGAAGGTGGTCTTGCGCTCGATGTCGTCGATGCCCTCCATCATCTTGTCGGGCAGGTATCGCGACACCAGGGCGGCCAGACCGAGCAGCGAGATCGGGATCACCCAGTAGCAGACGAACGACAGCGGCGTCCTGGTATCGAGGATCGTCGCGTCACCCTGCACGATCGGCGGGATCGCCGAGGACAGCGTCATACCGGCGAACGCCGCGACCCAGACCCAGGTCACCACGGTCGTGATCCGTTTGAACAGGTCGCTTTCCACCACGCCGGGCGGCTGACCGACCGCGGCGAACTCGCGGACGAAGGGTCGGCCGGCGAGCAGTCCGGCCAGCGCGACCAGGAAGATGCCCGCGTTGCTGAGCGGCTGCATCCACCGCTCCATGAACTCCTGGCTGGCGATGAAGGTCAGGGCGGTGAGGACGACAAACGTTGCCAGCGCCCCGATTTCGAGCGATCGGCCGGGTCCGCCGGTCACCCGGCCGATGAGCGCGGCACCGACCGCGACCGCCAGGGCGACGAGGACCGCCGCGTTGAAGGGAACGTTACCGACCAGGATCCAGTAGACGATCCACGGCGCGAATGCAATCAGTGTGCCCACGGCTGGCCAGTCTAGGGGCTTACCGTTGCCCTATCGGCACTGCCACCCTCCGCGGCGTCATTCGATGATGCGCGACAGGTACGGCGCCATGTTGTTGGTCCGCACCGGCGACACCGCGACGGCCGGGGTGGTGGCCTCGAGCATCTGGCCGTTGCCGAGGAACAACGCGACGCTCTGGGTCCCTTCCGGGCCGTAGAAGATCAGATCGCCGGGCAGCGCCAGCGACGGCGGAATCTTGCGGCCGACCTTGTACTGCTCACCCGAAGAGCGCGGGAGCTTGATGCCGACGCCACCGAAGGCGTAGACGATCAGGCCCGACGCGTCGAACCCGGCGACCCGGGGACGCGGTTCCTGCACGGCGGGGGTGGTCCCGAAGATGCTGACCAGCGGATCCGGCTCGACGGCGCTGGTGACTTCCGGTTCGGCGCCCAGCGTCGGTCCGGAGACGTCGCCGCCGCCGTAGGTGTACGGCACGCCGCGCTGCGCCAGCGCGCGGGCGAGCACGTAGTCGATGGCTTGCTGGTTGGCCGCGGGCCGGGCGGCAGCCAGCCCGGGTGCCACCAGTGCACCGGCCAGCACCAGGGCCACACCCACAACCAGTGCGCAGAGGCGTTTCATCGATGTTTCGATTCTCTTCGGGACGAAAGTTTCGCTCTCACTTGTACCGCGCGCGCCCGAGGCGCCGCCAATTACGCGCGGGCACAAGGCCAATGAGATGCACGACCGTGACCGGGCGGTGACATCGAGACCGGAAAACACGGACGCCCGCCGCGGAACGGTTGTGAGACCGTTACCGAGGCGGGCGCCCGGAAACTCAGTTGTGCCGAACTACCGTCGCGCCGGATTACTTCGTGGCGGCCAGCGCGGCGTCGTAGTCGGGCTCGGAGCCGATCTCGGGGACGAGTTCGGTGTAGACGACCTTGCCGTCCGCCCCGATCACCACGACCGCGCGGCCCAGCAGGCCGGCCATCGGACCGTCGGTGATGGTGATGCCGTAGTCCTCACCGAAGCTGTCGCGGAACGCCGACGCGGTGGTGACGTTCTCGATGCCCTCGGCACCGCAGAACCGCTTCTGCGCGAACGGCAGATCCTTGGAGACGCACAGCACCGACACACCGCCGGCGGCCGCACGCTCGTTGAAGGACCGCACGCTGGTCGCGCAGACCGGGGTGTCCACCGAGGGAAAGATGTTGAGCAGCACGGCTTTCCCGCTGAACTGCTCGTTGTCGACCGCGCCGAGGTCGGTGCCGACCAGCTTGAACGCCGGCGCCGAGGAGCCGACCGCGGGCAGTTCGCCGACCGTGTTGATGGGGTTTCCACGCAAGGTTATCTGTGCCATGGCCCCAGTGTGCCAAGACCGCGCCGGTCTGTGGTGCCCAGGGGTGGTACCCGCGCGTTCCGCCCCCCGCGACGCCGGTCAGCCCGCGGACTGGGCGATCTCGAGCCGGCGCCGCCAGCGGTCCACCCGCTGCGGGTCGGTGACCGCGAACCGTTCCAGCAGGTCGCCGACCGGGCCGGGCGGCATCGGCGCGGCGGGCAGGTACCCGTCGGCCGCGGTCAGCGACCGCGCCACGCTGACCAGGTCCCCGGCCAGTTGTGCGCGCTCCCCGACGCCGCACGCGTGGTCCAGTTCGGGTAGCGCCGCGGCCAGGGCGACCGCTCCCGCCAGGCCGACGGTGCTCACCGCCGAGGAGGTGACCGCACACGGCAGCCCGAGGGTCTCGCCGACCCGCAGCGCCCGGCGGACTCCCCCGAGCGGACCGCAGTCGAGCACGACCACGTCGGCGGCGCCGATCAGCGCCTCGCTCCCCCGCCCGGCGCCGTGCTGGCGGGCAACGTGCTGCCGGGCAACGTCGATGCCGATGCGCACGTCCACCGCGCGGCGCAGCGCGGCCGTCTCCGGCAGCGACGCGCAGGGCTGCGCCACAAAATCCAGATCCCCGGCGGCCCGGGCCAACTC
>JAEWRC010000188.1 GCA_023460175.1 Actinomycetes bacterium
GCACCCCGGCGGCCGCGTCGAGTTCGGCGGACTCGCACCGCCGCGGTGCGGCGGGCAGTGCCTGCGGCTGCCCGGGCGCGCACAAGGCGCGCATGCAGGCCAGAAAGCCGTGCCGGCCGTCGTGCACCTGATCCCAGCTCATGCTTCGGCCAGCCTGGTCGCGGCCACCCGGCGGGCGCGTTCGCGGGTCGCGTGCTGCACCTGTTCCGCGGTCTGGCGGCACAGGTGCTCGACGCGTGCGGCGTGCGGACCGCCGAGTTGGGCCGCGGCGTCGCAGACCGCCGCGGCCACCGCACCCACCGGGTCGTAGCCGCTGCGGTAACCGTCCCCGCGCACGCCGCCCAACTCCACGGTGCATCGGCTCAGCCCGACGTGGCCGAGAACCGCGGTGCTGGAGTCGGTCCCGGGGATGGGCAACCGGATGGGCGCGCTGACGGACTCGGGGCCGGCGATGACCTCGACGCCGGGCACCTCGGCCAGGATGTCGTTGGCCAGTGCCTCCAGGTCGGCGGCCTCGGCGGCGGCCAACGCCTCGAAGCGGTGCTCGGGGCTCATCGCAGATCCACCGTGAACTGCACGCGGTCACCCGGGAAGCGGTGCTCGACGGCGGCGACGGGATCGCCGTGCTGATCGACGTTGACGCCGCGCATGCCGAAGATCGCGTCGCCCACCCGGATCCGCAGGTGTTCGGCGTCGGCGGGCTCGGCCAGCGCCGCGACGAAGGTCCGGTGGCCGCGCTGCATCGTCACGCCGTGCGCCTCGAGCAGGAAATCGAACAGCGACGTCTGCCCCTGCCACCGCTCGATCAACCCGGGGAAGCGCCGGACGCCGATCCGGGTCTCGGACAGCGACCAGGGCTGGTCGTCGACCAGGCGCACGGTTCGACACACCAGAACCGCGTCGGCGGTGCGCAGTTCGGCCCGCAGATCGGGATCGGCACTGACGGTGCGGGACAGTTCGCGGATGTTCACGCGGTGGCCGCGTTCGCGCATGTTGCGGGTGAAGCTGGCGTGCTTGCCCGCCGACACGTCGTAGCGCAGCCGCGGGGTGGCCACGAACGAGCCCTTGCCGTGCAGCGTGTCGATGATGCCGCGACGGTTCAGTTCGTCGAGCGCCCGGCGCACCGTCAGCCGGTTCACATCGAACTCGGCGGACAGTTCGGCCTCGCTGGGCAACCGGTCGCCGGGCTGGGCGTGTTCGGCCAGCCGGGCCTCGAGAAGGTCGCCGAGCTGCCGGTAGATGGGCCGGTCGCCGAATCTGTTGAGCACCGCGACAGCGTTGGTCATGGGTAGTCCTCCTGGCCCAGCACCCGGCGCCGGATCGCCGCCGAGAGTCGTTCGAATGCAACAACAACGAGAAGAATCGAGAGAATGATCGTGAACGCCTCGTCGTAGCGCAGCAGCGTCATGGACGTGGCCAGCTCGATCCCGATGCCGCCGGCGCCCACCAGGCCCAGCACCACCGAGGAACGCACCGAGGATTCCAGCGCGAACATCGACGTCGTCACGAACGACGGCAGGCAGGCCGGGAGCACCCCGCCGGCGAGCACCCCGACGCGGGACGCGCCCAGCGCGCGCAGTCCCTCCAGTCGTCCGGGTTCCAGATCCTCGATGCTCTCGGCGAAGAACCGTCCGCAGAAACCCATGACGTCGACGGTGATGGCCAGCACGCCGGCCTCGGGACCGAGGCCCACCGCGACCACGAAGATCAGTCCCCAGACCAGGTCGGGGATGCTGCGGCACACGGTGATGACCCCGCGCGCGGAGCCGTAGAGCGTCCAGTGCGGGGAGATGTTGCGAGCCGCCAGCGCGGCCAGCGGAAGGCTCAGCAGGACACCGAGGATGGTGCCCAGCAACGCCATCTCGATGGTCACCAGCAGGGCTTTGAGAATGGGTCCCAGCCGACTCGCGTCGGGCGGGATCGCGTCGGAGAAGAACTCCCCCAGCCGCAGGGTGCCGATCGCCAGCGACCCGGGGTCCACCTTGGCGCCCTGGGTCCAGCCGTGGATCAGCAGGCAACCGGCGACCAGGACGATCACCAGGCTGAACAGGCTGGGACGGCGCAGCCGGGCGGGGCCGGCCGCCTCCGGCCGCGTCAGCGTCGGACTCACGAGGCCCTCGACGCGTAGACCGCATTCAGTCGGGCCGGGTCGCAGGACCCGCTGGGCTGATCGAGTTCGATTGCTCCGCCGCGTAATCCGATGATGCGGTCGGAGTACCGCAGCGCCAGGTCGACGTGATGCATCGCCATGATGACCGTGACCCCGCTGTCGGCGGCGATGGACCGCAGCAGGTCCATCGCCGAGATCGCCGACGCCGGATCCAGGCTGGCGACCGGCTCGTCGGCAAGGATCAGCCGGGGCCGCTGCATGAGCATCCGGGCGATCGCGACCCGCTGCTGCTGACCACCGCTGAGGGACTCCACCCGGCGGTCGGCGAGGTCGGCGAGGCCCACTCGCTCGAGCGCCTGCAGCGCCTCGTCGCGCACCTCCTGGACCGCCAACAGCGGCCAGGCGCAGCGCAATCCGCGTCGCCCCATGGCGCCGTGCACGACGTTGTCGAACGCGGACAACCGACCCACCAGATGGAACCGCTGGAACACGAAGCCCACATCGCGGCGCACCGCGCGCAGGGTGCGCCGGGAGGCCGCCGTCACGTCGACGTCACCGAGGCGGATGGTGCCGGCCGACGGTTCGACCAGGCGCACCAGGCAGCGCAGCAGGGTCGACTTGCCCGCCCCGTTGGTGCCCACCAGGGCCACGCTCTCGCCCTGGCGCACCGTCAGATCCACCCCGGACAGCGTCGGCGCGGCGTTGCGTCGGTATCCGACGCGCAGCCCGGACACGGTGACCGCGGCCGGTCCGCGGCGCTGCTCAGCGGATACCCCGACTGCCGCCTCGATGACCGAACCCATCTCAGCTGCCGATGAATTCGGAGAAGTCGTTCACGCCGACGGCCTGATACATCGACCGCACCACGTCGTAGTCGCCGTCGGTGACGGTCACCAGGGTCGCGTTGTCGTACTTCGCGTTGTCCTTGCCCTCGAGCATCGCGGGCAGCAGCGTGTCGAAGTGGTCGACGAAGGTGGTCCGGATGGTCTCCACGGTCGCCTCGTCGAGATCCTCGCGGGCCATCAGCAGATCGGGCGGCAGGACTGGCCCCTCGGCCAGCATCCGGAACTGCGCCGGATCGTCCTCGGTAGCCATGAACTCCTCGTAGTCGTGGCAGCCGATACCGACCGAGGCCACATCACCGCGCTTGAGCGCCTGATGGACCGTGTCGCCCACGGTGAGCACCTCCATGTCGGCGACCGGGTCTAGTCCGGCGTCGACGAGGATCTGAGAGGGCCCGAGATGTCCACTGGTGGAACCGACATCGGACATCGCGATCTTGGTGCCGCGCAGTGCGTCGAGGTCGGCCGGCCCGTCGCCGGTGGTGTAGATGCAGGAGCGGTAGCCGTCGCGTTCGATCGCGACGATGGGCTCGGCGCCGGTGCGCTCGTGCAGCACCACGTACTCGGCCGGGCCGGTGAAGACCACGTCCACCCGGTCGGCCTGCAGCGCCGCGGCGGCGGCCGTGCGGTCGTTGACCGCGAAGAAGTCGACGTCCAGACCGGACTGCTGCTCGAATTCGTCCTTGAAGGCCCCGAACTCGCGTTGCAGTTCCTCGAGACCCTGCAGGTCGGTGACCGCCAGCCGCAGCGTCGGGGACTGGGCCTGTTCCTCGCTGGGCGCGCCGCTGCAGGCCGCGACGGCGGCCGTCACGGTCAGCATTCCCACCGCGCCTACGATCGTGCCGCGTACAGACATCATGTTCTCTTCCGTTCGTTCGCCGATGGTCGCTGCAACTGCCGTATAGATGTCTAGATGTGCAACCGGAACTGCGGGTTAACGGCTGCTGACGGCTGAAAATCGGCTCGATGGCCAGCGCGGTCGACGCCGGGATGCCCCCGGCCGATAGGGTCGGCGGCAATGGCACACCTACTCGGCGCGGAGGGACTGCACCTGCAGTACCCCACCAAGGTCGTCTTCGATTCGGTGTCCCTCGGTGTCGACGACGGCGATCGGATCGGCATCGTCGGACGCAACGGCGACGGCAAGTCCAGCCTGCTCGGCATGCTGACCGGCGCGGTGCGGCCCGACGCGGGTCGCGTCACCCGCCGCAGCGGGCTGCGGGTGGGTGCGCTGGCCCAGGCCGACCTCCTGGACGACGACCACACCGTCGGGCACATCCTGGTCGGCGATCAGGCCGAGCACGAATGGGCCGGCGATCCGCGGATCCGTGACGTGGTGGGCGGGCTGGTCGCCGACATCGAGTGGAACGCCCGGGCGGGCACGCTCTCCGGTGGTCAGCGTCGCCGAGTTCAGTTGGCCGCGTTGCTGATCGGCGAGTGGGACGTCATCGCGCTCGACGAGCCCACCAACCACCTCGACGTCGAGGGCATCACCTGGCTGGCGGAGCACTTCAAGGGACGCTGGGCACGTAACACCGGCGGCCTGCTGGTGGTGACCCACGACCGGTGGTTCCTCGACGAGGTGGCCACCGCCACCTGGGAGGTCCACGACGGCATCGTCGAACCGTTCGACGGCGGGTACGCGGCCTACGTCCTGCAGCGGGTGGAACGCGACCGCGTCGCCGCGGCGGCCGAGGCCAAGCGGCAAAACCTGATGCGCAAGGAACTGGCGTGGCTGCGGCGCGGGGCCCCCGCGCGGACCTCGAAGCCGAAGTTCCGCATCGACGCGGCCAACGCGTTGATCGCCGATGTGCCGCCGATCCGCAACACCGTGGAATTGGCGAAGCTGGCGACCGCCCGGCTGGGCAAGGACGTCGTCGACCTGCTGGACGTCTCGGTCTCCTTCGACGGGCGCACCGTGCTGCGCGACATCGAATGGCGCATCGGGCCCGGTGAGCGCACCGGCATCCTCGGCGCCAACGGCGCGGGCAAATCCACGCTGCTGGGTCTGATCGCCGGCACCGTCACCCCGGACTCGGGACGGGTCAAACGCGGCAAGACCGTCCAGTTGGGCGTGCTCGACCAGCAGTCCGGAATCCTGGCCGAGGTGGAGGGCGACCTGGTCCGCGAGGTCATCGGCCGGCTGAAGGCCGGTTATGTGGTCGACGGCCGCGAGCTGACGCCCGCGCAGCTGTTGGAGCGGCTCGGCTTTGCCCGCGAACAACTTTCGAATCGGGTATCGGATCTGTCCGGCGGTCAGCGGCGCCGGCTGCAGTTGATGTTGACGCTGTTGGCCGAGCCGAACGTGCTGATCCTCGACGAGCCCACCAACGACGTCGACACCGACATGCTCACCGCCACCGAGGATCTGCTGGATTCCTGGCCCGGCACGCTGATCGTGGTCTCCCACGACCGCTACCTGCTCGAGCGGGTCACCGATCAGCAGTACGCAATCCTCGATGGCCGGCTGCGGCACCTGCCCGGCGGTGTCGAGGAGTACCTGCGGCTGGCGGCCGAGCCCCGCGACGCCCCCGCCGCGCGGACGGCTCCGGAACCCGTTGCCGACGAGGGGCTTTCCGGGGCCGAGCTGCGCGCCGTGGAGAAGGAGATCACCTCGATCGACCGGTCGCTGGCCAAGCTGTCGGATCGGATCGCCGCCAAACACCAGGAACTCGCCGACCATGATCAGTCCGATCACGTCGGCCTGGCGGCACTCACCGAGCAGTTGCGTGCCCTCGAGGCCGAGGTCGAGGAGCTCGAATCGCGCTGGCTGGAGCTCTCCGACAAGCTGTCGTGAGCTCAGGCCGCGGTGATCCGCCGGAGAAAATCGATCTGATCGGCGACGATCCGCGGCCGCACCTCTTCGGCGTAGAAGTCGAAATGCGCCACCGGGTAGGTCTTGCGCTCACTGTGCGGCACCGCATCGGCCAGGGCTTCGGCAAGCTCCGGCGGGGTTTCGGCGTCGCCGGCTCCGATGCACACCAGCACCGGACAGGCCACGTTCGGCGCGACGGTCGCCGGCCGGTAACGCAGCATCTCCAGCAGTCCGCGCGGGGCCACCTGGTTGCGCCAGGTCGGGCTGGTCATGCCCGCGATGACGCGCTGCGCCTCGTCGCTGGCGATCACCGCGAACTCGCCGCGCCCACCCACGGCGGACAGGTAGAGCGGCGGAAGCCGTAGTTTACCGCGCAGCCAATCCCCTGCCATGACGCCGAGCAGCTTGAGTGTGGCTGCGGTGGAACGTCCTTCGACCTTGCGCGGGAAACCGTTGAACGGAATCTGGGCGATGACGGCGGCGATATGGGGATCCCGGGACGCGGCGGTGACGACATGTCCGCCGCCCAGCGAGGTCCCCCACAGCACTACGGAGTCGACGCCCTCGATTCCGCGAGCGCGGTCGACGGCCGCGGCGATGTCGGCGAGCTGGCCCTCGACGCTCATCACCTGGCGGGGTTCGCCGTCACTGACACCGAAGCTGCGGTAGTCGAAAGTCAGGACGTGGTAGCCGGCCGTCGCGAAGTCGCGGGCGGTGGCCCGCAGAGCCGGGGTGTCCTGGGTACCACCGAATCCGGTGCACATCACGATGCAGTGCCGGCCCGGTTGGGCCGCGCGATACACGTGACCCACGCAGCGGGTCCCCTCAGACGTGAACATGACCCGTTCTGTCATGCCCCCAGCCTAGGACTCAGCCGAACAGGCGGATGCGCAATTCCTCGACGGTCCGCCGCACCCCGGCGAGCTGATCCGCCACCCGGTCCGGGGCGGTACCGCCGCGCGCGTTGCGCGAGTTCACCGAACCCTCGACCGTCAGCACCTCGCGGACCGCGGGGGTCAGCGCCGCGTCGATGGACGCGAACTCCTCGTCGGTGAGTTGGTCCAGGCCCACCCCGCGGCCCTCGGCGATCCGGACCGCCGCACCGGCGGCCTCGTGCGCGTTGCGGAACGGAACCCCCTGGCGCACCAGCCATTCGGCGATATCGGTGGCCAGCGTGTAACCGGCCGGGGCCAGCTCGGCCATCCGCGCCTCGTCGAACGTCAGGGTTCCGACCAGGCCGGCCATCGCCGGCAACAGCAGCTCCAGCTGCGCCACCGAGTCGAAGACCGGTTCCTTGTCCTCCTGCAGATCCCGGTTGTAGGCCAGCGGCTGCGCCTTGAGGGTGGCCAGCAGGCCGGTCAAGTTGCCGATCAGCCGGCCGGACTTGCCGCGCGCCAACTCGGCGATGTCCGGATTCTTCTTCTGCGGCATGATCGAACTGCCCGTCGACCAGGAGTCGTGGAGGGTGACATAGCCAAATTCGGTTGAGCTCCAGAGGATGATGTCCTCGGCCAGCCGGGATAGGTCCACGCCGATCTGGGCCAGCACGAACGCCGCCTCGGCCGCGAAGTCGCGGGCCGCGGTGGCATCCACGGAGTTGTCGGCCGCTCTGGCGAACCCGAGGTCGGCCGCGATGGCGTCGGGGTCCAGCCCCAGCGAGGATCCGGCCAGCGCGCCCGATCCGTACGGCGACACCGCGGTGCGTCTGTCGAAGTCGGCGATGCGGTCGACGTCGCGCAGCAGCGGGTGCGCATGGGCCAGCAGGTGGTGGGCCAGCAGGATCGGCTGGGCCGACTGCAGGTGGGTCTTGCCCGGCATCACGGCGCTCGGATGCGCGGCCGCCTGCGCGGCCAACGCACCGACGACCTCGAGCACGCCGTCGGCGACCCGGCGCACCGCATCGCGCAGCCACAACCGAAACAGTGTGGCCACCTGGTCGTTTCGCGAGCGTCCCGCGCGCAGCCGGCCGCCCAGCTCGGGTCCCACCCGGTCGATCAGGCCGCGTTCGAGGGCGCCGTGCACATCCTCGTCGCTGGGCAGCGGACCGAAGCTGCCGTCGGCGACGTCGGAGCCCAGCGAATCCAGCCCCGCGAGGAGCCCGTCGCGCTGCTCATCGGTGAGCAGCCCGGCCGAGTGCAGCACCTTGGCGTGCGCCTTGGAGGCGGTGATGTCGTACGGCGCCAGCGCCCAGTCGAAATGTGTCGACTTGCTCAGCGCGGCCAGCGCGGGCGACGGCCCGTCGGCGAACCGGCCGCCCCACAGCGACCCCTCGTTGGTGCTCATGACAACCGCCTCGAAACCAGCGCGAGCGTGCGCAAACTACGCACTTTGCGCGGCGTGTCGGCCGCGAACACGCCCGCTCGCGGGAAGGGGGTGGGGGTCACAGGCCGAGGTCGCGCTTGGCGGAGATCTTCGACGACAGGCCGTGGACGTGCACGAAGCCCTTGGCCGACGACTGGTCGAAGGTGTCGCCCTCGTCGTAGGTGGCCAGGTTGAAGTCGTACAGCGACTGGCTGCTGCGCCGGCCGTTGACCGCGATGTGCCCGCCGTGCAGCACCAGCCGGATCTCGCCGGTGACGTGCTCCTGGGTGTGCTCGACGAAGGCCTCCAGCGCGCGCTTGAGCGGCGAGAACCACAGGCCGTCGTACACCAGCTCGCCCCACTTCTGGTCGGTGCCGCGCTTGTACCGGCCCAGCTCGCGCTCGAGGGTGACGTGCTCGAGTTCGGCGTGGGCGGTGATCAGCACCATGGCGCCCGGGGCCTCGTAGATCTCGCGGCTCTTGATGCCGACCAGTCGGTCCTCGACCACGTCAAGCCTGCCCACGCCTTGGGCGCCCGCGCGGCGGTTGAGTTCCTCGATGGCCTGCAGCACCGTGACCGGCCGGCCGTCGATGGACACCGGCACACCCTTCTCGAAGCCGACGATCACCTCGTCGGGGGTGCTCCAGTTGAGGGTGGGATCCTCGGTGTAGTCGTAGACGTCCTTGGTGGGCGCGTTCCACAGGTGCTCGAGGAAGCCCGTCTCCACCGCGCGGCCCCACACGTTCTGATCGATCGAGAACGGCGAACGCTTGGTGACATTGATCGGGATGGCGTTCTCCTCGGCGAAGGCGATGGCCTTCTCCCGGGTCCAGGCGTAGTCGCGGACCGGGGCCAGCACCTCGAGATCCGGTGCCAGCGAGGCGAATCCGACCTCGAAGCGGACCTGGTCGTTACCCTTGCCGGTGCAGCCGTGCGCGACGATGCCGCCACCGTGCTCGCGGGCCGCGGTGACCAGGTGCTTGACGATCAGCGGCCGGCTGATCGCCGAGACCAGCGGGTAGCGGTCCATGTAGAGCGCGTTGGATTGGATGGTCGGCAGGCAGTACTCGTCGGCGAACTCGTCGCGCGCATCGACCACCACCGCCTCGACGGCACCGCAGTCGATGGCACGCTGGCGCACCACCTCCATGTCCTCACCGCCCTGACCGAGGTCGATGGCCACGGCCACCACTTCGCGGCCGGTCTCTTTCCCGATCCAGCTGATCGCCACGGAGGTGTCCAGACCGCCGGAATACGCCAGGATGACGCGCTCAGACATCACCGATCTCCTTCATCATTTTTCTTCAGTCTCTGGGTGGTTTTCAGTCATTGCAGTTCTTCGAACGTGGTCGCGAGCTCGGCGCCGGTCATCGGCTCGCGCGCGATCACCAGCACCGTGTCATCGCCGGCAACCGTACCGACCACGTTGGGCAGCGCCGCACGGTCGATGGCGCTGGCCAGATAGTGCGCCGCGCCCGGTGGGGTGCGCAACACCGCGAGATTCCCGCTGGCATCGGTGGACACCAGCAGCTCCCCCAGCAGTTTCGACACCCGCTCGGTGCCGCCGGTGACGCCGCGCACCGGGCTGCCGTCCTCGGGGATGACGTAGGCGCCGCTGCCGCCGTCGGCGCCGCGCAGCTTCACCGCGCCGAGTTCTTCCAGATCGCGCGAGAGGGTCGCCTGGGTGACCTCGATGCCCTCGGCCGCCAGCAGGTTCGCCAGCTCACCCTGGCTGTGCACCGACTGCACCGCGAGCAGCGCGATGATCCGGGCCTGTCGCCCGGCCCGGGTCGCGGCAACTCCCGGCGCGGTGCGGCCGGCGACATCGGTCACGGGGAGACCGTCCCGCTGCGCTCGAGCAGCCAGACCAGCAGCGCCTTCTGGGCGTGCAGCCGGTTCTCGGCCTCGTCCCACACCGCGCTCTGCGGTCCGTCGAGCACGTCGTCGGTGATCTCGTGGCCGCGGTGGGCCGGAAGGCAGTGCAGCACAACGGCCTCCGGGTCGGCCAGGCCCAGCAGCTCGGCGTTGACCTGGAACGGCCGGAACGGGCGGACCCGGTCGAGCCCGTCGTTCTCCTGCCCCATCGACGTCCAGGTGTCGGTGACCAGCACATCGACGCCCTCGACGCCGGCGCGGGCGTCGTTGGTCAGCGTCACCGAGGCGCCGGTCTCGGCCGCGCGCTGCTGGGCGGCGGTCACGAACTCGGGCTCGGGTGCGAAACCCTCAGGGGCGGCGATGGTCACGTGGATACCGGCGGTGACGCCGCCGAGCAGCAGCGAATGGGCCATGTTGTTGGCGCCGTCGCCCAGATAGGTCAGCCGCAGTCCCGCCAGGGCGCCCTTGCGCTCGGCCAGGGTCTGCAGGTCGGCGAGGACCTGACACGGGTGCAGCTCATCGGACAGCGCGTTGACGATCGGCACGGTGGCCCCGGAGGCCATCGCGGTCAGCCGCTCCTGGGCGAAGGTGCGCCACACGATGGCGTCGACGTAGCGCGACAGCACGGTGCCGGTGTCCTCGAGCGTCTCCTCGCGCCCCAACTGTGTGCTGCGCCCGTCGACGACGATGGCGTGCCCACCGAGTTGGGCGATGCCCATCTCGAAGGAGAACCGGGTGCGGGTGGAGTTCTTCTCGAAGATCACCGCGACCCCGCGCGGGCCCTCGAGCGGACGCCGGCTCAGCGGCTCGCGCTTGAGTTCGGCCGCCAGCGCCAGCACCTCGGCCTGCTCGGCCGGGGTCAGGTCGTCGTCGCGCAGGAAATGCCGGATGCCGCTGGGCTGTGCTGCTGTCATGAGGTCTCCTGTGCGGTATCGAGGACGCCGGGCAACGCTGCGATGAAGCCGCCCAGCTGATCCTCGGTGATGATCAAGGGCGGGGCCAGTCGCACCACGTCGGCGGCCGCGGCGTTGACCAGGAAGCCGGCCTCCCGGGCCGCCGCCTCCACGGCCTTGGCCTTCTCGGCGGTCAGCACGATGCCCTGCAGCAGGCCGCGGCCCCGAACATGGCTCACCAGTGGATGATCGAGGCTTTCGATGCCGTGACTCAGGCTCTTGCCCAGCACGTCGGCCCGGGTGATCAGGTCCTCGGACCGCAGCGTGCGCAGCACCGCCAGCGCGGCCGCGGTGCACACCGGGTTGCCGCCGAAGGTGCTGCCGTGCAGGCCCGGGGTCATCAGGTCGGCCGCGGCGCCGATGCCGATGCACGCGCCGATCGGCAGGCCGCCGCCGAGGCCCTTGGCCAGCGTGACGATGTCGGGGGTGATGCCGTCGTGCTGATGGGCGAAAAACGCGCCGGTGCGCCCGACCCCGGTCTGCACCTCGTCGAGGGCCAGCAGCGCCCCGTGTTCGGCGGTGATGTCGCGCGCGGCGGCCAGGTAGCCGGCCGGCGGCACCACGACGCCGCCCTCGCCCATGATCGGCTCGAGGAACACCGCGGCGGTGTCCCCGTCGACGGCGGCGGCCAGCGCGGCGGCGTCGCCGTACGGGACGTGGGTCACGTCGCCGGGCAGCGGCGCGAACGGCGCCTGCTTGCTGGGTTGCCCGGTGAGCGCCAGCGATCCCATGGTCCGGCCGTGGAAGGCACCCTGTGCGGCAACGAGTTTGGTGCGCCCGGTCAGCCGGCTGATCTTGAAGGCGACCTCGTTGGCCTCGGTGCCGGAGTTGCAGAAGAACACCCGGGCCGACTGCTCGGTGCCCAGGTGGTCGACGAGCGCCTCGGCCAGCGCGATGCCGGGTTCGGTGGCGTACAGGTTCGACGTGTGCCCCAGCGTGTTCAGCTGGGTCGTGATGGCCTCGATCACCGACGGGTGGCGGTGGCCGAGCAGGTTGACGGCGATCCCGCCGAGCAGGTCCAGGTAGGACTTGCCGTCGGGATCGGTCACCACGGCGCCGTCGCCACTGGCCAGCGCCAGCGGCGGGGTGCCGTAGTTGTCCATCATCACCGCAGACCACCGCTGTTGCAGGCCTTGGGTTTCCGTCATTCTTGCGCCACCACCTTTGTCCCGGCACCCGCATCGGTGAACAGTTCGACCAGCACGCAGTGCTCGACCCGACCGTCGATGACGTGGGCGCTGGGCACCCCGCCGTTCACCGCGCGCAGGCAGGCCTCGATCTTGGGCACCATCCCGGACTCCAGCGTCGGCAACAGCTGGGTCAGCGCCGCGGTGTCGATCTCGGTGACCAGCGATTCGCGGTTCGGCCAGTCGGTGTACAGCCCCTCGATGTCGGTGAGCATCAACAGCTTCTCGGCGCCCAGGGCCTCGGCCAGCGCCGCCGCGGCGGTGTCGGCGTTGATGTTGTGCACCACGCCGTCGGCGTCGGGGGCGATGGTCGAGACCACCGGGATCCGGCCGGCGGCGATCAGGTCGACCACCGCGGCGGTGTTGACGTGTTCGACGTCGCCGACCAGACCGATGTCGGTGGACACCCCCTCGACCATCACGCTGCGTCGCACGGCGGTGAACAGCCCCGCGTCCTCGCCGGTGATCCCGACGGCGTACGGGCCGTAGGCGTTGATGAGATTCACCAGTTCCCGACCGACCTGACCGAACAGCACCATCCGGGCCACGTCGAGGACCTCGGGGGTGGTGACCCGGAAGCCGCCCTTGAAATCGCCTGCGACGCCGAGGCGTTGGAGCATCGCGGAGATCTGCGGGCCGCCGCCGTGCACGACGACGGGTTGGATCCCGCAGTTGCGCAGGAACACCATGTCCGCGGCGAAGGCCGCCTTCAGGACATCGTCGGTCATGGCGTTGCCGCCGTATTTGACCACGACGATCTTGCCGTGCAGCTGCTGCAGCCACGGCAGCGCCTCGGCGAGGACCTGCGCTCGGGTCTCGGTGCTGACGATCATGAGCTGTAGGCCGAGTTCTCTTCGACGTAGGCGTGCGACAGGTCGGTGGTACGGACGGTGGCCCGCGCATCGCCGAGTTGCAGATCCACCAGCACGTCGATGTCGGCACCGGACAGGTCTACCTCGCGGGCACCCGGGGCGCCCACGCCGTCGACGCACACCGGAGAACCGTTGAACGACACCGAGATCAGGTCGTGTTGCACCGTGAACGGCGCCATCCCGACCGCGGCCAGCACCCGTCCCCAGTTCGGGTCGGAGCCGAACAGCGCGGTTTTGACCAGGCTGTCGCGGGCGATCAGCCGCGCCGCGGTCAGCGCGTCCTCCTCGGTGCGGGCGCCGGCGACGGTGATGCCGATCCGCTTGGTCACACCCTCGGCGTCGGCCTGCAGTTGCGCGCACAGGTCTTCGCAGGCCAGCAGGACCGCGCGGTCGAGATCCTGCTGGCTGGGCGCGATCTCGCTGGCACCGGAGGCCAGCAGCAGCACGGTGTCGTTGGTCGAACAGCTGCCGTCGATGTCGAGGCGGTCGAAGGTCAACGCCGCGGCCCGGCGCAGCGCGGCGTCGAGCGCCTCGGCGTCGGCGACCGCGTCGGTGGTCAGCACCACCAGCATGGTCGCCAGCGAGGGCGCCAGCATGCCGGCGCCCTTGGCCATGCCGCCGACGGTCCAGTTGTCCGCGTGGTGCAGCGCCACCTGCTTGGGCACGGTGTCGGTGGTCATGATGGCGCGGGCGGCCTCCTCACCGCCGGAGAGCCCGCCGGCCATCTCGTGCACGATCTCGGTGGCCCCGGCGCTGAGCTTGTCCATCGGCAGCCGGTCCCCGATCAGGCCGGTGGAGCAGACGGCCACCTCGATGGCCCCGGTCTCGGTGCCCCACTGCGACAGCGCCGCGGCGACGGCCTCGGCGGTGGCGTGGGTGTCCTGGAAGCCCCCGGGTCCGGTGCAGGCGTTGGCGCCGCCGGAGTTGAGGATCACCGCCCGCAGCCGGCCGGTGCCGAGCACCTGCTGGCTCCACAGCACGGGGGCGGCTTTGACCTGGTTGCGGGTGAAGACGCCGGCGGCGGTGTGGTCGGGCCCCTCGTTGAACACCAGCGCCAGATCCAGCGCCCCGGAGGCCTTGATCCCGGCGGCGATGCCCGCGGCGCGGAAACCCGCCGGGGCGGTGACGCCCTGGGTGCGCAACAGCCGTTCGCTCACGGCGCCACTCCCACGACCGACAGCCCCTCGGCCTCCGGCCAGCCCAGCGCCAGGTTCATCGACTGCACCGCGGCTCCCCCGGTGCCCTTGACCAGGTTGTCGATGGCGCACACCGCGACGAACGTCGAGGCGTCCGCGTCGACGGCGACGGCCAGTTGCGCGGCGTTGCTGCCGATCACCGCGCCGGTGCGGGGCAGCTGCCCGTCCGGCAGCAGATGCACGAAAGGTTCGTCGGCATAGGCTTTTTCGTAGGCGGCCCGCAGCTCGTCCACGGAGGCCTGTGTGCGCGCGGTGCAGGTGGCCAGGATGCCGCGCGCGGTCGGGATCAGCACCGGGGTGAACGACACCGTGACGTCGCGATCGGTCACGGTGCGCAGCCCCTGGGCGATCTCCGGGGTGTGCCGGTGCGCGCCGCCGATGTTGTAGGCCCGCGCCGAGCCGATGATCTCGGCGCCCAGCAGGTCGACCTTGGCGGCCCGGCCGGCGCCGGAGGCGCCGCTGACGGCGACGACGTTGATCGCGGGCTCGATAAGGTCGGCGGCCATCGCGGGCAGCAGCGCCAGCAGCGCGGCCGTGGGATAGCAGCCGGGCACCGCGACCCGCTTGGTGCCGCGCAGTGCGTCGCGGCAGCCAGGCAGTTCCGGCATGCCGTAGGGCCAGCTGCCGGCGTAGTCGGAGCCGTAGAACCGCGTCCAGACCTGGCCGTCGGTGAGCCGGAAGTCCGCGCCGCAGTCGATGATCAGGGTGTCCGGGCCCAGTTGTTCGGCCAGCACGGCGGAGTGGCCGTGCGGCAGGCCCAGGAACACCACGTCGTGGCCGCGCAGCGTGGCGATGGCGGTGGGCGCCAGCACCCGGCCGGCCAGCGGCAGCAGGTGCGGATGATGTTCGCCGAGGGTGGTGCCGGCGCTGCTGGCCGCGGTCAGCGCGCCGATCTCCAGTCGGCCGTCGAGATAGGCCGGATGTCCGAGGAGCAGCCGAAGGATCTCGCCGCCCGCATATCCACTTGCACCCGCCAACGCTACGGAAACCATTTCACCGATTCTGCATGGTTATGCACAACTACGCAAACCCATTAGCGATTTCGGTGCGCTGGGTCAGGCGCGTTGGACGGCGCCGACGGCCGTGCCCGCATGCTCGACGGCGGCCGCGCGCGCGGCGCTGGCGTCGTCCTCGGTCAGGGTGCGGTCGGGCGCGCGGAACCGCATCGCCAGCGTCAGCGACTTGCGGCCCTCGCCGATCTGCGGCCCGGTGTAGACGTCGAACAGCTCGACGGCCTCGAGCAGCTCACCGGCCCCGGCGCGGACCGCGTCGATGACGGCCTGGGCCGGGACGCTGTCCTCGACCACCAGGCTGACGTCCTGGAACACCGCCGGGAATGGGGACACCCGGGGCGCGGGCAGCACGGTCGCGATCGGGATGGCGGTCAGGCTCAGCTCGGCCGCACAGGTGCCCTTGGGCAGCCCGGAACGTTCGATCACCGCGGGATGCAGTTGCCCGGCGAAGCCCACGCTGGTCTCGCCGACGAACACCTCGGCGCAGCGACCCGGATGCCACGGCAGCTGCTGGGCCGGCCGCAGCGACACCTCGACGCCGCAGGCCCGCGCGACCACGCGCACCGCCTCGAAGGCGTCGGCGGCCTCGACGCGACGGCCGGGACCCCACGGGCCGCGCGGCTCACGCAGGCCGGTCAGCACGACGGCGACGTGCTCGGGCTGGCGCGGCAGCGACGCGTCCAGCGCGGCGATCTCGGCGTCGGTGGGACGGCGATCGGTCGGGATCAGCTCGACGGACCGGGTCTGTTCGGTGCGCTCGACCACCTGGGCGATGGCGAACAACGACACATCCGCGGTGCCGCGGGACACGTTGCGCCCCAAGGCTTCCAGCAAACCGGGCAGCAGGGTGCTGGCCAGCTGGGGGCGATCGGATTCCAGCGGGTTGAGCACCGCGGCGGTGTTGCGCCGCGGGTCATCCTCGGGCAGACCCCAGGTGTCGAAGATGCCCGCCGGCAAGAACGGCGTCGGCAACACCTCGACGAAGCCGGACAGCGCCAGCGACTTTCCGACGGCGCGGTGCCGCTGCTGGGCGGCGGTCAGCCCGCGCCCGGCCGGGGCCGCGGGCAGCACCGACGGGATCGTGTCGAGGCCCTCGAGCCGCAGCACCTCCTCGACCAGGTCGGCCGGGCGCTGCAGGTCGGGCCGCCAGCTCGGCGGGGTCACCACCAGGTCGTCCCCGTCGGCGACGACCTGCGCGCCGATCTGGGTGAGTCGGGCGGCCGCGACACCGTCGGGATACTGCACCCCGGCCGTGCGGCCGGGCAGGTCCGCGGGCATCCGCACCGGGGCGCCCGACCAGTCCTCGCGCGGCGGATCGCCGCGCCAGTCGGTGAGCGTGGGTTCGACTCGGCCGCCGGCGATCTCGGCGAGCAGGGCGGCGCAGCGGTCCAGCGCGACCACCGAGATGGCCGGGTCGACGGAACGTTCGTAGCGGCGACCGGCCTCGCTGACCAGATGCAGCCGACGCTGGGTGCGCGAGACCGCCGCCGGATCCCAGATCGCCGCCTCGAGCAGCACATCGGTGGACTCGTCGCCGATCTCGGTGCTGCCGGCGCCCATCACGCCGCCGATGGCGGCGGTCGCCGCGTCGTCGACGATCAGAACGTCGCCCGGGTCCAGCTTGCGTTCGATGTCATCGAGGGTCAGCACGGTCTCGCCGGGCCGGGCGAACCGCACCGCGAAACCGCCCTGGATGCGCGCCCGGTCGTGGGCGTGCATCGGGTGCCCCAGTTCGAGCATCACGTAGTTGGTGACGTCGACGGCCGGCGAGATCGGCCGGATCCCGCACAGCATCAACCGGCGCCGCAGCCACCACGGGGAGGCGGCGTGCTGGTCGATGCCGGTGACGGGGCGCAGCGCGAAGCGGCTCACCCCGGTGGCGGGGTCGACCGTCAGCGGCCAGGCCTCACCCTCTGCGGGCAGCGCCTCGACGTCGGCGGGGTCGGCGAAGGGAAGGTCGAAGGCGCAGGCGATCTCGCGTGCCATGCCGCGCACCGACAGCCCGTAGCCGCGGTCCGGGGTGATGGCCAGGTCGAACACCACGTCGTCGAGGCCGAGCACCTCGATGCCGTCGCTACCCGGATCGGCGGTCCCGGCGGGCAGCACCAGGATGCCCGAATGGTCGCTGCCCAGACCGAGTTCGGCGGCCGAGCAGATCATGCCGTCGGAGATCCGCCCGTAGGTCTTGCGGCTGGCGATGGTGAAGTCACCCGGCAGGGTAGCCCCCGGCAGGGCGACGACAACGGAGTCACCGACGACGAAGTTGGTTGCACCACAGACGATGTCGCGGAGCTCGGACTCCCCCACGTCCACCTTGCAGGCCCGGATCGGCTTCTTGAACTCGGTGAGTTCCTCGATCTCGGCGACCCGGCCGACGGTCAGCGGACCGGTGACCGGACCGAGGGTGATCACGTCCTCGACCTCGTGACCGACCCGGATCAGCGCCTGTTCGAGTTCGCTTGGGGTGGCGGCGAATTCCGGCGCGCCGGCGCGCACCACCGCGCACAGCCAGCTGTACGGGACGCGCATCAGGCACCCACCCCGAACGGCAGGGAGAACCGCACGTCGCCCTCGACCATGTCGCGCATGTCGGGAATCCCGTTGCGGAACTGCAGCGTGCGTTCCAGGCCCATGCCGAACGCGAAGCCGGAGTACTCCTGCGGGTCGATGCCCGCGGCGCTGAGCACGTTGGGATCGACCATGCCGCAGCCGCCCCACTCGACCCAGCCGGGGCCGCCCTTCTTGTTGGCGAACCACACGTCGACCTCGGCCGAGGGCTCGGTGAACGGGAAGAAGTGCGGCCGCACCCGGGTGCGCCCCTCGGGACCGAACAGCGCCCGGGCGAACGCGTCCAGGGTGCCCTTGAGGTGCGCCATCGTCAGGCCGCGGTCGACGGCCAGCCCCTCGACCTGGTGGAAGACCGGGGTGTGGGTGGCATCGAGTTCGTCGGTGCGGAAGGTGCGCCCGATGGAGATGATGTAGACCGGCAGTTCGCGGGCCAGCAGCGCCCGCACCTGCACCGGGGAGGTATGGGTGCGCAGCAGCTGCCGCGAACCCTCCGGGGCCACGTGGAAGGTGTCCGACTCGCTGCGGGCCGGATGGTCGGGCCCGAAGTTCAGCGCGTCGAAGTTGAACTGCTCGGTCTCGACCTCGGGCCCCTCGGCCAGCTCCCAGCCCATCGCCACGAACGTGTCGGCGACGTGTTCGGCCAGGATGGTGATCGGGTGGCGCGCCCCGGTCGGCTGCCGGGTGGACGGCAGCGTGACGTCGATGCGCTCGGCCACCAGCACCGCGGCGTCGCGCTCGGCGCGCAGCACCGCGAGGCGATCGTCGAAGAGTTGCTGCGCGGCGGTGCGGGCAAGATTGACCCGCTTGCCGGCGTCGGAGCGTTCGGACTTGGGCAGGCTGCCCAGCGCTTGGCGGGCCTGGGCCAGCGGCGACCGGTCGCCGAGGTGCTCGGTCTTGGCCTTGGCCAGCGCGTCGATGTCGGCGGCGGCCTCGAAGGCCGCCCGGGCCGCGGCGACGGCACCGTCCAGTGCCTCGCCCGACAAATCCAGTTCGTCACCCACTCGGTGTGAGCCTCCTCAACAGTTGCGACACCGGTGTGACGCCAGTGCTGATCATAGGTGATGACCGTTGGTACCCTCGCGCCGTGCTGAGGCCACTGCTCGTCGCCGGCGTCGCGGCGGCCGCCGTCCTGTTGGGGTTGCTGGCAGTGCTCGTTCACGCCGGTTGGTGGCTGGCGGCGGTGCCGGTGGCGGCCCTGGCCGGGCTCGGGGTGTGGGATCTGCTGCAGACCCGGCACACCATCCTGCGGGCGTTCCCCATCCTCGGCCACCTGCGCTACCTGATGGAGGCCATCCGGCCGGAGGTCCAGCAGTACTTCATCGAGTCCAGCACCGACGGCACGCCGTTCGACCGCGAGACCCGCGACATGGTCTACGAACGCGCCAAGGGCACCAAGGGCGACGAGCCGTTCGGCACCGAACGCAACCTCAACGCCCCGGGCTACGAGTTCCTGCGGCACTCGCTGCGCGCCAGGGTCGCCCCGGCCATCGCCCCGAGCGTCCGGCTCGGCGGCCCCGACTGCGCCCAGCCCTACGACATCGCGCTGCTCAATGTTTCGGGGATGAGCTTCGGCGCACTGTCCCCCACCGCGGTCGAGGCGCTCAACGCGGGGGCAGCGCGCGGCGGGTTCGCCCACGACACCGGCGAGGGCGGCATCTCCCCGTATCACCTGCGGCCCGGCGGGGATCTGATCTTCCAGATCGGCTCCGGATACTTCGGCTGCCGCGACGCCCACGGCCGCTTCGATCCGGCGACGTTCGCCGAGAAGGCCCGGTTGCCCGTCGTCAAGGCGGTTTCGATCAAGCTGTCCCAGGGCGCCAAGCCCGGGCTGGGCGGTGTGCTGCCCGGCGCCAAGGTCAATGCCGAGATCGCCGCCACCCGGGGTGTCCCCCTGGGGCAGACCGTGGTGTCCCCGCCGGTGCACAGCGCGTTCTCGACCCCGACCGAACTGATGAGGTTCGTCGCCACGCTGCGCACCCTGGCCGACGGCAAACCGGTCGGATTCAAGCTGTGCGTGGGGTCGCGTTCGGAGTTCCTGTCGATCTGCAAGGCCATGCTGGTCACCGGCATCACCCCGGACTTCGTGATCGTCGACGGCGCCGAGGGCGGCACCGGCGCGGCCCCGCAAGAGTTCGAGGACCACGTCGGCATGCCGCTGACCGAGGGCCTGATGCTCGTGCACAACGCGCTGGTGGGCGCCGGACTGCGCGACCGCATCCGGATCGGCGCCTCCGGCAAGGTCGCCAGCGGCGTCGACATCGTCTCGCGCATCATCCAGGGCGCCGACTTCACCCTGTCGGCGCGCGCGATGATGTTCGCGGTCGGCTGCATCCAGGCGCTCAAGTGCAACACCAACCGCTGCCCCACCGGTGTCGCGACCCAGGATCCGGGGCTGGCGCGCGCCCTGCACGTGCCGGACAAGACCACCCGGGTGGCCAACTTCCAGCAGGCCACGGTGGCCAGCGCGGCGCAGCTCGTCGCGTCGATGGGGCTGAGCAGCTTCGCCGAACTGGATCCCTCGATGCTGAATCGCCGGGTGGCCGGTCAGCGCACCCAGACCTACGCCGAACTCTACGAGTGGTTGATGCCCGGCGAACTACTCGAGGATCCGGCGCCGCTGTCGTGGCGGTCGGATTGGATCGAGGCCTCGGCCGACGAATTCCGCTGAGGCCCTTCAGCTTTCCTTGGTGACCCGGTACATCGTCAGGTCGACGGGAACCCCGCTGGGGCGGGCACTGAACACCGGTCGGCGCACCTTCTTGACACTCACCCCGAGTTGGTCGAGTTCCTCGGCGCCGATCAGATCCAGCGTGGCGCCGGAGACGACGATGCCGCCGTGGGTGGCGCGTTCCATCACCCGGGCGGCGACGTTGACGTCGACGCCCACCCAGTCCGAACCGATCCGGTGCGGCCGGCCGGTGTGGATGCCGATCCGCATCTTGGGCGTGTAGCCCTGCACCTCAACGGATTTCAGCGCCTCGCAGGCGTTGACGGCCGCGACGATGGCCACCGTCGGACTGCGGAACACCGCCATCGACCCGTCGCCCATCCGCTTGACGATGTGTCCGCCGCGTTCCAGCAGCGGCGGTTCGACGGCGCCCGCCACCCGGCGCAGCAGGGTCAGCGCGGCGTCGTCGCCGGCCGACAGCGCCCAGGCGGAGAAGCCCACGAGGTCGGTGAAGACCACGGTGGCCTCGGCGTTGGCGGGGCGGCCGGCCACCTTCTCGGTCAGCGCCTGCCACACC
>JAEWRC010000189.1 GCA_023460175.1 Actinomycetes bacterium
CCAACGGCGCGTTGTGGGGGTTGTGGCGCCGCCCGATGGTCGAGAAACTCGAGGGCCGGATCCGCGCGCAGCCGAGCCAGGGTGTCCCGGTCGTCGGCGACCTCCTCGTCGAGGATGACCGGCTGCCAGCGGGTGGCGTCGGGGTTGCTCATCGGCGCCTGCTCACCCGCGCCGGGATCGGGCCGTCGGCGACCAGCGTGAAATGGACTGCGAGGGGAAAGGATTGCTCCAGCGACTCGATCTCGACCTCCCGGATCAACGTTGCCACGGCCAGCGTGGCCTCCATCATCGCGAAGTGGTCGCCGATGCACGAGCGCGGCCCCCCGCCGAAGGGCAGGTACTGCCAACGATCGCGGCCGGCGGCCCGCCCCGGTGCGAAGCGGTCCGGGTCGAAGGCCAGCGGGTCATCCCACAGCCGCGGGTCGCGCTGGACGGCCATCCGGCCGAAGGCCAACGTGGTGCCGGCCGGCACCCGGTAACCACCGACGTTCAGATCCCGCGTGGCGGTGCGGGTGCCGGTCGGGGCCGGCGGGCACAACCGCAGCGCCTCCTTGACCACCTGACTGGTGTAACCCAGGCCGGTCAGATCGGCGCCGGTGAGCGGATGCCCACCGAGGCCGCGGACCTCGTCGGCCACCCGCTGCTGGATCTGCGGATGCCGCCCCAACTGCCACAGCGTGTGGGTCAGCGTGGTGGCGACGGTGTCGTGACCGGCGAACAGGAAGATGATCAGCTCGTCGCAGATCTCCTTGTCGGTCAGCGCCCGGCCGGTGACCGGGTCGGTCGCCGCGATCAACGCCTGCACCAGCGGGGCCTCGCGCTCCGGCCGGGCGCGGCACTGCTGCAGGATGTCGTTGGCCAGGGCGCGCAGCTCGGCGCTGGCCCGCAGGGCGCGGCGCCGTCCGGGTGTCGGCATCCAGGCCGGTGACCGGACCGGTCGCAACGCCCGGCGGACCGCATAGGTCAGCGCGGTCTGCAGGTGCTCCTCGATGAGCTCGGTCCGGTCCTCGAGATCGATGCCGAACACCGACTTGCCCAGCGCCCGCATCGTCAACGCGCGGGCTTGGGCGCTCAGGTCGATCCGGTCGCCGTCGCCCCAGCCGCCGACGACGGAGGCCGCCGCCGCGGTGGCGTGGCCACCGAGCTGGGCGATCCGCTGCTTGGTGAACACCGGCTGGATGGTCCGTCGGCGCGGCAGCCAGCGGTCGTGCGGCAGATTGACCAGATTCTCCCCGAGGATCGCGCGCAGCTCGGCGAACACCGGCGACATCTTGTCGACGGTGCCGTCGCGCACGCCGAGCACGTCCCGGATCGCCTGCGGCGAGGTGGCCAGCACGATCGGCGACATCAGCCACCGGGGTGCCAGCACGATGCGGGTGACCGGGCCGCCCGCGTCGCGCAGCAGCTCGGTGCCGGTGTGATAGGACTTCACCGCGGCGAGCCGCTGCCGGTAGGGCAGCGGGTTGCGCGGCGCCTCCGGCAGTTGGTCGATCGGGATGTCGACGTCCGGCGCCGGGACGGCGGCGGCCGTTCGGGGCTCGAGTACCGCGGTCATGCCGAGGCCCCCTGACTGACGCTGTGGCGACGCAGCATGGCGGTCTCGCGCAGGATCTTGGCCACCTGGTCGGGCTCCGCGTGGTTGGCGAAGGTGCTGCGGTCCCACCACATCATGGTGGTCGCGTAGCGCTCGTCGGGATACGGCGTCGCGGGGATGTGCGAGGCCACCACACCGCCCGAGGACTTCCACCGGTCCAGCACGTAGGCGGCCGCGGTGGCCATGCAGAACTGGATGTCCATCACGGCCATGGCGTGGAACCCGGACCGGGCGATGGCGCGGGTCAGGGCGCGGGCGTGGCCCGGCTCGTCGGTGACCCAGGCGGACTTCATCTCCAGGATCCCGAACGGCGCGCGGTCGTCGATCATCTTGCGGACGGCGGCCAGTCCGGGCTGGCCGGCCCACTCGACGACGGCGTGGGAGTCGTCGGCGTCGAGCAGCGGACCCTTGGCCCGCACGCCGGCGACGATCCGATCATTGCCGTCGATAGCTACAAAGAAGAGAACGGTGTCGCTGCCGTCCCGGATGGCGTCGATGTCCAGCGCGCATTCGACGCCGTGTTTCCGGTAGCTGTAATCGGCTCCGGCGAGGTATTCCTGCCAGAGTTCCGGTTCGTCGGCGGGGCGGGCGAGCAGGAGTGTGCACTCCGTGTCGGGATCCCACCACCGGGCGCCGGCATCGAGACGAACCGAGGACGCGAACAATTCGGGCTGCTGATGGTTCACTGCTTTCCTATCTGTTGGTCAGTCCGGCACGGAACTCGTGTCGGCCTGAGTTCTACTTTGCGAGTACCCCGACCCGGTAAATGAATACGCCCAATTATCCCGCGAACGGCCCCGCGTGCCCGGGCATTCTTGCTGATCAGACGTGTTACTGGGTGTACGCGCAGATCGCGTACATATGTATGGCACCTATTAGTTAGCGACGGTAGTGATTCGTTGGTGAAATCGCGGTAAAAAAGGCGGCGATTCGGCAATTTGGAAGCCGGTGGCGCCTATTTGCGGAGTCTTCACGCAGGCGTCAATTTTCGGGCCCAGGGGCGCGGCTGCGCCCCGGAGGCTACCGGCCGGGGGAGTCGGTCGGGCGGGGGTGGTCGCCGGGCGAGGGGAAGGAGGAGGCCCGCCGGAAACCCGCCGACGATCGCCACGGTGGCCGTCTTCGCGTTCGATCCGGGCGCGCGGCGCCCCGTCGCGCGATTAGCGCGGCAACTTCGCGAAAATTTGCTGAAAAGGCCCGTTCGGCGGGCGAGAGTGGCGTGCCGGGGGCCGACGTCTACAGTGCCCAGGTACGCCTCGGCGCGTTTTCGAGGCCCTGGATCGACGTGCTGGAGCCACCTGTGGACACCCTACGAGCCATCGCGGTCGTTGTGGTGGCTCTCCTGCTGGCCGCCTGCGGTCGCAGCGCCGAGGCCGCTCCCACCTACGGCGCCGACACGGCCGCCCTGGGGACCGCGCAGTCCGTGCTGGGCTGGAACATCTCGGTGGCCAACCTGCGCTTCGTCGCCGACCACGTGCTCGTCGACGTCGACGCGGCGGTCGCCGATCCCGACGGCGAACACATCGCACCGGAGGACGTCCGCTTCGGCCTGTACGGCGGCCTGCTGCATCCCATCGAGGCGACCGGACTGGGCAGCTGTCAGCGCGTCGTCGGCTCCGATTTCACCCCGCTGGCGACCCCGGAACCCGATCGGCTCTCCGGCACCGTGTGCCTGGGCCCCATTCGCGATCAGTCCCAGGTGCGCGGGGTGTACGCGTATTCGCCGGCCGAGCGGATTCCCGGCACCGTCGTCGCCTATCCCGCGGCCTACCCGGTGGGGCTGCCGCCGACCAACCCCAGCGACTCCGGGCTGGAGCTGTCCACCACCAGCGTGGAGGCGTGGCGGGCCGACGGTCGGCGGCTCACCCCGGCGGCGCTGGGCGACCCGACGGCGTTCGAGGGCAGCGGCTACATGCTGCTGGGCCTGCAGGCCCGGGCCGTGGGGCAGCGCTACCGCGACGACTCCGAGGAGCGCGGCGGGCCGATGATGGTGCTCGCGGCCCCGTCGCTGCCGCCGCCCGGGCTCAGCCCCGCCTGCTCGACCTACGGCGCATCGGTGCTGGTGCTCCCCGACGCCTCCTACGACTCGGTGCAGCTGGAGGCCTCGCTGTGTACCCAGGGCGAGATCAACGAGGCGCTGCTGTACGCGACGGTGTCGGTGGTCGGCACGCACGCCGCCGTCTGGCTCGACGACGAGCGGGACCGGCAGTGACTCCCGAGGGCGACGAGCCCGGCCCGACGGAGTGGGGAACCTCGCCCACCGGGGTCGGACCGTGGCCGGGCGAGCTGCCCGATGACCCGCGCTACGACCCGGAGTTGTTGCGCGACGGCGACACCCGCAACGTCGTCGACCAGTACCGGTACTGGACCCGCGAGGCGATCATCGCCGACATCGACCGGCGCCGGCACCCGCTGCACATCGCGATCGAGAACTTCGGCAACGACGCCAACATCGGCGGGGTGGTGCGCACCGCGAACGCCTTCGCCGTCGACACCGTCCACATCGTCGGGCGTCGGCGGTGGAACCGGCGCGGGGCCATGGTCACCGACCGCTATCAGCGGCTGCGGCATCACGACAACACCGCCGAATTACTCGACTTCGCCGCGGCGGCGGGGCTGACCGTGGTCGCCGTCGACAACGTGCCCGGTGCGGTCCGCCTCGAACACACCGAACTGCCCCGCGAGTGCCTGCTGGTGTTTGGTCAGGAGGGCCCGGGCATCACCCCGGCGACCGCCGCCGGCGCGGCCACGGTGGTCTCCATCGCCCAGTTCGGCTCGACGCGCAGCATCAACGCCTCGGTGGCGGCCGGCATCGCCATGCACCGCTGGATCGCGCAGTGGGGCGACCTTGACCACGCCTGGTAGGGCAGGATGAACTTTCATGGATCAGGTATGGGCCAACCGCGCGGCCTCGGCCGAGGCCGCCATCACCGCACGTCACCTCAAGAAGCTCTGGGGACTGCCGAAAACCCAGCTCGGCGTCGTGGCCTGGCCCCCCACCGGCAGCGACAAGCGGTTCAAGACCTGGCACTACTGGTGGCAGGCCCATCTGCTGGATTGTCTGATCGACGCCCAGATCCGTGATCCGCAGCCCGAGCGCGTGGAGCGGATCACCCGCCAGATCCGGGGGCAGTGGATCCGGAACACCGGCTGGGTCAACGACTACTACGACGACATGGCCTGGTTGGCGCTGGCGCTCGAGCGCGCGGGGCGCTTCGCCGGGGTGGTCAAACCCGGCCCGCTGACCAAGCTGGCCACCCAGTTGGTCAACGCCTGGGTGCCCGAGGACGGCGGCGGCATCCCGTGGCGCAAGCAGGACCAGTTCTTCAACGCCCCGGCCAACGGCCCGGCGGGAATCTTCCTGGCGCGCTACGGCGACCGGGTGCGCCGCGCCCAGCAGATGGCCGACTGGATCGAGGAGATCCTGCTGGATCCGGAGACCCTGCTGATCTTCGACGGCATCAAGGCCGGGTCGCTGGTGCGCGCGCAGTACACCTACTGCCAGGGCGTGGTCGTGGGCCTCGAGACCGAACTGGCGGTGCGCACCGGCGAACAGCGGCACGGGCAGCGCGCGGCGCGGCTGATCGGTGCGATCGCCGAACACATGGCCCCCGAGGGGGTGCTCAAGGGCGCCGGCGGCGGCGACGGCGGGCTGTTCTTCGGTATCACCGCGCGCTATCTCGCGGAGGCCGCCAACACCCTGCCCGGCGACGACGCCGAGACCGTCGCCGCGCGCGAGACGGCGCGCAAGATCGTGCTGTCCTCGGCCCGCTCGGCGTGGGACCACCGCCAGACCGTCGACGGCCTACCGCTGTTCGGCCCGTTCTGGGACCGCGCCGCGGTCATCCCGGCGGCCGTGGCCGCCGAGGGCGAGCAGGCCCAGTTCGTGGCGGGCGCGGTCAACGCCTCGGCCGCGCCGGAGCGCGACCTGTCCGTGCAGCTGTCCGGCTGGATGCTGATGGAGGCCGCTCACACCCTGGGCGACGCGCCGGACTAGTCCAGGTCGACGGTGAGTTCGGCCTCGGTGGCCGCGACGATGTCCTCGACCGTGACGCCGGGGGCGAGTTCGCGCAGCTTCAGCGTCCCGTCGCCGACGACGTCGATGACGCCGAGGTTGGTGATGATCCGGTCGACGACGGCCTGACCGGTCAGCGGCAGGCTGCACACGTTGACGATCTTGGGGTTGCCGGCCTTGTCGGTGTGCTCCATCAGCACGATGACCCGGCCCGCGCCGTGCACCAGGTCCATGGCGCCGCCCATGCCCTTGACCATCTTGCCGGGCACCATCCAGTTGGCCAGGTCGCCGTTCTTGGCGACCTCCATGCCGCCGAGCACCGCGGCGTCGATGTGCCCGCCGCGGATCATGCCGAACGACAGCGACGAATCGAAGTACGCCGCACCGTCATTGACGGTGACGGTCTCCTTGCCCGCGTTGATCAGGTCAGGGTCCACGGCGTCGTCGGCGGGATAGGGCCCGGTGCCCAGGATGCCGTTCTCGGAGTGCAGCGTGACGCGGACGTCACCGGACAGGTAGCCGGGGATCAGGGTCGGCAGACCGATCCCGAGGTTGACGTACTCGCCGTCGATCATTTCCTTGGCGGCCCGCGCGGCCATCTCGTTGCGGGACCAGCCGGTGGCGGTGGGGGCTGTGGTCATCTCAGTTACGCCTTCTCTTCGCGAACGGTGCGCTTCTCGATCTTCTTGTCCTGCGGTCCGGTGTGGACGATGCGCTGCACGAACACACCGGCCAAATGCACTGCGCCGGGGTCGATCTCGCCGGGTTCGACGAGCTCCTCGACCTGGACGATGGTGATCTTGCCGGCCATCGCCGCCAGCGGGTTGAAGTTCATCGCGGTCTTGTTGAACACCAGGTTGCCCAGCGTGTCCGCGCGCTTGGCGTGTACCAGGGCGAAGTCGGCGTTGATGGATTCCTCGAGGACGTACCGCTTGCCGTTGAATTCCCGGACCTCCTTGGGCGGGGAGGCCACCGCGACCGAGCCGTCGGCGGCGTAGCGCCACGGCAGACCGCCGTCGGAGACCGGGCTGCCCACGCCGGCCGGGGTGTAGAAGGCGGGGATGCCCGCGCCGCCGGCCCGCAGCCGCTCGGCCAGGGTGCCCTGCGGGGTCAGTTCGACCTCGAGTTCACCGGCCAGGTACTGCCGGGCGAACTCCTTGTTCTCGCCCACGTAGGAGGCGGTGACGCGGCGGACCTTGCCCAACTCCAGCAGCACGCCCAGGCCCAGGCCGTCGACACCGCAGTTGTTGGAGTACACCTCCAGGCCGGTGGCGGGCAGTTCGGCGACCGCCGCGATGAGTTGGTCCGGGATGCCGCACAGTCCGAATCCGCCCACCGCCAGGTGCGCGCCGTCGGTGATGTCGGCGACCGCGTCGGCTGCCGACGCGTACACCTTCGAAGTCATCGCGTGATTCTCCTCAACCGTTCGTCGGATGCATGTCCACTCTGCAAACACCGTGGACGTCCCGTCCAGTGAACAGTCCCGTGGCCATCGGGATCAACCCCAACCGCATAACCCGGGACAAGTGTTCGCGGACTGATTCGGGCGCAACTCGTGCGTTCACTCTGTGGACGCTAGACTTCGCGGTGTGACACCGCGGGTGCAGTCCTCCCAGGTGGTCGCCCGCGTCGGTGCCCTGCTGCGGGCCGTCGGGACCACCGAACCGGTCGGCGCGTCCACTACCGAGTTGGCTCGGACGGCCGGGCTGGCCCGGCCCACGGCGCACCGGTTGCTGGGCGCGCTGGCCGAGGAGGGCCTGATCGATCGGGACACCGCGACCGGGCGCTGGTCGCTGGGGCCCGAGCTGTATCTGCTGGGCGCGGGTGCGGCCGACCGCTACGACATCATCGAGCAGGCCCGCGACATCGTCATCGGACTGGCGCGCGAGACCGGTGAGAGCGCGTTCTTGTCCGCGCGGCGCGGCGACGAAACCGTCTGTGTGTTCAGCGAAGAGGGCAGCTTTCCGGTGCGCTCGCACGTGCTGCACGTCGGCATCCGGTTTCCGCTGGGCGTCGCCTCGGCGGGCCTGGCCATCCTCAGCCACCTGCCGGACCGCGAGATCGACGACTACTTCCGCCGGGTCCAGCTCGAATCGGACTGGGGCCCGACACATTCCGAGGAGGCGGTGCGGGCACGGCTGGCGTCCACCCGGACCACCGGTTACGCCGTCAACCCCGCGCTGATCGTCGAGGGCAGCTGGGGCATGGGGGCGGCGGTGTTCGACCGCAGCGCCCGGCCGGCCTGGGCGCTGAGCCTGACCGGCGTCGAGACCCGCTTCCGGCCCGAGCGGCACCGCGAGCTGGGCACGCTGTTACTGGAGCGGGCGCATGTGCTCTCCGGTCGCCTCAAGAGCGGATCGGCCTAACTCCACAGCGTCACATGGACTTTCGGTCGGAACCGGGTGACCCCGACCCCGGTGCCGCGGATCATCGCCTGGGTGCAGCGCGGGGTGGTGATGAAGCGGACGAGCTCGGAGACCGCGGGCTGCCGCGCATTCGGCAGCAGCGTGGTGGCCGACCACTCGCCGGCGTGCCGCAGGCCCGGCCCGTCCACGCGGACCAGGTGGCCGGTGTCGAGATCCTTGGCCACCGCGAAGCCGATCGCCAGGGTCACGCCGGTGCCCTGCCGGACCTCCTCGAGCGCGGCGGTGTCGCTCTGGAAGATCCGCTGCCGGGACTCCGGGATCTCCAATTCGCGCAATATCCGGGCGATTTCACCGTCCGGGCCGGCCGACGGGCCCAGCATCCAGGTCTGCTCGCGCAGCAACCCCGGGGTCACGGCCGCGCTGGTCAGCGGGGAGCCCGGGGCGGTGACGGCGATCAGCTGGTACTTCAGGAACGGCCGCACCGCGAGGCTTTCGCCCGGGGCTTCGACGACCGGGCCCAGCGCGACGTCGACCGCGCGCGACTCCACCAGATAGCGGAACTGCCGCGCCGGATGCACGCTGAGTTCCACCGACAGATCGTCGGCGCGCGAGGAGAACAAGTCGATCAGACCCGGCGCGGCGTGCTCGGCGAACGCGCTCGAGGCCGCGATGCGCAACAGTCGCCGGCCGTGCGCCGCCTCGGTGACCTCCGCGGCGGTCTGCTGCTGCAGGCCCAGGATCTCCACGGCGCGGGCGGCCAACCGGAGCCCGCCGGGGGTGAACGCCAGCCCCGCGGCGGTCCGCACGAACAGCTTGTCGTCGAGCTCCTTGCGCAGCTGCGCGACGTGCATGGACACCCCGGCGTCGGAGACCCCGAGTTCTTCGGCGGCGGCGCGCACCGAACCGAGGCGTACGACCGCCGAAAATGCCCGAAGCTGAGCCGGTGTCACGCCTGCAGACTAGACGTGTCCTAACCTGGGCACGTGCGAGATGTGCTGAGCGACCTCTTAGCGGTCTGGCGGTCCGGGGCGACCGCCGGGCTGGGGACGGTGGTGCGCACCTTCCGTTCCGCGCCCCGGCCGGCGGGCGCGGCCATGGTGGTGGCGCCCGACGGGACGGTCAGCGGATCAGTTTCCGGGGGCTGCGTCGAGGGCGCGGTCTACGAGCTCGCGACCGAGGTGATCGCTACGGGCGTCCCGGTCCTGCAGCGCTACGGGGTCAGCGACGACGACGCCTTCGAGGTCGGACTGACCTGCGGCGGCATCCTGGATATCTTCGTCGAGCCGGTGTCGCAGAACAACTTTGACCAGCTGGCCGCCGTGGCCGACGATATCGACGCGCACCGGCCGGTGGCGCTGGCCACCGTCATCGCCCATCCGGACCCGGCGCGGGTCGGTGGCCGCCTGGTGGTGCGGCCCGAGGAGGTGCACGGATCGCTGGATTCGGCGCGCGCCGATGCCGCGGTCACCGACGATGTGCGCGGCCTGCTGGCGGCGGGCCGCAGCGAGGTGCTCACCTACGGCCCCGACGGGCAGCGCCGCGGCGAGGGTATGGAGGTGTTCGTCGCCAGTTACGCACCGCGGCCGCGGATGCTGGTGTTCGGGGCCATCGACTTCGCGGCCGCCGTCGCGGCCCAGGGGTCCTTCCTGGGCTACCGGGTCACGGTGTGCGACGCCCGGGAGGTGTTCGCCACGCCCGCGCGCTTCCCGACCGCCGACGAGGTGATCGTCGACTGGCCGCACCGCTATCTGGCCGCCGAGGTCGCCGCCGGCGCCATCGACTCGCGCACCGTCATCTGTGTGCTCACCCACGACCCGAAGTTCGACGTGCCGCTGCTCGAGGTCGCGCTGCGCCTCGACGAGGTGGCCTACGTGGGGGCGATGGGGTCGCGGCGCACCCATGAGGACCGGCTGGCGCGGCTGACCGAGGCCGGCCTGACGGGGGCTGAACTGGCCCGGCTGGCCAGCCCGATCGGCCTGGATCTCGGCGGCCGTACCCCCGAGGAGACCGCGGTGTCGATCGCGGCCGAAATCATCGCGCGGCGCTGGGGCGGCGGCGGACGGCCGCTGGCCGAGACCGCGGGCCCCATCCACGGCGAGATTCATCACGCCTGATCAGCGACCTTATTCAGGGTTCGCTTAACCGGCTATTGACGCCGTCGTCGGTATTGCCGACACTAAGACTCCCACGGTGAGTGTGAGGGGTGTCACATGCAGGTGCCCGGCCCATTCGAATACGAACGCGCCACCAGCGTCGATCAGGCCGTCGGTCTGCTCGACCGGTTGGGCGAGGACGCGATGATCGTCGCGGGCGGGCACAGCCTGCTGCCGATGATGAAGCTGCGGATCGCCAACCCCGAGTATCTGGTCGATATCAACGACCTCGCTGACGAACTCGGCTACCTCGAGTTCGGGGATCCCGGGGCGGTCCGCATCGGTGCCATGACCCGGCACCGCGACGTGCTGGAATCCGAACCGCTGGCGGCGGTGCTACCGATCTTCCGCGACGCCGAGCGGGTGATCGCCGACCCGGTGGTACGCAACCGCGGCACCGTCGGCGGCTCGCTGTGTCAGGCCGACCCGGCCGAGGATCTGACCACGGTGTGCGCGGTGCTCGGCGCGGTCTGCGTGGCCCGCGGCCCGGGCGGGGTGCGCGAGATCGGGATCGACGACTTCCTGCAGGGTCCGTACGAGACGGCGTTGGCGCACAACGAGATCCTGCTGGAGGTGCGTATCCCGGTGCGCGGGCACACCTCCAGCGCGTACGCGAAAGTGGAACGCCGGGTGGGGGATTGGGCGGTGACCGCCGCGGGCGCTCAGGTGACGCTGGACGGCGAGACCATCGCGGCGGCCCGGGTGGGGCTGACGGCGGTGAACGCCGACGCGGAGGCGCTGCGCGCGCTCGCCGACGCCCTGACCGGCAAGCCCGCCACCGAGGCGACCTTCGCCGAGGCCGGTGCGGCGGCCGCCCAGGCCTGCGACCCGGTGGGCGACATGCGCGGCAGCGTCGACTACAAGCGCCACCTCGCCGGGGAGTTGACCATCCGAACACTGCGCCGCTCGGTCGAGCGCGCACGCACCGGCAACCAGCGGCAGGGGGTTTGAACCATGCAGGTCACCATGATGGTCAACGGCGAGCAGGTCAGCGCGGAGGTCGAACCCCGCACGCTGCTGGTGCATTTCCTGCGCGACACCCTCGGGCTGACCGGGACGCACTGGGGTTGTGACACCTCCAACTGCGGCACCTGCGTGGTGGAGGTCGACGGCGACCCGGTGAAGTCGTGCACCATGCTGGCCGCGATGGCCGCCGGGCACAGCGTGCGCACCGTCGAGGGACTCGAGGTCGACGGCAAGCTCGACCCGGTGCAGCAGGGCTTCATGGAATGCCACGGGCTGCAGTGCGGGTTCTGCACCCCGGGCATGATGATCACCGCCCGCGCCCTGCTCGACCGCAACCCGGATCCGGCCGAAGACGAGATCCGGGAGGCGATTTCGGGTCAGATCTGCCGATGTACCGGCTACACCACCATCGTGCGGTCGATCCAGTGGGCTGCGTCGAGTCAGCGGGGCGACTTCGCTGCGGACGTGCAGACCGAGGAAACCCTCGGCGGAGACGCCGCCGAACCCCTGCTCGAAGCCGGGAGCCAAGCATGACCACCATCGAGACCCGGCCCGAGGACACCGCCGACAACAACCAGAAACCCTGCGGTTACGGACGGATGCTGCGCAAGGAGGATCCGCGCTTCATCCGCGGCCGCGGCACCTATGTCGACGACGTGACCCTGCCGAAGATGCTGCACCTGGCCATCCTGCGCTCCCCGTATGCGCACGCGCGGATCAACAGCATCGATGTGTCTGCGGCCCAGGCGCATCCGAAGGTCAAGGCCGTGGTGACCGGCGCCGCGCTGGCCGAGAAAGGCCTGGCCTGGATGCCGACACTGTCCAACGACGTGCAGGCCGTGCTGGCCACCGACAAGGTGCGGTTCCAGGGCCAGGAGGTGGCCTTCGTCGTCGCCGAGGACCACTACTCCGCGCGGGATGCGTTGGAACTCATCGACGTCGACTACGAACCGCTGGACCCGGTGATCGACGCCCGGCGCGCACTGGATCCCGAGGCCCCGGTGATCCGCACCGATCTCGACGGCAAGACCGACAACCATTGCTTCGACTGGGAGACCGGCGACGCGGCGGCCACCGAGGCGGTGTTCGCCCGCGCCGACGTGGTGGTCAAGCAGGAGATGGTCTACCCGCGGGTGCATCCCGCGCCGATGGAAACCTGTGGGGCCGTGGCCGATCTGGACCCGGTCAGCGGCAAGCTCACGCTGTGGTCCACCACGCAGGCCCCGCACGCGCACCGCACCCTGTACGCGCTCGTCGCCGGACTGCCCGAACACAAGATCCGGGTCATTTCCCCCGACATCGGCGGCGGGTTCGGCAACAAGGTGCCGATTTACCCCGGCTATGTGTGCGCCATCGTCGGCTCGCTGCTGCTGGGCCGGCCGGTCAAGTGGATGGAGGACCGCAGCGAGAACCTCACCTCGACGGGATTCGCGCGCGACTACATCATGGTCGGCGAGATCGCCGCCACCGCCGAGGGTAAGATCCTGGCGATCCGCTCGCACGTGCTCGCCGACCACGGCGCGTTCAACGGCACCGCCGCGCCGGTCAAGTACCCGGCCGGATTCTTCGGGGTGTTCACCGGCAGCTACGACCTCGAGGCCGCCTACGCCCACATGACCGCTGTCTACACCAACAAGGCACCCGGCGGCGTGGCCTACGCCTGCTCCTTCCGGATCACCGAGGCGGTGTATCTGGTCGAGCGCCTGGTCGACTGCCTGGCCCACGAGCTGAAGATGGACCCGGCACAGTTGCGGCTGCGCAATCTGCTGAAGCCCGAACAGTTTCCGTACACGTCCAAGACTGGCTGGGTATACGACTCCGGGGACTACGAGCAGACCATGCGGCTGGCCATGGACATGGTGGACTACGACGGGCTGCGCGCGGAGCAGGCCCGACGCCGCGAGGCCGGCGAGCTGATGGGCATCGGCATGTCGTTCTTCACCGAGGCCGTCGGCGCCGGACCTCGCAAGGACATGGACATCCTCGGTCTGGGCATGGCCGACGGCTGCGAGTTGCGGGTGCACCCCACCGGCAAGGCCGTGGTGCGCCTGTCGGTGCAGAGCCAGGGCCAGGGCCATGAGACCACCTTCGCCCAGATCGTCGCCGAGGAACTCGGCATCCCGCCGGACGACATCGACGTCGTGCACGGCGACACCGACCAGACCCCGTTCGGGTTGGGCACCTACGGGAGTCGGTCGACGCCGGTGTCCGGGGCGGCCGCCGCCCTGGTGGCGCGCAAGGTGCGTGACAAGGCCAAGATCATCGCCTCGGGCATGCTGGAGGCCTCGGTGGCCGACCTGGAGTGGGACAAGGGCAGCTTCCACGTCAAGGGTGATCCGTCGGCCGCGGTGAGCATGGCCGACATCGCGATGCGCGCGCACGGCGCGGGCGATCTGCCCGAGGGTATCGAGGGCGGGCTGGACGCCCAGATCTGTTACAACCCCGAGAATCTCACCTATCCGTACGGCGCGTACTTCTGTGTCGTCGACATCGATCCGGGCACCGCGGTGGTCAAGGTGCGCCGGTTCCTCGCCGTCGACGACTGCGGCACCCGGATCAACCCGATGATCATCGAGGGGCAGATCCACGGCGGGCTGGTCGACGGCATCGGCATGGCGCTGATGGAGATGATCGCCTTCGACGAGGACGGCAACTGCCTCGGCGGATCGCTGATGGACTACTTGATCCCGACCGCAATGGAGGTGCCGCACTTCGAGACCGGGCACACCGTGACCCCGTCACCGCACCATCCCATCGGGGCCAAGGGCATCGGCGAGTCCGCGACCGTCGGCTCCCCGCCGGCCGTGGTCAACGCGGTCATCGATGCGTTGGCGCCCTTCGGGGTTCGGCACGCGGACATGCCGCTGACACCGTCGCGGGTGTGGGAGGCGATGCAGGGTCGGGCGCGACCCCCGATCTAGAAGCGCAGGAGGCAGGCCATGATCAGCACCGAGCGAGTCGGGGAACTGCGCCGGACGCGGACACCGTTCGTGCACGCCACTGTGGTGCGCGCGCAACCGCCCGCCTCGGCGCGCCCTGGCGACGAGGCGATCCTGTTGGCCGACGGCACCATCGAAGGCTTCGTGGGCGGCCAGTGCGCGCAGAACTCGGTGCGCAAGGCCGCCCTGGGCGCGCTCGAGGTGGGGGAGTCGCTGCTGCTGCGGGTGCTGCCCGACGGCGAGGTCGACTTCCCGGAGGCCCCCGGCGCCGCCGTCGTCGTCAACCCGTGCCTGTCCGGCGGCGCGCTGGAGATCTTCCTGGTTCCGGAGATGCCCGCACCGCTGGTGCGCATCCACGGGACGACACCGATCGCCGACGCGCTGGCCGACCTGTGCGCCACGGTGGGCTATGACACCGCGCGGGGGAGCGGCGCGGTTGGTGATTTCGTGGCGGGCAGCGCGGTGGTGATCGCCAGCCACGGCGGACCGGAAGCCGAAATCCTGCGCGCGGCACTGGATGCCGGCGTCGGCTACGTGGGCCTGGTGGCCAGCCGGGTTCGCGGTGCACAGATCCTGGCCGAGGCGGCCGTCGGCGACGAGGAACGCGCCCGGGTGCACACGCCGGTGGGCCTGGACATCGGCGCGCGGACCGCCCCGGAGATCGCCGTGTCCATCCTGGCCGAGCTGATCGCGGTGTTCCGGCGCGAAGGCCGCTCCGATGCGCCGGCGCCGGTGGTCGCGCCGGAAGTGGTCGACCCGGTCTGCGGGATGAGCGTCGTCGTCGCGGCGGCCACGCCCCATCTGCGCCTCGACGAACAGGACTACTGGTTCTGCGGCACCGGCTGCCGGGACTCGTTCGCCGCGGCGCGCCGATGACGGCCGCGCGGGCCTTCGCCGACATCGATGATGTGGTGCGGCGTTTCGACGCGCACGACCACCTGCTCGACGAGGGGACCGCTGCGGCCTGCTACCTGGCGACGACGCTGGGGCGGCCGTTGCTGCTGGAGGGCGAGCCCGGGGTGGGGAAGACCACCGCCGCCAAGACCCTGGCCGCCGTCCTGGACGCGCCGCTGATCCGGCTGCAGTGCTACGAGGGGCTGACCGCGGCCGAGGCGCTCTACGACTGGAACTATCAGCGTCAGCTGCTGTCCATCCGGCTTGCCGAGGCCCGCGGCGCCGGGATCGCCGAGACCGACCTCTACACCGAGCCCTACCTGGTGGACCGGCCCATCCTGCAGTGCGTGCGGCACACCGGGCCCACCCCGCCGGTGTTGCTGATCGACGAGATCGACCGCGCCGACGACGAATTCGAGGCGCTGCTGCTCGAATTCCTCGGCGAGGCCAGCGTCACCGTGCCCGAACTGGGCACGTTCGTCGCGCAGCGACCGCCGGTGGTGGTGCTGACCTCCAACCGCAGCCGCGACCTGCACGACGCGCTGCGGCGGCGCTGCCTGTACCACTGGATCGACTACCCCGACCCGGCCCGCGCCGCCGAGATCGTGCGGCGCACCGTCCCCGGGGCCACCGCCGCGCTGATCACCAGCGCCGCCGAATTCGTCGGCGCCGCCCGCGATCTGGACCTCGACAAGCCGCCGGGCCTGGCCGAGACCATCGACTGGGTCGCCGCGCTGGCCGCACTCGGCGTCGGGGATCTGGTGTCCGAGAACACCGTCGCCCTGGTCAGCAGCCTGGGCGCGCTGGCGAAGACCCCCGACGATCACCAGCTGATCAGCGCGGCCCTGACCGAGCACAGCAGCAACCGATGAGAGGATCCCCGCGATGAAGATCGCCAACGAGTTCACCGTCAGCGCCCCGATCGCCCGCGCGTGGGAGGTGCTCACGGACCTCGAGGAGGTGATCCCGCTGATGCCCGGCGCCGCGCTGGACGGCCGCGACGGCGAGGACGTCCTGGGCAAGGTGAAGGTCAAGGTGGGTCCGGTCACCAGCGAGTTTTCCGGTCGCGTGCGCTTCGTCGAACAGGACGACGCGCAGTACCGCGCGGTCATCGACGCCAAGGGCAAGGAGGCCCGCGGCACGGGCAACGCGACGGCAACCGTGATCGCGCAGTTGCACGAGGCCGGGGAGCGCACCCGGGTCACGGTGGACACCGACCTCAAGGTCGTCGGTAAGCTCGCTCAGTTCGGCAGCGGTATGCTGCAACAGGTTTCGGAGAAGCTGCTCGGCCAGTTCGTGGACTCGCTGGAGGCCAAGCTGGCCGCCGACGCGCAGACCGCCGAACCGCAGACAGCCGAACCGACCGCCGCGCCCGTCGCCGCCGCCCCCGCCGAACCGGCCGAGGCCGTGCCGATCGACCTGCTCGAGTTGGCCGGCGGGCAGACGCTCAAACGGTACGGCCCCATGGTGGCCGCGCTGTTCGCCGCCGCGGCGGCGGTCTTCGCCCTCGGGCGGGTGCTGCTCGGCAGGCGGGTCGAACGCGACCGCCGATGAACCGACCGGCGCTGCTGCGCGGCGTGGACTGGGCGGCCCTCGCGGTCGCCCTGGCCACCCGGCTGCGTGCGCACGGGGTGCCGGTGTCCGCCGACGGGCCGGCTGAATTCGTGGCCGCGCTCGGCGTCACCGCGCGGTCGCGCCGCGACGTGTACTGGGCGGCCCGGCTGACCCTGGTGACCCGCGCCGAGGACATCCCGGCCTTCGACGAGGTGTTCGGCTACGCGTTCGCCGACGCCGTGCTCGGCACCGATCCGGTGTCGTTGAAATCCCGGTCCGCCGGCCGGGTTTCGCCGGCCGAGGGCCTGTCCGATGCGGGCGGGGTGACGGTCGACGGGCTGCCGTGGCTGACCCGGCAAACCTCGATGGCCGGGACCGACGGCGCCGAGCCCGACTCCGCGCTGGCCGTGCCCGATGTGTTGCCGAGCCGGCTGCGGGTGCGCGCCGATCAACCCTTCGAGGCCTTCGACGCCGCGGATCTGCGCGTGATCGGGGACTGGCTGGAACGCACCGCCCCGCGGTGGCCGCAGCGGCGCACCCGTCGTCGCGAGCAGAGCCGGCGGGGCCGGCGGATCGACCTGCGGCAGACCATGCGCGCCTCCCGCACCACCGGGTGGGAGGTGGTGGCGCTGATCCGGACCCGTCGTCGCCGGCGGCCGCGCCGCATCGTGTTCCTGTGTGACGTCAGCAGATCCATGCAGCCCTACGTCACGGTCTACCTGCACCTGATGCGGGCGCTGGCGGTGCGGCGCCGGATGGCGCGCCCCGAGGTGTTCGCGTTCTCGACCACGCTGACCCGGCTGACGCCGGCGCTGTCGCACCGGTCGGCCGAGGTGGCGCTGGCCCGGGCCAACGAGCGCGTCGCCGACCGTTACGGCGGCACTCATCTGGGCCCGGCGGTCGCCGAATTGGTGCGCGGCCCGCACGGCAGCGCGCTGCGGGGCGCGGTGGCCGTGATCGCCTCCGACGGTTGGGACGCCGATCCGCCCGAGGTGCTCGAGCGGGCGATGCGCCGGCTGCGCGGTCGGGCCGAGCGCGTGGTGTGGCTGAACCCGCGCGCCGCGGCGACGGGATTCGCGCCGACCGCCGCATCGATGGCCGCGGCGCTGCCGTACTGCGATGTGTTCCTGCCCGCGCATTCGCTGACCGGACTGGTCGAACTGTTCGACGAACTCGCCGCCTAAGATCGGCCCATGACCTCCGCGCAGCGTGCCAACATCGACTTCCCGTCCCGCGTCGGCGTCTGGTGGGCCAGCGACCCTTGGGCCATGCCCGAGGCCCAGGACATCGCCCGCGAGATCGAACAACTGGGCTACGGCTCGTTGTTCCTGCCGGAGACCGTCGGCAAGGAGTGCCTCACCCAGTCCGCGGCTTTCCTGGCCGCCACCGAGCGGCTGGTGGTCGGGACCGGCATCGCCAACATCCACGTCCGGGTGCCGTCGGCCGCCGAGACCGGCGCCCGCACGCTGACCGCGCTGTACCCGGGCCGGTTCGTGCTGGGCCTCGGGGTCAGCCACGGCCCGCTGGTGGAGCGCGGCCTCGGCGGTACCTACGCCAAGCCGCTGGCGACCATGCGCGGCTACCTGGAAAAGATGGCCGCGGTGCCGCCGCAGATCGAGCCGGGCGTCGGCCGCCCGCCGGTGCTGCTGGCGGCGCTGGGTCCGAAGATGATCGAGCTGTCGGGCACCCACGCCGACGGGGCGCACCCGTACCTGGTCACGCCGTCGCAGACCGCGGTCACCCGGGACATCCTGGGCCCGGACAAGTGGATCGTCTCCGAGCAGGCGGTGGCCATCGGCGGTGACGACGCCGATCAGCTGCGGCGCGCGCACAGCCACCTCGAGGTGTACAGCGGCCTGCCGAACTACCGGAACTCCTGGCTGCGGCAGGGCTTCGACGAGTCCGATCTGGTGCGCGGCGGCTCGGAGCGGCTGGCCCGCGGTGTGGTGGGTATGGGCTCGGTCGAGCAGGCCGCCGAGCTGGTGACCGCGCATCTGGACGCCGGTGCCGACCACGTGGTCATCCAGGTGCTGGGCAACACCCCCACCGACGACCCGCGGCCGGGCCTGCGGGAGCTAGCCGCGGTGCTGAAGCTGGGGTAGCCGCTAGGCGGCGGCGTTCTTGGCCTCGCGGCGCCGGCGGTACCACTCGTAGACCATCGGCAGCACGGAGATCACCACGATCAGGATGATGATGGGCTCCAGCAGGGACTGGATGATCTCGAACTGACCGAGCCAGTAGCCCAGCAGGGTGAGCCCGATGCCCCAGACCAGCGCGCCGACGACGTTGAACAGCGTGAACACCGCGTAGTTCATCCGGGCCGCACCGGCGGTGATCGGTGCCAGCGTCCGCACGATCGGGATGAAGCGGGCGATCACGATGGCGAACGGGCCGCGCGATTCGAAGAACTTGTGCGCCTCGTCGAGGTACTTCTGCTTGAGGAAGCGGGCGTCCGGTTTGAACATCGCGGTGCCCACGTTGCGGCCGATCCAGTAGCCCACCTGGCTGCCGGCCACCGCGGCGATCGGGATGAACAGCAGCAGCTGCCAGAGCTGGAAGTTGGCGTCGCCGCCCGCCGAGGCCGTGCCCGCGGCCAGCATGCCCGCGACGAACAGCAGCGAATCACCGGGCAGCACCGGGAACAACACCCCGGACTCGACGAACACCACCAGCAGCAGGCCGAGCAGGGCCCAAGTGCCGAAATACCCGATCAGGGTGATCGGGTCCAGAAAATCCGGCATCAGTGCGAGGGTGGTGGTGCTGGTCATGACGCCTCAACATACCGGGGGTTGGGCTCGGATCGGTAAACGCCGAGCCGTAGCCCGGTTGTGCGGCGCACTCGGACCACGAATACGGTTCAACTGAGATACTGCTATCGACGCACCCAGTTACGCCACATGCAGGAGGATGTTTCATGCCGATCGCCACTCCCGAGGTCTACGCCGAGATGCTGGGCCGCGCCAAGGAGCATTCCTTCGCATTCCCGGCCATCAACTGCACGTCCTCGGAGACCATCAACGCCGCCATCAAGGGCTTCGCCGACGCCGGCAGCGACGGCATCATCCAGTTCTCGACCGGTGGTGCCGAGTTCGGTTCCGGCCTCGGGGTCAAGGACATGGTCACCGGCGCCGTCGCGCTCGCCGAGTTCGCCCACGTCATCGCGGCCAAGTACGACGTCACGGTGGCGCTGCACACCGACCACTGCCCCAAGGACAAGCTCGACACCTTCGTCCGTCCGCTGCTGGCCATCTCGGCCGAGCGCGTGAAGAACGGCCAGAACCCGCTGTTCCAGTCGCACATGTGGGACGGCTCGGCGGTGCCGATCGATGAGAACCTGGACATCGCCAAGGAGCTGCTGAAGCTGTCCGCCGAGGCCAAGATCATCCTGGAGATCGAGATCGGCGTGGTCGGCGGCGAGGAAGACGGCGTCGAGGCCGAGATCAACGAGAAGCTCTACACCACCCCCGAGGACTTCGAGAAGACCGTCGAGGCCCTCGGCGTCGGCGAGCACGGGAAGTACCTGCTGGCCGCGACGTTCGGCAACGTGCACGGCGTCTACAAGCCGGGCAACGTGAAGCTCAAGCCGGAGATCCTGGCCGAGGGCCAGAAGGTCGCGTCGGCCAAGCTGGGCTTGGCCGAGGGCGCCAAGCCGTTCGACTTCGTCTTCCACGGCGGATCCGGCTCGGCGAAGTCGGAGATCGAGGAGGCGCTGGGCTACGGCGTCATCAAGATGAACGTCGACACCGACACCCAGTACGCCTTTACCCGCCCGGTCGCCTCGCACATGTTCACCAACTACGACGGTGTGCTCAAGATCGACGGCGAGGTCGGCAACAAGAAGACCTACGACCCGCGCAGCTACCTGAAGAAGGCCGAGGCGGCGATGACCGAGCGTGTCATCGAGGCCTGCAACGACCTGCACAGCGCCGGCCGGTCCGTCTCCGCGGGGTAACCGGCCCCGTCGCTAATCTGAGGTGACTCAGGCAGCGAGGTAGATGTGGCAGGGATCATCGACGTGGCCGCGGCGGCGGGCGTCTCGCCGACGACCGTCTCCCACGTCCTGAACAATCGCGGCCGCATCGCCGAAGAAACCCGGGCCAAGGTCCTCGAGGCGGCCCGGCAGCTGGGCTACCAGGCCAATGTGCACGCCCAGCAGCTGGTCACCCGGCGCAGCCGGATCATCGCGATCCAGATGCCGGACCTCGGGGACGGCCCGGGCCCGTCGCTGCCGCACTCGGCGTACTTCCTCGAACTCATCAACGGTGCCGCGGCGGCCGCCGACAGCGCCGGATACGCGTTGGTGGTGTCCCCGTCCGGTGGCAAGGCCGGCGTGCTGAGCGGGTTTGCCATCGACGGGGCCATCATCGTCGACCCGCACGGCGAGGAACCGGTCTTCCGGACCGACGTCCCGATGGTCACCATCGGGGTGGCCGAGAACGGGGGGCGCGAGGTGCTGCGGGTCGACAACGACCACGCGGGCGCCGCCCGCCAGGTGCTCGACCACTTTGCCGAAGCGGGTCGACGGCGCCCGGCCCTGCTCACCGACGAGACCCGGCGCAGCTACGTCAAGGATGTCCGCACCGGATACCGGTCCTGGGTGGCCGAGCACGACGTCCCGGAGACCGTCATCACCGTCGGTGCGCTGGACAAAGACACCCTGGACGCGGCGTTTGCCGAACTGTTCGCGGCCCCGATCGACGCGGTGTACACCAGTTCCGACGACCTGGCCCTGGCCCTGTTGGACGCGGCGCTCCGGGCTGGTTTGCGGGTGCCGCAGGATCTGGCCATCGCCTCGGCGGTCGACGATCGGGCGCTGTCGCTGACCTCCCCGCAGATCTCGGCGACCAACCTGTTCCCGTTCCGCACCGGGGAGACGGCCGCCGAGTTGCTCATCGAACGCCTGGAGAGCGGCCCCGGGGCTTTGCCCGGCCCGCTGATGCCGACCGAGTTCGTCGCCCGGGGGTCCTCGGCGCAGGCCTAGCCCGCTGTCGAGCCTGCCGTCGGGCCTCCGGACACCGATTTGGGTGATCCTCTTGACACCTGCGCGCAGCCGTGACTACGGTCACAACCCAGTTAGCCAAAACCATTTGGCACGACGATATGGCCGCCGGGGCGATGCGCCCGGCGCCCCACAGAAGTGCGTTCCACCCGCCGGATCAGCAGTGCCAAAACGTTTTACTTGGAGGCAATGAATGTCGAGAGTCCGCGCCCAGGCCAATCGCGCCGCCGTCGAGGCGCTCCTGGCCGCCGACCCCGTGCTGGTCGGAATCGAGAGCGCGCAGGAGGCGATGGGGCTGCCCCCGTCGACCGTGCTGACCTCCGGACCGACCATGCCGTTCGACGCGTACACGGGAGGTCAGCGCGCGGCGATCATCGGCGGCGCGCTCTACGAGGGCCTGGCCGCCGACGAGGCCGCCGCGGTCGCCGCGTTCGAGCGCGGCGAGATCGCGGTGCGGGGCTGTCAGGAGTTCGGCTGCGTCGGGTCGCTGGCCGGCGTCACCACGGCGTCGATGCCGGTGGCGGTCGTGGTCAACGACACCACCGGGGATCGCGGCTACTGCACGCTCTACGAGGGCGACAGCGCCGACCGGCTCAACTACGGCACCTACACCGCGGCCACCCGGGCGAACCTGGAGGCGCTGCGCCTGCGCATCGCGCCGGCGCTGAACAGTCTGATCGCCGCGCAGACGGAACCGCTGCGGCTCAAGCCCATCATGGCGCGCGCCCTGACCATGGGCGACGAGTTGCACAGCCGCAACGCCGCGGCGACGCTGCTGTTCCTGCGGCGACTGCTGGTCGGCGCCAAGCAATTCGGCGATGACCTCGAGCACGCGCTGGACTCGCTGTGCGACGACTACTTCTTCCTGCGCCTGTCGATGGCGGCCAGCAAGGTGATGGCCAACGCCATGCGCGGATTCGAGGGCTCGAGCGTGGTGACCGCGATGTCGTTCTCCTGCGCGCAATTCGGCGTGCAGACCTCCGGCACCGGCGATACCTGGTTCACCGGGCCGCTGCCGACGTTCGAGGATTTCCGGATCGAGGACGGATACGACGCCGACGACATCGAGTTCATGGGGGGTGAGAGCATCATCACCGAGGTAGTCGGTCTGGGTGGGGTCGCACAGGCGGCCGGGTTGCCGTTGCAGAGGTCCAGTGGACGCAGCGTAGTGAGGATGGTCGCCCGAACCACCGCCATGTACGACATCACCGTGACGGAGAGCCCCGACTTCCTGATCCCCGTCCTGAACTATCGCGGCACGCCGTTGGGCCTGGACGTCGAGAAGATCGTGCGACCCACCGGGGTCACCCCATTCCTGGACATCGGCATCGCGGGCCGGTCGGGTCGCCAGATCGGTGGGGGAGTGGCCCGTGCCCCGCTGGAACCGTTCCGCAAGGCATGGGAGGCGTTGACGGCGACGGCCTAGCCAAGCGGGCAAGGCCCGTCGCCCAGAAATCTTTGTCCTACGTATTCCGGTGAGACCAAAGGAATTTCGACATGAAGGAAGAAGTCGCAGCCGCGGCTGAACCGAGCACGGCCATGGTGGACGTGGTCGGCAAGGTGGAGAGTTACGGAATCGAATACATTCCGGACGAGGACCGACACTCCCGACCCCGGAACCTGCTGTGGATCCTGTTCGGCGGGAGCATGACGTTCGGGATCATCGTCATCGGCTGGGTTCCGGTCTCGCTGGGGCTCGGTTGGTGGGCGTCGGCCAGCGCCATCGTGGTGGGCTCGGCCATCGGTGCCACCCTGATGGCGCCGATGGGATTGCTCGGTCTGCGCAGCGGCAGCAACAACCCCGTCGCCAGCGGGGCGCACTTCGGCGCGCTGGGCCGGATGATCGGCTCGGCGCTGGGTATCACCGCCGATATCGTCTTCGCCGCGCTGTGTATCTGGGCGGCCGGCGAGGTGCTGGCGCGCAGCGTGGTGCGGATCTTCGGGGTCGAAAGCCAAACCGTCACTGTCGCATTGCTGATCATCGCCTACGCGCTGGTGGCGATCGTGATGACCATCATCGCGGTGATGGGCCACGCCAACATGGTCACCTTCACCAAGTGGATGGTGCCCACCGCCGGGTCCATCATGATCCTCTACATCTTCGTCGCCTCGAAGAACTTCGATCCCAGCTACGCCGGCGGCGACTACGCGCTGGGCAGCTTCTGGCCCACCTGGATCCTGGGCATGCTGGCCTGCGCGGGCACGGTCAACTCCTACGGTCCCTACGTCGGCGACTGGACCCGGCACATCTCCACCAAGAAGTACCCGCCCCGGCAGTCGGTCGCGGCGGCCTGGGTCGGCGGCTTCTTCGGCATGGGCGGCGCCTTCATGTTCGGTGCGTACACCGCGGTCACGTTCAAGGACCCGCTCAACGCCTACGCCACCGAGTTTGCGAACAACGTGCCGTACTGGTTCCTGTTCTTCGCGCTGTACCTGGCCTTCATCCCGGGTACCGCGCAGGCCGTGATCAACATCTACAACATGGGCCTGGACTTCTCGTCGATCGTGCCCGGAATCAGCCGGGTGCGGGCCACGATCTACCTGTCCATCGTGTCCACCGTGCTGGTCTTCATCGGCGCGTTCTACCAACAGCTTTCGGCGATCGTCAGCTCGTATCTGGCCATCCTGATCGTGCTGGGCGCGCCGTGGACCATCATCAACCTGATCGGCTACTTCAACAACCGCGGCTACTACGATCCGGACTCGCTGCAGGTCTACAACCGCGGCCAGATGGGCGGTCGGTACTGGTCCTCGGCGGGCCTGAACCACCGCGCGGTGATCGCCTGGCTCTCGGCAGTGACCGTCGGCATGCTGTTCGTGAACACCGGTTGGTACGTCGGGCCGGGCGCGCGACTGTTCGACGGCGCGGACTTCGGGTTCATCGTGTCGACCAGCGTGGCCGCCCTGGTGTACTTCCTCTTCCTCAAGTTCAACCCGGAGCCGGCCTACAACTTCGGTCCCAAGGGCGCCCGCATCGCCAGCGCGCCGCCGTCGCGGTACGGCGACTTCATGCCGATCCAGCCGATGGACATGAGCAAGGTCCGCTGGCGGATCGGATAGTCGGGACCTGAAATGAACTCCCCGCAGAGGTGGTGACCAGCAACATCTTTCACCAGTAACGAACTGCACCAAACGATCTAGAGAAGAAAAGCGAGAAGCATCATGGATACCCTCAACGACATCGACTCGTCCTACTCGGCCAAGGCCCAGGAACTCGCCGACGCCGGCGTGCGGTACGTCACCGCCTCGTGGGCCGACATCTTCGGCCGCAACCGGGCCAAGAGCCATCCTGTCGGCCTGCTGCCGGAACTGATGGCGGGCTTCGCGCGGTACACCCCGCGCGGGATCAACGGCATCGGCGTCATGGATCCGGTCGAGGAAGAGGTCACGGCGCTGCCCGACATCGACACCCTCACGGTGCTGCCCTGGGACAACCGGTTCGCCTGGATGGCCTCGGACATGTGGTCGGACAAGGGTGAGCCGTTCTCCCTGTGCCCGCGGTCGATCCTGAAGAAGCAGATCGAGCGTGCGGCCAACCAGGGTTACCGCTGCACCCTGGGCATCGAGCCGGAGTTCTACGTGTACCGGCCCGACGACCTCAACTCCGCCGGGTTCGGTTCCCTGACCGCCACCGGTGGTATCGAGCCCAGCCCGGCCTACGACGTCGAAACCTCGTATGACGTGGCGGATTTCCTCGACGACGTGGTGAGCACGATGGAGCAGATCGGCCTGAAGGCGTTCGCGCTGGGCGCCGAGGGTGGCGTGGGACAGTTCGAGATCGACTTCTACTACAAGGATCTGCTCGAGATGGCCGACCGGGTCACCCTGTTCCGGCTGATGGTGCATCAGGTGGCCAAGCGGCACGGGCTGGCCGTCACGTTCATGCCAAAACCTTTTGCCAACCTGTGGGGCTCCGGCGCGCACTTCAACCTCGGCCTCTACTCGGTCGACGGTTCGGGTGAAAGCGTTCTGCGCCTGGGTAATCCGGCCATCCCGGGCGAGGAGGAGTGGTCCAAGGAATCCAAGTACTTCGTCGGCGGCCTGCTCAAGCACGCCCGCGCGCTCACGGCGATCACCAACCCGCTGGTCAACTCCTACAAGCGGCTGACCCCGCGGCTGGTCGACGGCTCGGTGTCCTGGGCGCCCATCAAGATCGCCTACGGCCCCAACAACCGCTCCTGCATGATCCGGCTCCCCGAGAACCGGCCCGCCATCGAGGTCCGCAACCCGGACGCATCGGCGAATGTCTATCTGGCGGGGGCGTTCCTGCTGGCGGCCGGCCTCGACGGCATCGCCAACGAGATCGATCCCGGGCCGGAGATCACCGAACTTGCCTCCGAGCGCGCCGAGATCTCGCGGCTGCCCCGCACCCTGCTCGAGGCCGTCGAGGCGTTCGAGGCCGACGAGTTGACCCACGAGGTCTTCAGCGAGGACTTCATCAAGGACTACACGGAGACCAAGCGCATGGAGTGGGAGAAGGATCACCTGCCCGTCGGCGACGCTGAGCGCGCCGATCACCTGGTGTACTTCTAGGCCCTTTCGCACGAAGTCGAGTCCGTCCGGTGCGGCCGCCTGGCCGCACCGGACGGCGTCAACAGACGGTACGGAAACGGTGGATCATGACGGTGATTGCACAGAACTGGTTGGCCCCCCTGGTTGACGAGGTGCGCCCGCACCTCGCCGCCGGAACGGTGTCGACGTACCTGCCGGAGTTGCGCCGGGCACCGGCCGACGAGCTGGCCGTGGCGGTGGACCTGGGCGACGGGAACGTCCTGACAGCGGGAAACCTGCACGCCCGCTTCACCGTTCAGAGCGTGGTGAAGGTCTTCACGCTGCTGCTGGCGCTGCACTATCGCGGTGAGGAGCACGTCTTCGCCCGCGTCGGCCGCGATCAGGGGATCGGCTCCTACAACTCGCTGGAGACGTTCATCCGGGGTTCCGGGGTGCCGGTCAATCCGTTCGTCAACGCCGGCGCGCTGGTGGTCGTCGACATGCTGCCCGGTGACGGGCCGCAGGGTCGGGTCGCCGAGCTGCTGGAGTTCCTGCGCGCGCTGACCGGAAATCCGACGATCGCGGTCAACGAGTCCGTCGCGCGCTCGGAATTGGCGCTCTCGGACCGCAATCGGGCGCTGGGCTACTTCCTACGCAGCCACCGCCTGGTGTCCTGCGACGTCGAGGAACTGCTGTGGGCCTACTGCCAGATGTGCGCCGTCGAGGTCGATGTCGTCGACCTCGCGCACGCCGGGCGGGTTCTGGCGGACGGGGCCGACGTGCACCTGGGCGGCCGGCTGCTGCAGGCGTGGCACGTGCGGCTGGTTCGACGCCTGATGTTGTTCAGCGGCATGTACGAGGCCTCGGGCCGCTACGCCACCGAGGTGGGCATCCCGGCCAAGTGCGGCGTCTCGGGCGCCATGATCGGAGTGGTCCCGCGTCGGGCCGGAGTCGGGATCTACGGGCCCGCGCTCGACGAGTCCGCCAACAGCATCGGCGGCCTGCGGCTGATGCGGCTGCTGGCCCGAACCCTCGAGATCGAATGAACTGGGACTGGCAGCAACGGGCCGCCTGCATAGGACAGGACGGGTTGTTCTTCCACCCCGACGGGGAACGGGGCCGGCACCGACGGGCCCGGCAACTGAGCGCCAAAGCGGTCTGCGATCGGTGCCCGGTGCGACGGCAATGCCGGGAGCATGCGATGCGGTTCCCCGAGCATTACGGAACGTGGGGCGGGCTGGCCGAAGAGGAGCGCGATCAGGTCGGCGGAGCCCGTCGGCCGTTCGGCCGCCGGGTGCGCCGCACTTCGGTCTAGGGCTGGCCTAGGGGACGAACGACACGTCCGTGCACGGGGCCAGCAACTCCTCGAGGGGCGCGACCACGGCTGCCGGATATTCGGTGACGGTCTCGGTCAATGCTTCTCGGGCGTCGTCGGCCAGGGCGCCGATGCGCGCGCATACGGATCGCGCGGCCTCGGTTGCCACGACTATGTCCTTTACCTCTTCGATCTGCGCGTCCTCGGCGTTAGGTTGTCCCAGCGTCGCGCTCAGCACCTGGCGCTGGGATGGCCCTGCAGCTTCGAGGGCGAGTTGCATCAACAAGGTCGGCTTGGCGGATCGCACATCGTCTCCGTTGCGCTTGCCGCTGTGTTGGGTGTCGGCGAACAGGTCGGCGAGATCATCGCGAAGCTGGAACGCCGCGCCGGTTGCTTCGGCGTACCGCCGCAGGAGGGAGACGCCATGCTCGGGCGCGTTCGCCAGCGCGAAACCGAGGTTCATCGGACGCGCGACGGTGTACGCGGTGGTCTTGTACCGCACGATCTTCGCCGCCGTATCCGCAGCGAAGTCGCGGGCGGCCTGTCCCCGCAATTCCAGTAGTTGGCCCGCGATGACCTCCGTGCGCATGGTGCGGAAGTGCCGCGTCACCTCGTCGGCGTGCGCACCGGGGACGGCTTTGACCGCGTCGACGAGCATGTCCTGGGCCAGGCCCCATAACAGGTCGCCGAGCAATACGGCGGTGTGGTCACCGAACACCGCCGCGGGCCCCGACAGCGCGGCGCTGCGATGGTGCTCAGCCAGCGCGGCCCGCACCGACGGGCGGTTTCGTCGTAGGTCAGAGGCGTCGATCACGTCGTCGTGGACCAGGATCGCCGCGTGTAGCGTCTCGACCGCCGCAGCGACGCCGATCGCCGCGGAGCTGGGTTCGTCCTCGGGGGCGAAGGCCCGCCACGCGCCGTATAGAAAGGCCGGTCGGAGCCGCTTGCCGCCGTCGGCGGCCGCTGCCAGGCACTGCGCGGCGAACACCTCCAGGGTCGGGTCGATGCCGGCGAGCCCGGCGACGAGATCGCCGGTCACCGCATCCGCGATGCGTTGATCGACAGCACCGAGGAACGCCTGTTGGCTCGTATCGCCCACCGGCCGATACTAAGCCTCGATCCGTGGATAGACCCCGGTGAGCGGGCCTGGGTGCGGTGTTGCGCCGGGGTCGGGGCTGGTGGGCAGCGTGTAGCTGCTGGTCTGCCCAGCTTTTCCTGTGTGCTCCGGTCGGGC
>JAEWRC010000190.1 GCA_023460175.1 Actinomycetes bacterium
AATGGTCCGAAACCCAACACCCCGACGGCACCATCGTCTGGACCACACCGGCGGGCAAGAACTACACCACCCACCCCGGCAGCAAGATCGCGTTCCCGAACTGGAACACCACCACCGCCACCCTGCCCGCACCCATCCGACCAACCCGACCCGCCAAGGCCACCAACCCCGACCGCGGCCTACAAATGCCGCGTCGCCAACGCACCCGCAAAGCCGACCAAGCCCAACGCATCAAAACCGAACGGGGCAACAATGTCCAAGCACGCCAAAGGTATTCACCCCCGGCGGAACACGCGGAACAAGATCCCCACACCCGAGAAGGGCCCGCCGGTGCGACCGACCCGCCCCCGTTCTGAGGCCAATTGGGCTAGGTCAGGCGTCCTGTCGCGGCGCAGGCGATTCGATGGAGTCGCCGGTGGTGTCCCGCAGCGTGACGCGGAACTGCATCACCCGATACGGCCAGCCGTGATTGGTATTCCAATGGGACACCACCAATCCCACCCCGCCCGGCACATCCAGCCGGGAACCGGGCAGCAGGTAGCCGCCGTAGAGTTGGGCCACCCGGCAGTCGACGTGGCTCTCCCCGGGCCAACGGCAGCCCGAGACCGGCCGCTGCACCGGCGCGGCCGTCAGCGGCGACGTCGGCGACCCCAGCGTGCGGTAACCGAGCGCATACTCGGATGCGAGAAAGCCGCCGAGCACCCACTGCCCGCTGTCCAACCGGCGCAGCGACAACTCGCCCCAGCGTTCGTCGGCCGGGGTCAACACGGTCGCGTCCCCGCCCCAGGACCACCGGCCGCCCCGACGGCCCCAGGCCTGATAGGCGGACGCATCGCCGATGTCGGCGGGCCGCACCCGGCGCATGATGATGCCCTTGTCGCGCTGAAATCCCGTCGACGCCACGTAGACCCAGCCGTCGTCGGGGTCGTAATCCCAGGACCACAACTGGGCATGCCCGTCGTGCAGATCGGCTCCGAACTTCGCGGCCTCGCCCATGTGCTCCCACGTGAGGCCATCGTCGGCCGACGACCAGATCTCGGTCCAGATGACCCGGTGCAAGCCACGATTGACGATCACGTGCAGGTAGAGCATGTCGTCGACGCGCAGCAGGTCCGACGGCAGCACCGTGCTGATACCGCCACGGGCCCAATGCGGGCCGTGATCATGGATGTAGAACCGCAACTGCCGCGCATAGTCGGGATCGGGCCCGCCCGCGCGCTCCCACACGATCGGGGTGTCCGCATCGCCGTCGCCGATCAGGATCACCGGGGATCGCCAGTCGCCCTTGCCAACCCGACGTCCGGCGAAGGTGTCGCCGAACACCGCGACCAGCTTGCCGTTGCGGGCACGAACGACAGCACCCAGATCGGTCGCGGTCACCCCCCAGCGGTCGGTGATCCCGGGGCCGGTCAGATCGGCGATCTTGCCGTCCGACCGGGACCCGGCCGGCAGCGCCGCCTGCGCGAACCGGTCCCGGCCGCGCAGCAGGGACAGCGCCCCCGACAACCAGCTCACGGCGTCAGCGTGACCTTCACACAGTCCGAGGTGCGCGCCGCGACCGCGGCATATCCGGCCGCGGCGTCGTCCAGCGGCATGGAATGGGTGAAGATGCCCGCGGTGTTCAGGCGGCCGGACTGGATCAGCGGGATCAGCTCGGGCCAGGTCTGCTGCACCGGCGCGGTGGTGCCCCGTAGCGTGATGCTGCGCAGCAGGCACATGGTGGCCGGGTACGGGAACGTGCTGAGGTCGTGCACACCGATCACCGACACCGTCCCGCCGGCCCGCACCAGCGACAGCGCCGCGGTCATGGTGGCGTCGCTGCCCACGGCGTCGATCACCGACGCGGCACCGCGTCCCCTGGTGGCCTCCATGATGGCCTCGAGGGCCGGCGGTGCCACCGGCGTCGCACCGCTGAGCGCGGCCCGATCGCGGCGGCCCTCCACGGGATCGACCGCGAACACTGTGCCCGCGCCCTGGGCGATGGCACTGCGCACCGCGCACAGGCCGACCGCGCCCAGACCCAGCACGACGACGGGTCCGCCGGGCGGGATGTCGGCGCGCCGCGCGCCGGCCCAACCGGTGGCGAGGTTGTCGGTCAGCAGCAGGGCCTCCTCGGTGTCGAGGCCCTCGGGGATCTTGAGCAACTGGAAGTCGGCGGCCGGCACGGCCAGCAGGTCCGACTGTGCACCGCCGAGCACCCCGGCGCCGAAGACCTGCGGTCCGGCCAGGCAGTTGACGGGGTCGTGGGTCGCGCAGCCGACGCAGTGACCGCAGCCCGCGACCGACGAGACCAGCACCAGATCGCCGATCTGCACGGAGCGCACGTCGGCGCCCTTCTCGACGACGGTGCCGATGGCCTCGTGGCCCAGCGCCACCGGTTCGAGCATCGGATAGTCACCCTCGTAGAAGTGCAGATCCGAACCGCAGATGGCGGTGGCGTTGACTTCGATGACGGCGCCGTCGGGCCCGGGCAACACCGGATCGGGGCGGGTGTCGATACGAATCTGACCTGGGGCGTCGATCACTACGGTGCGCATTACTCTCCTTGGTATCCCGCGGCGCTGCGGGGGTCAAGCGAATTCGAAATCGGCCGGATCCGGGGTGCGGGTCCAGGCCCAGTAGTCGACCAACCGCCACGGGCTCAACGAATGCACCCGCCCGTTGCGGTCCTTGTAGAAGCTGTGCTCGATGCTGGGTTGCGCCCACACCAGGGACGCGAGTTCCTCCTGGGAGCGCGCGTACCAGTCGTTGTACCGGTCGCGACGCGGTTCCATCGCCCGGTCGCCGGCGGTGAGCAGCAGGTCCAGACAGCCCATGATGTAACGGATCTGGCATTCGGAGTGGAAGATCAGGCTGCCGCCGCTGGCCAGGTTGGTGCCGGGGCCGTACATGCAGAAGAAGTTCGGGAACCCCGGCACGGTGATGCCCAGGTACGCCGCGGGACGCTCACCCCAGGCGTCGTGCAGCTCGACGCCGTCGCGGCCGTACACCCGGATCGAGGACAGCATGTCGTTGACGCGAAAACCGGTGGCGTACACCAGGATGTCGGCGGCGTGGTGGGTGCCGTCGGCGGTGACGACGGCCTGGGGCTCGATGCGGTGGATCGGGGTGCGCACCAGTTCGACGTGGGGGCGGCGCAGGGTGCGCAGCCAGCTGCCGTTGTCCTGCAGGGTGCGCTTGCCCGTCGCCGGATAGTCGGGCAGGACCTTTTCCAACAGGTCGGCGTCGCCGTCGAGCTGGCTGGTGATCCACTCGGTGAACATCATCCGGGCCAGGTCGTTGGCCGCGCTGATCGCGCGTTGCTGATCGGGCCAGTCGGGGTCCACCTTCGCCGCGGCCAGGCCCGTATCGCAGCCGGGCCAGAAGATCAGGAAGCGGTACCAGCGGCCGTAGAACGGCAGGTGCCGCAGCGCCCATTGCACGCCCGGGCCGACGGCCTCGTGGTAGTTCGGATTGGGGAACATCCATTGCGCGGTGCGCTGGAACACCGTGAGGCTCTTGACCTCATCGGCGATGGCGGGTGCCACCTGGAAACCGGTAGCGCCGGCGCCCACGAGGGCGACGTCCTTGCCTGCCACATTGACGTCGTGATCCCAGCGCGCGGTGTGAAAGGCCGGTCCCGCAAACGATTCCGCGCCCGCGAACTCGGGGACGTGCGGGGTGTTGAGCTGGCCGACGGCGCTGATCACCGCCCGGGCCCGCAGCGTCTCTTCGGTGCCGTCGCCGCCCTGGATCCGCACCGCCCAGGTCGCCGCGGCCTCGTCCCAGGTGGCGTCGAGCACCCGGGTGTCGAACCGGACGTGGTCGCCGACCCCGTGCCGCTCCAGCACGGTCTGGAAGTAGTTCTGCAGTTCGGGTTGGCGGGCGAAGTATTCGCTCCAGTGATCATCGGGTTCGAAGCTGTAGCAGTAGAAGTGGTTGCCGACGTCTACCCGCGCGCCGGGATAGGTGTTCTCCCACCAGGTTCCGCCGACGCCCGGATTCTTCTCGAGGACGGTGTAGGGGACGCCCGCCTGCTGCAGCCGGATCGCGGCCAGTAGACCCGACTGTCCGCATCCGATGACCACGACGGGGAACTCGGAGCGGGACTCGGGGCTCGAGGTGTGGCCGGCATCGCGGGCGTCGCGGCCGTCGAGACCCATCTCCTCGAGCATCATCGGGACGTACTCGTCGGGCACCTCGGCGCACACCAGCCAGTCCATCATTCGCTTGAGCAACTGCGGATCGATGGGCTCGGGTTCCGGGCAGCCCCGATCGCGGTAGTCGCGGATGATGTCGAGCGCGACGGCGCGGGCGGCGGCCTTGTCCTCCTCGGACATGTAGCCCTGGACCTCGTTGAGGAACAGGCCGGCGGGGCGCAGCGGGCCGTCGAGCAGCGTGGCGTCGCCGCTCATGTGTACGCACGACAGCAGCAGGGTGGGGATCGACACGTCGGCCAGCGCCGCGGCGATCTCGGCATCCGAACTGGTGAACGGCTCGCCGGCGTGCGGATTGCGCATTCGCCGAGGCTAACCGATCACCGGGCAGGAGTGAACACTCGACCGAAAGTGTCTACTTGCAGGGCTCGCCCACCGGTTGCGGTCATCGTTCTATTGTCCATAGAATATTTTCTATGGAGATTGGAGGTGGCGGCATGGTGCTGTCCGCAGAAGAGCAGTCACTGGTCGACACGGTGCACGACTTCGTCGAGAAGCAGGTGAAACCGGTGGCGCGCGAGCTCGAGCACGCCAACACCTATCCCGAGGAACTCATCGAGACGATGAAGGAGATCGGGATCTTCGGGCTCGCGATCCCGGAACCCTACGGCGTCGGGCAGGTGTCGATGCCCTGCTACGTCACCGTGACCGAGGAACTGGCCCGCGGCTGGATGAGCCTGGCCGGCGCGATGGGCGGACACACTGTGGTTTCGAAGCTGATCACCATGTTCGGCACCGAAGAACAGAAGCAGCGTTACCTGCCGCGGATGGCCACCGGCGAGTTGCGCACCACGATGGCACTCACCGAACCCGGCGGCGGTTCGGACCTGCAGGCCATGCGGACGGTCGCGCGCCGCGACGGCGACGAGTACGTCATCAACGGTTCCAAGACGTGGATCACCAACGCGCGGCGCGCCGGGCTCGTCGCGCTGATGTGCAAGACCGACCCGACCGCCGAACCGGCTCACCGGGGTGTGTCGATCCTGCTGGTGGAGAAGGTGCCGGGCTTCACGGTGTCCAAGGATCTGCCCAAGCTCGGCTACAAGGGCGTGGAGAGCTGCGAGCTCAACTTCACCGACTGCCGGGTGCCCGCCGACGCGCTGCTCGGCAGCGGCGAGGGCAGCGGCTTCGCCCAGATGATGAAGGGACTCGAGGTGGGCCGGCTGCAGGTCGCGGCGCGGGCCACCGGGGTCGCGCGCGCCGCGTTCGAGGACTCGCTGCGCTACGCCCAAGAACGGGAGAGCTTCGGCAAGCCCATCTGGCAGCACCAGTCGGTGGGCAACATGCTCGCCGACATGGGCACCAAGCTGTCGGCGGCCCGGGCGTTGTTGCTCACCGCCGCAGCGAAATTCGACTCGGGGGCTCGCGTCGACATGGAGGCCGGGATGGCCAAGCTGTTCGCCTCCGAGGTCGGGATGGAGATTGCATTGGACGCCGTGCGCGTGCACGGCGGATACGGCTACTCCACCGAGTACGACGTCGAACGGTACTTCCGCGACGCCCCACTGATGATCGTGGGCGAGGGCACCAACGAGATCCAGCGCGGGGTGATCGCCAAGCAGCTCGTCAAGCGCGGCGGTCTGGACCTGTGACGGCGGCCCGATCAGCCGGCCCGACAATGCTTCCGCTGAGCGGCATCACCGTGCTCTCGCTCGAGCACGCCGTCGCCGCCCCGTTCGCCACCCGGCAGCTGGCGGATCTGGGCGCGCGGGTGATCAAGGTCGAGCGGCCGGGTTCCGGGGATTTCGCCCGCCAGTACGACGACTCGGTCGACGGCGAATCCAGCTACTTCGTCTGGCTCAACCGCTCCAAGGAGTCGATGGCCCTCGACGTCAAATCCGAAGCCGGGCACAAGATCCTGCACGAGCTGGCCGAGAAGGCCGACGTCATCGTGCAGAATCTCGGCCCGGGTGCGGCCACCCGGCTGGGGCTCTCCGCCGAGGAGATCCGCGCCCGCGACCCGCGCAAGATCGTCGTCTCGGTCACCGGCTGGGGCAGTTCGGGACCGTGGGCCGACCGCAAGGCCTACGACCTGCTGGTGCAGTGCGAGACGGGTCTGGTGTCGCTGACCGGCACCCCGGACGAGGTCGCCAAGGTCGGCGTATCCATCGCCGATATCGCCGCGGGCATGTACGCCTTCAGCGGGACGTTGGCCGCGCTGTACCGCCGCGAGCAGACCGGTGAGGGCGCCACCATCGAGGTGTCACTGTTCGAGGCGCTCGCCGAATGGGTCGGTCAGCCCGCCCATTTCACCGCCGGCGTCGGCCGCCAGCCGGGTCGGTTCGGCGCTCAGCACGCCACGATCGCGCCGTACGGCCCCTTCGATGCCGCGGACGGTCACACCGTGCTGATCGCGATCCAGAACGAGCCGGAGTGGTCCCGGTTCTGCGCTGGGGTGCTGCACCGACCCGACGTCGCCGAGGCTCCCCGATTCGCCTCCAGCACCCTGCGGGTCGCGCACCGCGACGAGGTGAACGCCGTGATCACCGAGGTCTTCGCGGGCCTGCCCACCCCCGAACTGGAGGCGCGGCTGACCGCGGCGCGGATCGCCTTCGCCGGGGTCAACACAGTCGACGAGTTCCTCGAACATCCCGTCTTGGCGGCGCGGGACCGCTGGCGGACGGTGCAGACCCCGACTGGTTCGGTCCGGGCGCTGCTGCCGCCGGTCGATCTCGGGGCCGAACCGCGGATGGGTCCGGTGCCGAGCCTCGGCGAGCACACCGCCGCGATCCTGGCAGAGCTCGGGAGATGATCGCCGAGAGGACCTCAGGCGGACTGCGTGCGCCGCATCCTCGCGGTGGCGCAACGGGTTTGAGCCGCTAGCCCAGCGTCCCGCTCGCGGCGAGGTGCTCGGCCAGCAGGGCGCCGGCCTTGCGGACGTGGCGCGCCATCGCCGCCCGGGCGGCCTCCTCGTCGCCGGAGCGCAGGTGTTCGATGATGGCGCGGTGATCCTGCGCAGAGGCCTCCGGCCAGCCCTCGACGGCGGCGAAGAACTTGCGCGGGGCATAGGGCAGCGTCGTCTTGATCAGCCAGCGGATCTTGCGGGAGCCCGCCAGCCGGTAGATGGCCTCGTGGAACCGGTGGTTGAGCCGCTCGACCGCCTCGTAATCCTTTTCCGCCGCGGCTTTTTCGAGCTCGGCCTGGGTGGCCTCGAGCTGGTCCAACAGCTCCGGGGTGATCAGCCGGGTGGCGCGCGCGGCGAGCTCGCCACCGAGCAGGGCCTGGGCGTCGTAGATGTCGCGGATGTCCTCGCTGGACAGGGCGGTCACCGAGAAGCCGCGGCGGGGCTCGATGGTGAGGAACCCCTCGGTCTGCAGCAGCAACAGCCCCTCCCGGGCCGGGGTCGCGCTGATGCCCAGCTCGTCGGCCACGGTCTCCGGGCGGATGAACTCGCCGGCGCGCAGCTGGCCGGAGACGATGAGTTCGCGCACGTGGGCCGCCGCGACGTCGCTGAGCCGGAGCAGGGGCTTCCGCTTGCGGTCAGCGGCAGTGTTCACCCATCGAATATAGACAATATTCTGTGTCTGGCCAGCGACGAACCGCGCGCGACGACAGTCCGCAAAGGTATGTACAAATGAGGGCGACCGGCCCGTCGAACACTGGGCCGTCGGGCCGGCTCGGGCGCGTGTGCGCAGGACAACGCGCCTTCGGGCGGCCGGTGTCGAAGGTTGACATTTGGTGGTGAGGGTGCGTACATATCGCATTGGTTCGACGCAACAGGGGAGGTAAGTCGTCCGATGACCGCCGACTCCGGCGCCGCTCCGGCCTACCAGCGCATTGCCGAGGCGCTGCGCCTGACCGTGCTGCGCTCCCCGGACGCCGAACTGCGCCTGCCCACCGAGGCCGAACTCGCCGAGGAACACGGGGTCAGTCGGCAGACCGTCCGTCGCGCCTACCAGGAACTGGTGTCCGACGGGTTGGTGACTCGCACGCCGGGGCGGGGGACCTTCGCCGCCGGCGGTGGCTCCCAGTACCTGCGTCGGTTCGGCACCGTCGAGGACCTGATGAGTCTGTCCGTGGACACCGAGATGGAGGTGTTGTCCTCGTTTTCGCGACGCATCGACATCGAGGCGGCCGGCCGGCTCGGACTGTCCAGCGACGTCGTCGCGACGTTGTCGTTTCGGCGGCTGCACCTGGGCATTCCGTTCTGCGTGACCGACGTCTACCTGCCGCCCGAGTTCGGCGCCCTGATCGACGATGTCCCGGAAGTGCAGCAGGGCGCCCGGAGTTCGCGAACTATCATCGGCTTGCTCGACCCGGTGTTGCCGGACCCGATCGGCGGTGCCGATCAGACCATCACGGTGGCGACGGCCGACGAACGCGTGGTCGCCGCGACGGACTGCGAGCCCGGCGAGCCGATGCTGCGCATCGATCGCCTCTACCGGACGATCACCGGTACGGCGGTCGAGTTGGCGGTGTCCCGGTTCGTCACCTCGCTGTACAGCTACCGATCCAGCCTGCGCCGCACGCGCAGTTGAGCAAGAGGAATTCGATGCGGCCTGCCGACGACGACACCGGCGACACCTCGTTCGTGCCGCAGAGCGGGATCGCCGCGGTGGACCGCGCGGTGGCCGTGCTGGACGCGTTCACCCACGGTGAACTGCGGCTCGGGGTCAGCGACATCGCGCGCGCCACCGGGCTGAGCACCAGCACCGTGCACCGGGTGCTGGCGTCGCTGTGCACGCATGCGTTGGTGACCAAGGTCGGTCCGAACTACGCGCTGGGCCCGCGCGTGTTGCAACTGGCCGCCGCCGCGCGCGACACCGGCAACCTCACCGCGGTCGCACGGCCGGTGATGACCCGGCTGCGCGACAGCACCGGCGAGACGGTGGGTCTGCACGTGGCCAAGAACGGCGGTCGATTCGTCGTCGACCAGGTGGAGAGCACCCAGCCGCTGCGACGCACGTATACCGAGTGGGGCCAATCGATTCCGCTGTACCAGGGTGCGCCCAGCCGCGTCCTGCTGGCCTACTCCGACGAGCGGACCATCGCCGAGGTGCTCGCCGGGCCGTTCGAGAGCATCACCGCGAGCACCGTCATCGACCGCGCGGAACTCACCCGGCAGATCGCCCTGGTCCGGGAGCACGGCTACACGTTCTCGTTCGAGGAACGAGTGGCCGGGATCCGGTCCATCGCGGTGCCGCTGTGGGATTACACCGGCACGGTGGTCGCGGCGATGAGCGTAACCGGCCCCGCGATGCGGGTGACCGAGGAATGGATGTACCGGATGTTGCCGGTCATCTTGGCGGCGGCCGCCGACATCTCCGGTGAATTGGGCTACCTGCCCCCGGGTGCGACCGGGCGCCCATCCGCCGGCTCGAGGTGACGCTTGACACACATGGGGCCGCACCCCTAACGTTCCCGTAGCGCGGATGGCCTTCCCGCTACGCGGAAAGCTTGCGCAAATGGCCGTACGTTCTTTGTGCTGCGCGCATGCGGATCAGGCGGCCTGATGGTTGGGCTGAACTGCGCAGACATTAGAAGATTCACATCCACTGAAATGTGGACTCAGAAATGTACGGCCATAAGCTAGACCGCGACCCAGATCACAGACGATCGGATATCGAATGACACGTCACACCACCCGCACCATGTTGGTCGGCGCCGCCACGGTCGCCCTGGCGCTCTCCGGTTGCGCCTCCGAGTCCGAGGGCACGGATTTCTCCGGCGCCAAGCTGCGCTGGGTCGTGTCCAGCGCCCCGGGCGGCGGATTCGACACCACGACAAGGCAATTGGAACCGTTCTTCGCCGAAGCGCTGGGGACCACGAGCACCGTCGAGAACATGGAGGGTGGCGGCTACGCCATCGGCGCGCAGACCATGCTCACCAACGGCGCCGACTGCACCAGCGTCGTCACCCACGGCGTGCCGCACCTGATGTTCTCCTACATGACCCAGTCCGTGGACTACGACCTCGACAGCTTCGCCCCGGTCGGCGGGATCAGCATCGAACCCGGCGTCATCCGGGTGCGCAACGACGCGCCGTGGCAGGACATCCAGGCGTTCGTGGACGACGCGAAGGCCCGGCCCGGCGCCATCAAGATCAGCGTCTCTGACCTGCAGAGCAACAACTACATCGCCCTGCTCCAGATGGAGCGCGACCTGGGTATCGACCTCAACATCATCGGCTACGACGGCGGCGGGCCCTCGCGGACCGCGCTGGTCAGCGGCGAGGTGGACGCCACCCACGCCGGCGTGTTCAACAGCCTGGCCATCGCCGACGACACCCGCGTGATCGCCGTCAGCCAGCCCGAGAACAAGTGGCCCGACGTCACCGACGACGCGCCGCCCATCAACGAGGCACTCGGGGTGGAACTGCCGGCCAACGCCTCCAACTACGTGGTGTTCGCCTCGGCCGAGTGTCGGGACAACAACCCCGAGCGCTACCAGATGCTTGTCGACGCCCTGAAGACCTCGGTCGAGAACGAGGGTTACCTGAGCACCCTGGCCGACCTCGGCGAGGAGTTCAAGGTCGCCTACCTGACCCCGGACGAGGTCGACGAACTCGCCAACCAGTCGCAATCCGACATCGAACAACTCCTCGAGGCGAACCCGAATGCCTTCGGCGGCTGATCCTTTGACCGCGACCGAGAACCACACCGGCAGCGCGGGGGCGAGGCTTGCCCTCGTCTCCGCGCCCGGGGGGATGGCCATCGTCATCGGCGTGCTGGCGTGGATGATGTCGGTGGATCTCAACCCCGCCGACAAGGGCTATCCCCGGGCGCTGGCCGGCCTGCTGGTGCTCGTCGGGGTCTGGAACCTGGTCGCCGACCTGCGCGAGCGCGCCGCCGGCGACGAACCCGACCCCGAGTACGGCCGGCTGGTCGCCTGGCGGGTGGCGGGCTTCATCGCGCTGATCGCGCTGTCGATCTGGCTGGTCAAGCCCATCGGGTTCTACCCGGCCGCCGGCCTGCTGGTCCTGGGCGGCCTATTGATCATGGGTGTGCGTAAACCCCTTGTCCTCATTGTCTTTCCGTTGGTGCTGATCGGCCTCGGCTACGTGCTGTTCACCATGCTGATCGGCGTCCCCCTACCCCTTGCCAGAGGATTCTGATGCTGGACAACATCACCGCGGGCCTGGGACTGCTGCTGCAGCCCGCGCCGCTGATGTGGCTGGTGGTCGGCGTCTCGGTGGGCTTCGTCGTCGGCGTGCTGCCGGGGCTGAGCACCTCCAACACCGCCGCCCTGCTGCTCCCGTTCGCCATCACCCTGCCGTTGGAGAACTCCCTGGTGCTCATCGTGAGCATCTATGCCGGAGCGCAATTCGGCGGCGCGGTCCCCGCGATCCTGTTCAACGTGCCCGGTGAGGCCGGCTTGGCGGTCACCGCCCTGGACGGCTACCCGTTGGCCAAACGCGGTCAGGCGGGGCTGGCGATCGGCATCGCCCGAATGGCCTCGGTGCTCGGCGGCGTCATCGGCGGGTTCTTCGTGCTGTTCCTGCTCCAACCGCTCGGCGCGCTGTCGCTGAAGTTCGGCGCGCGGGAGATGTTCGCCATCATCGTGCTCGGCCTGGTGGTCGCCTCGTCGCTGATGGGCGGGTCGGCGCGCAAGGGGCTGCTAATCGGCCTGCTGGGCTTGCTGCTCGCAGTCGTCGGGGTCAGCCCCGGGACCGCCGAGACCCGGTTCACCTTCGGCGAACTCCAGCTCTACGACGGGATTCCGTTCCTGGCGGCGCTGATCGGCGTCTTCGCGATCAGCGAGATGCTGATGCTGGTCGGCTCCACCCTGATGCAGAATCGGCAGCGCGAGCAGGCCGTGGACTCCGGCGGGCTGCGCAAGGAGACCCGCGACGCGATCGACGGGGTCAAGGCCACGTTGAAGGAGCCGGGCGCGGTGGCGCGCTCGAGCGGCGTCGGGATCATCCTCGGCCTCATCCCCGGCCTGGGCGCGGCGGTCGCGAACTTCATCAGCTACTCGTTCGAGAAGCGGCGCTCCAAGACGCCCGAGGAATTCGGCAAGGGCAGCCACAAGGGCATCATCGCCTCGGAGTCCTGCGACAACGCGGTGGCGAGTTCCAGCCTGATCCCGACGTTCACGCTCGGCATCCCCGGCAGCGCCACCATGGCCGTCGTGCTCGCGGCGTTCTACCTGCAGGGCATTCAGCCCGGACCGCGGGTGCTGCAGAGCAACAGCGCCGAAGTCTACGCGGTGGCGATCGCGCTGATCGCCGCCAGCATCCTGATCCTCCCGCTGGGCGTCGTGCTGGCCGGGCCGCTGGCGTCGGTGACCAAAGTGCCGCTGTCGTTCCTGGTGCCCACCGTGCTGTTCATGTCGATGGTCGGCGTGTATGCCATCCGCAACTCGATCTTCGACGTGGGTCTGGCGCTGTTCTTCGGCGTCATCGGTCTGCTGTTGCGGCTCAACGGATATCCGGTGATCCCGTTGATCCTCGGGATCATCCTGGGCCCGCTCGCCGAGGAGTATCTGCTGCGCAGTCTGCAGCTCGCCGACGGCCCGGGCTACTTCTTCGGGTCGGTGGTCGTGAACATCCTGTGGGCCCTGCTGATCGGTGCCCTGGCGCTGATGGCGGTCTCGGGTCTGCGCAAGCGCCGCGGCGCGGGCACGCCCGCCCCGGAACCGGCCGAGCAGCTCAACTAGAGAGGAGGCCCGGGTGCGGGCCGCAATTGTGACGGGCGCCAGCCGCAACATCGGCCTGGCGATCGCCGGCCGGCTGCTTGCCGACGGCTGGCGGGTGTGTCTGACCGGACGCGACCGCGACAGCGTGGTCGCGGCGGCCGCCGGACTGGCGGAAGCCGGGGCCGGGGACTCGGTGCGGGCCTTCGCCGGTGACATCGGTATGGAGGACGACGTGCGCCGGCTGGTCGACGAAGTGGAAAATGCCTGGGGCGCAGTCGATGCCGTGGTGAACAACGCCGGTATCCGGGCGCACGGGCCCATCGAGTCGATGACGGTGCAGAACTGGGACGCGGTGCTGGCCACCGTGCTGACCGGGGCGTTCCTGACGACCCGGGCGGTGCTGCCCGGAATGCGGGAACGCGGGTGGGGCCGCATCGTGAACATCGCGGGTATGTCCGGGCAGTCCGGCGCCGCCGGCCGAGTTCCGGTGGTGGCGGCCAAGTCCGGGTTGATCGGGCTCACCAAGGCCTGCGCGCACGAGGCCGACGGATCCGGTGTCACGGTCAACGCCGTCTCGCCCGGCCACATCGACACCCAACGCCGTCCGGGCCTCGGCGACGACGGCACCGCCGCGCAGCACTACCGGCACCTGGCCGAGCAGGGCAACCCGGTCGGCCGCATCGGCGCGGTCGAGGACGTCGCCGGCGCGGTGTCCTACCTGTGCGGCCCGGACGCGGGATACGTGACGGGGCAGGTCCTCTCGGTGAACGGCGGTGCGTACATGTAGCGACTTTCCGCCTCACCAGCGGACTTCGAATACATCGCCGACATCCCGAAAGGACCCCAGATGGTTGCCGAGATCAGCGCGCAGACCCGCCGCCTCGCCGAATACCTGAGCGCCGCCGCATCGACCCCGCTGCCGCCGGAAGTGATCCACAAGACCAAGCACCACATCATCGACACCATCGCCGCCATGGTGTCCGGCGCCGAATTGCCGCCCGGCAAGCGCGGTCTGGCCTACGTCGCGGAGGCGGCCGACGGGGCCAGCGTGCTCATCGGCGGCGGGCGGGCCGCGCCGGTCGAGGCCGCCTTGGCCAACGGCATGTCCGCGCACGCCGACGAGACCGACGACTCGCACGCGCGCTCCATCAGCCACCCCGGCTGCGCCGTCGTCCCCGCCGCCCTGGCCGTCGGAGACCTGCGACGCAGCACCGGCGAACAGGTCCTGCGCGCCGTGGCGGCCGGCTACGACGTCGGCACCCGGGTGGTGCTGAGCCTCGGAAAGCCGGTGTTGAACACCGATTCCAGCGGCCGCAGCACCCACGCCTACTGCGGCCTGTTCGGTGCGGCCGCCACCGCGAGCACCCTGTACGGCTTCACCGAGGAGCAGGCCCGCCACGCGCTGTCCTATGCGGCCCAGAGCGCCTCGGGCGTGACCAGTTGGGTGCGCGACCCCAACCACGTCGAGAAGGCGTTCGTGTTCGCGGGCATGCCGGCGTCCAACGGCGTGCGCGCCGCGGCGATGGTCGCCTCGGGCTGCGACGGCGTCGACGACGTGTTCAGCGGCGTGCCCAACTTCCTGGACGCGCTGTCGGCCGAGGTCCGCCGCGACGAACTGGCGGACGGGCTCGGTGAGCGTTACGAGATCATGCACACCAACATCAAGAAGTTCGCCGTCGGCTCGCCCGCCCAGGCCGCGGTCCAGGCGATGCTCGAACTCGTCGAGGAAGAGCCCATCGACCCCGCGCAGGTCGCCAACATCCGAATCGTGTTGCCGCACGATCTGTGTCGGGTGGTCGACGACCGCTCGATGCCGGACATCTGCTGCCAGTACCTGGTGGCCGGCACCCTGGTCGACCGGGCGTTCACCTTCGCGATGGCCCACGACGACGACCGGATGACCGATCCGGTGATCACGACGCTGCGCCGGTGCACCGATCTGGTGCCCGACCCGGAGAGGGCCGGGGTGCGCACCGCCGATGTCACCGTCACCCTCGCCGACGGCCGCACCCGGCAGCGCTACATCGGTGCGGTGCGCGGCACGGTGGACGATCCGATGACCGACGACGAGGTGACCGCCAAGGCCGTCGACCTGATGGAACCGGTGCTCGGCGCCGCGGGCACCGGCGAACTCATGGAACGGCTGTGGTCGCTCGAGGGCTGCGCGGACATCAGCGAGATCACCGGCCGGCTGACCGCCGGCGCACTCGCGGAGGCCCGCCGATGACAATCGAGGCGCCCGCGCAACTGCGCACCACCGCGGAGTCGTTGGCCGGCTGGGCCGTCGAGACGGTGCCGGGTCCGGCCGATCTGGAGTTGGCGCAGACCGCCCTGATCGACACCGTCGCCGTGGCGCTGGCGGCCGCCGATCATCCGCTGACCACGCTGGTCGCCGGTCTGCCGGCCGCGGCCCGCTGGGCGGCCCAGGCGCACGTGGTCGACTACGACGACCTGCACCTGCCGTCGACCACCCACATCAGCACCGTGTGCGTGCCCGCCGCGGCGGCCACCGGCGGCGACGCGCGGGCCTACCTGGCCGGCGCGGGGGTGATGGCCCGATTGGGCGCGGCCCTGGGCTGGGACCACTACTCGCGCGGCTGGCACGCCACCTCGACGACCGCCCCGATGGCCGCCGCGACGGTAGCGGCCACCGCGATGGGCATGGACGTGGAGCGGACCGCCACCGCGATCGCGCTGGCGGTGTCCAGCGCCGGCGGGGTGCAGCGTGCCTTCGGCAGCGACGGCAAGGCCATCCAGGTGGGCCTGGCGGTGGACGCCGGGATCCGGGCGGCCCAGCTGGCGGCCGACGGCGCCTCGGCCGATCTGCGGGTGGTCGACGCGTGGCTGGCGCTGGTCTCCGAGCCGCCGTTCGACCTGGCGCTGGGGTCGCCGGAGATGATCCCGGGTGGGCTGGCCGTCAAGGTGTACCCGTGCTGCTATGCGCTGCAACGGCCCATCGCGTGCGCGGCCGAGGTGGCCGTCGACCTCGACCCGAGCCGGGTGGACCGAATCGACGTGTGGCTCAAAGAGTCCGCGGTGCAGCCCCTGGTGCATCACCGGCCCACCTCCGGTCTCGAGGCGAAGTTCTGCCTCGAACATGCGCTGGCCGTGGGCGTCATCGACCGGTTCGCGGGATTCCACAGCTTCTCCGATGAAGCCGTGCATCGGCCCGAGGTCGCCCGGCTCACCCGCAACGTCACCGTCCACCTGTCCCCGGGCGGTGACGGCCTGCTCGACGACGTGGTTCGGGTTCAGCTGACGACCTCGGACGGCAAAACCCACATCGGGCAGATCGACATCCCGCCCGGGGCACCCGGCCGTCCCGTCAGCCGAGATCAACTGGCGCAGAAGGTACGCGACTGCGTCGGGGACCGGGCCGAGACCGTGCTCTCCGCGGGCTGGGCCGACCTCCCCGACCTTTTCCAGGGCGCCTCGACCCAGGGCGCCTCGACACAGAAGGACCCGACATGATCGATCTGACCGAACTGGCCGCGCAGGCCCTCGCCGTCGCCGACCAGGTGGACGGCCCGGTACGCACCGAGGCCGTCCGCTCCCTGTTGAACGTGGTCGGCACCACGATCGGTGCGGCGGCCACCGCCGAGACCGACATCGTCGCCGCCGGCATGCGCCGCACCGGCGCGCCGGGACAGGTGCCCGTCCCGGGGCGCGCCGACACCTTCGACCCGCCGTCGGCGGCGCTGCTCACCGGCTTCGCCGCGCACCTCGACGATTTCGACGACACCCATCTGGCCACCGTCGTGCACCCCGGGGCCGCCACCCTGGGTGCGGCACTCGGCGCGAGCTGGCTGCACGACCGCACGGGCGAGGAGTTGTTGCGCGCCTTCGCCGTCGGCATCGAGCTGCAGTTGCGGGTCGCGGTGGCCATGTCGCCGTCGCACTACGACGCCGGGTGGCACATCACCGGCACCGTCGGCCCGATCGGCGCGGCCATGGCCGCCGCGATGCTGATGGGGCTCGACGCCGAGGCCACCGGCCGCGCGATCGGCGTCGCCTCCAGCATGACCATCGGGCACCGCGAGGGATTCGGCACCATGAACAAGCCGCTGCACCCGGGCAAGGCCGCCGCCAACGGTCTGGTCGCGGCCACGGTGGCCGCGCACGGCCTGACCGCCTCGCCGACGGCGCTGGACGGACCCCGCGGCTACTTCCGGGTGCTGGCACCGGAACTCGACGCGGGCAAGCTGGTCGACGGCTGGGGACAGCGTTGGGAACTGCTGGACAACACCTACAAGCCGTACCCGTGCGGCATCGTCAGCCACCCCGCGATCGAGGCCGCCGAGGCGCTGCACCAGGCGGTGGGCGGGCGCGAGGTGGAGCGCGTCGAGGTGCGTTGCCATCCGCTGGTGGTGGAACTGACCGGCAATCCGGCTCCGGCCGACGGGCTGGCCGCCCGGTTCTCCACCGTGCACGGCGTCGCCTGCGGCGTGCTGGACGGTCCCGTGACCCTCGGGTCCTACGATGACGCGCACGTGCGCTCGGAACCCGTGATCGCCATGCGGGCCAAGGTGCAGCTGCAACCGGACCCCGAGATAGCCAGGGCCGCAGTCTCTTTGACGGCGACCCTGGCCGACGGCAGCACCGAGACCTGTGCGGTGCAGAACGCCCGCGGCAGCCTCGAGATGCCGTTGACCGACGACCAACTCGACAGCAAGGTGCTGGCGCTGGTGGAACGCACCCTGCCGGGCCGGGAGAAGGAGATCGTCGAGACCGCGCGCACGGTCGCCGCGGCACCCAGCGCCCAGGGCTGGTTCCGCGCCCTGGCCGACACCGCGGCCCGTACCGATCAGGAAGGCACCCCCGCATGAGCACCGATATCACCACCGGCATCAGTTCCTTTGTGGCCAAGCTGAACTGGAGCGACGTTCCGGAGTCGGCGCGGGTCGCCGCGCGTCGTACCGCGGCGAACGTGATCGGGTTGTCGGTGGGCGCCGCCCACGACCCGGCCGCGGAGGCGGTGCTGGCCGCCGCCGCCGATCTCGGCCAGCGCGGCACCGCGCAGGTGCTCGGCCGCGGCGAACAACTGACCGCGCCGTGGGCGGCGCTGGTCAACGGCCTCACCGCGCACGTCGAGGATTTCGACGACACCTATCTGAGCTGCATCCTGCATCCCGGCGCGCCGATCGTGCCGGCGGCGCTGGCCGCGGCCGAACTGGTGGGCGCGGACGGAGAAACGCTGATGACCGGCGTGGTGGCCGGCGTCGAGGTCGCCAGCCGGCTCGGTGATGCCCTGTGGCCCAGTCACTTCGACCGCGGCTGGCATGTCACCGCGACCACCGGACCGATCGGCGCCGCGTGCGCGGCGGCCCGGGTACTGGGCCTGGACGCCACCCGCACCGCGGCCGCGATCGCGATCGCGGCGACCCAGGCCGCCGGGCACACCGAACAACTCGGCTCGATGACCAAGGCGTTCCAGGTGGGACGCGCGGCATCGACCGGGGTGGAGGCGGCGCTGCTGGCCGAGCAGGGCTTCACCGGGCCCACGGAACCGCTGGCCGGCCGGCGCGGCATGTCCGCGCTGATGGCCGCGGAGGTGGACTGGACGCCGATGGCCGACCTGGGCTCGCGCTGGCTGGTCGAACAGAACGCGCTCAAGCCCTACAGCTGCGGGATCGTCAGCCACCCGGTGATCGACGCCGGGAAGCGGCTGCGCGCCGAGGGCGTGGAGGCCGGCGCCGTGGAGTCGGTGGTGCTCGACGTCCACCCGCGCGTGCTCGACGTGATGGGCGTGACGGAGCCGGAAACCGGTCTGCAGAGCAAGTTCTCGGTCTACCACTGCTTCGCGGTCGGCCTGCTGCACGGCGCCGGGGGACCGGCCGAGTTCAGCGACGAGACCGCCGTCGACCCGGCCATCGGAGCGCTGCGCCGACGGGTGACGGTCAACCTCAACCCCGACCGGGCGCCGGACTCCTGCGGCTTGGCGGCCACCCTGACCGGCGGCGCGCAGGTCGCGTTCACCATCGAGCACGCGACCGCCAGCGCCGCCGCCCCGATGACCGACGCCGAACTGCAGGACAAGGTGGTGGGCCTGGCGAGCCGGCTCGAGGACCCGACCCGGCTGTGGGAGGTGGCCTGGCGGCTGGACGAGATCGCCGGGGCCGCAGACTTGTTCGCCGTAGCCCGGTAACGCCGCCGGTGGCGTCCGCGGTCGGCCGCTGGCTGCTACTGCTCGTCGCCGTCGCGGTCGTCTCGCTGGGGTTCATCGCGATCGCGCTGCCGACGCCGCTGCTGTTCGGCGGCCTGCTGGGGGCGCTGCTCTACGCGCTGGCC
>JAEWRC010000191.1 GCA_023460175.1 Actinomycetes bacterium
CGCCGAGGGTCGTCGCCGCGAGCGCGAGCAGGCCGGCCACCGCCGCGCGTGTCCTGTGGCGGCCCATCTCAGAACACCTTCGGGATGCCGTAGTAGGCGACGATGTCGTCGGTATCGGTGTCGGAACTGGTCAAGATCGCATACGACCGCAGCGAGGAGGCGCCGACGCAACCGTCGACCTTGATCTGGATGTCCTTGACGGTGACGCGCGTGGTCGTGCCCTTGAACGTCTTCTTGTCCACCGGGACGTTGGTGACCTCACCGGGGCGGGGGAACACTTCGAAGCCGCCGTTGATCGGGAAACCCACAACGCCGTCGGCGAAGTCGCCCTGCGGGGTCGCGATACCGAACCCGCCGAAGGCGACGCCCACCGAACCGGTCAGCTTGACGCCCTTGTCCAGCAGGAGGCCGCAACCGATCTGGTAGCCGACCTCGAGCGTCCCGCCGTTGACGTCGCCGGTCACCTCGCCGGTGAAGGTGGCGCCAACCAGCCAGGCCCTCGACGACAGTGCGGTGGTCAGCGGGGCGATCGGCAACTGGGTCTCGTCCTTGGCCGCGACGGTCAGCGTGCGGCCGTCCGGGGTCTGCGCGACGACGGGGGCCTCCGAGGCGACGATGCCGGTGTCCGGGGGCGGCCCGACGTCGGCCACCGGTTGCACCAGCGGGTCGCCGGGGGGCGGTGGTTCGGCCGCCGCGGACGGCGCCAGCGCGATCGGGACGACGGCGAGCGTTGCGGCAAGCCGTACGCGTAAGCGGTTGGGATCAAACAATTTTGGTCACCCCCGTGTACGTGATGACGTCATTGGTGTTGTCGGTGGCCGCCGCGAAGGTCGCGTAGGACCGGATGAAGGACTGGCCGGCGCAGCTGTCGAACTTGATGCGCAGACCCGTGATGGAGATCCGCGGGACGGTGCCCTTGAATGCCTTCTTGCCCACCGGGACGGTCGTGACGGTGCCGGGGCGCAGCGCGATCTTGGTGTTGACGCTCGCGCTGGCGCCGAGGACCAGCGGGAAGATCCCGCCCTCGCCAAGGAACGGCAGGGCGAAGCCGGGCGCGATGCCGGCGTTGATGATCGGCTCGATGGAGTCCTGGATGATCCCGCAGCCGATCTGATAGCCGGCCTCGAGCGTGCCGCCGGTCAGGCTGGTGATGTTCGCGCCGGTCACGGCGCCGGTGAACGTCCCGCTGACGATGTATTCGCGCGAGGTCGGCGCGCCGGTCAGCGCCGGTACGGGCGTCATGGATTCGTCCTTGCCGAACACCGTCAGCGTCCACCCGTCGGGGGTTTCCAACACCCCCGGCGGGGCCGACGGCACGGGGCCGTCGGGAACGGGGGCGACGTTGGCGACCGAGGTGACGGGTGGGCCGGGTGGCTCCGGTTCGGCCAGGGCCGGCGCCCCCACCGCGACGGGCACCAGCAAGCAGGCAGCGGTCAAGGCGACGAGTCGAATCAGCATGCTGCGGTGCTCCTTTCGAATCGGGTACGGCGACGCGAACCCGTCGCGGCGCAGCCGGGGTTGACGGGCGTCAGGTGGGACGCGAGTCGCAGTTCGGGCGAGCGCTGGTGACGGATTCAGCGGATGCTTTCGTTGGCGAGCACTAGACCACAGTTTGGCGGCCCGCCCAATGCTCTTGCTACTGAGTGGAATTGCGGGCCGTGAATGCGGGGTTGTGCGGGAGGCTGTGCAAGTCTCACTGTTGGTCGACGCCGCCCCGGGAGCCGGGGTGCGGCACGTACCGCTCAATCTCGAAGGGGGGCAACATGTTGCGGTTCCGGTTTCCGGCCGTGCTCCCGGCGGCCGTCATCGCCGTCGGTCTGGGTCCCGTGTTGGCTCCCGCTGCCACGGCTGACGAGGTCCCGCAGCCGGGACCGGTGGTCGATGCGCGGGCGCCCGGGCCGGCCGCGGGGGGCGGACCGGCCGCGATCGCCTGTCAGCAGTTCGCGCAGGCCCTGGACTACGCGGCGACGAACTACTCCGATTTCGCGGACTCGGTCGCCTTCGGCGATACCCGCCTGGACTTCGCGGACCCGACGGTCCGCAGCAACAACACCGTCGGCCGGACCGCGCTGCGGCAGGCGGCCGGGGTGGCGCTGGACGCGGCGGGCACTCCGGGGCTGCAACCGCAGATCGCCGACCCGATGCGGTCCTGGTCGCTGCACGCCACCAAGCTGCTGTTGTTGATGGGCGTGCGCAGCGGCAGCGAACGAATCGACAACGCGGCCGCTCAGGTCAACACCGACACCCACGACGTGCAGATGGCCTGCGCGCAGGCCGGCACGTCGGCCTGACGGGCGACTTCAGAGGACGATCGTCTGATTCCCGTGCTGCACGATGCGGTCCTCGCAGTGCCACAGCACCGCGCGGGAGAGCACCACCCGCTCGACGTCGGCGCCGAGGCGCCGGAGGTCCTCGACGGTGTGCCGGTGGTCCACCCGCACCACGTCCTGCTCGATGATGGGTCCCTCGTCGAGCTCCTCGGTGACGTAATGCGCGGTGGCGCCCACCAGCTTCACGCCGCGCTCCCGGGCCTTGCGATAGGGCGCCTCGCCGACGAAGGCCGGCAGGAACGAGTGATGGATGTTGATCAGCGGGCAGCCGACCTCGGTGAGGAACCGGCCCGACAGGATCTGCATGTACCGGGCGAGCACCACCAGGTCGACGTTGCCGCGCAGCAGGTCGAGTTGGCGCGCCTCGGCCTCGGCGCGAATGTCCTTGTGGGCGGGCACATGCAGGAACGGCACCCCGAACGGCCGGACCTGATCGGCCAGGTCGGGATGGTTGGAGATCACCATCGCCACCGACATGTCCAACTCGCCGCGGCGGTTGCGCCACAACAGGTCCAGCAGGCAGTGGTCCTCGCGGGAGGCGAGGATCGCGACGCGCTTGGGTTTGGCGGCCTCGGTGAGGCGGAAGTCCATCGCGAACGCGTCGGCGACCCGCGCGGCGAACTCGCGTTCGAGCTCGTCGCGGGCGGCGGCCAGGCCGGGCATGTGGAAGATGGTGCGCTGCATGAACGTGCCGCCGGTCTGCGTGGTCGAATGCTGATCCAGCGAGATGATGTTGGCCCCGGCGTCGGACAGGAACCCGCTGATGGCGGCCACCAGACCGGGGCGATCCGCGCAGCGCAGCAGCAGCCGGCCGATGTCCTTGGCCGGCAGCGTGGTCGCCGAGGGGAAGCTCTCCGAGGTCATGGTGGGCCGCTCAGTGGCAGGACAGCGCGCAGGACGCGCAGCTGCCGGCACAGTCGTCGGTTGGCGGCGGGGCCGCGGCGGCGTGCGCGACCACGAACCGGGCGCCCTGCCAGGACCCGGCGGCCACCGTGCCGATGGCGCCGAGCACGCAGACGATCAGGACCACCAGCGTCGTCGAACCCTGGCCGGCCAGCGCGACGGCGCCGCCGGCGGCCAGCATCACCGCGGCCGCCAGCTGGGTGGGCGCCACGGCACGTCGGACCTGGGCGGTCACGTCGTCGGCGGGGGGTCGGGTCAGCGTCCACAGTCCGAATCCCGCCGAGGCAATGGCCGCGCACAGGCACAGCACTCCGGCGATCAACATAGGGGCCACCTTAACGAGGCACCCGCCGTTTACCGCTATCCGGTGGCTGCGGGCAGCCCGGGCAGGGCCGGCGCGGCCGCGGGAACGGCCGGCGCTACGGGTGCCGGAGCGGCGACGTCAGGGGCGACGGCCGCCGGGGCCGGGGCCGCGGGTGCGGGTGCGGCCGTCGGCGCGGCCGGGTCGGTGACGCGGAAGCCGTTGACGATCGCATCGGTGGCGTCCGCGGTGGCCACGGCCTGATGCACCGAGGTGGTCACCGCCAGCGACACCAGGTACTGGTCGGCCCCGGTGCTGGCGATGACGTGCCGGCGCGAGGTGTTCAGCGGCAGCTCGTTTTCCGTGTAGGTGCCCTCGATCAGCGCGGACGGGAAGCCGCCGAACTCGGCCAGCGACGCGTCGGTGGACTGCCAGGCCGGCAGCTGCTGGCTGTCGACGTAGCCGTGGGTGATCGCTTCGTTCGGGTCGAACTCGCCGACCAGGCGGTAGATCACCACCTGCGCGTTCGAGGTGTACAAGCCGCCGCTGGCACGGTCGGCGATCACCACGTACGCGTCGGGGACGTTGGGGTCGGGCACCTGCGTCCAGCCGGGCGGCATCGGCAAGGTGATGTGCAACGCCTCGAACACGCGCGGGTCCTGGGCTTCCATCGCCACACCCTGCTCGGCGAAGAAATCGCGCAGCGTCCCGGAGGTGGCCGGCGCCAGCGTCGGGACCGCCGGGGCGGCCAGCAGGGCGGCCGGTTGGTGGGGCACGGCTTGCTGCGGCACGGCCTGCTGCGGCACGACTGCCTGGGGCGCGGCCTGTTGGGGCACGGC
>JAEWRC010000192.1 GCA_023460175.1 Actinomycetes bacterium
CGGCGACCGGCACGGTGTAGCCGTGCACCGACCGATCGTCGGTGCGGAAGATGACGGCGGTGCCCCACTCGGGGAACACGGTCTGCACGGCCTCGCCCCTTTGGTCGTAGAACGACAGGCAGCCGCCGTCGTCCAGCGACCAGTCCTCGTTGAGGTAGACGATGATGTTGATCCGCCGGTAGAGGTTCAACGCACGGTGGTAGTGGAAATCGGTGTGCGGGGTGAGGATGCCGCCGGGGCCGCTGAGGTGCAGGCCGCCCCCGAAAAGGTAGGGATCGGGCAGGAGTTTGTCGATGCCGGTGATCTCCTCGAGCACCCGCAGGAACGGCGGTTCGTTGAGTTCCCGGATGAGCGTGGTGAACGGCTCCGGGATGCGGTCGATGTCGAAGCAGAAGCGTTTGTTCCGGATGTAGCCGTCGTCCACGTCATTCCACGACGGCCAGGAACTGTCGGGGAAGGCCTCGACGGACGAGCGAGCGAGCCGGAGGAAATCGTCGACTACCAGGTGCGAAAACGGTTCCGCTGTCTGGAATTTGCGACGCAGGTCCGGCGCGTTTCGCTGGAGCTTCTCGACGTTCAACAGATTGCGTGCCACTGCTGCCCCCGTTCGATGCGTGGTCTATCGCTGCGTCAGATTAGCCCGCGCCGAGGGGCGGATACGGGGTTTCACCGCGGGGCTTTGGCGGCCGGTCACCGTTCGCGCACTCTGCGCAACACCGGCCGGCACTACTGGCAAACAAACGCGATTGTGCCGAAACCCCCTCTCGTGGATGGCTTCCCGCAGCACAGCAGCTCCGCAGGTACCGGCCAGTAGAATGAGCACCGCCGCGACGGACGATCTCAGTTGCTAGCGAATACTCTGCAGGCAGAAGCAAGTTGGACGGCGACCCCAAAGAGCAAGGGCAATCATGGCGTGCGCGTGTGAAGAATCGGGACAACCGCTCTGTGGCTGGTGCGTGGAAGCCATCGAAAAGGACACTCTGCCCGCTCGCCACAACTGTCTGAACGGCTACTGCACTTGAGCGACGGGACGACGAGGCAAGCCATCACCGCGGGCTGAACCGCGGCTCAGAGCAGGCCGACGCCCGTGATCAGCTGCCAGATCCCGACCACCACGAACAAGGCCACCAAAATGTGGGTGCGGTGCGCCTCGGCCCAGGTGTGCACGGGCTGCAGCACCGCCTGGGTCTTGTTGGGCGCCAACACGCAACTGCACAGCACGAATTCGAGCACGCCGAGCATCACGACGACAAAGGCCAGCACGGCGAGGATCTGCGTGCCGAGGGGGGCGCCCGAGCCCACGATCATGGTGTTCACCACCAGGACAAGCGAGAGCGGAGCGATGTAGCCGAGCCCGAACAACACGGACACCCACACCGCACCGCCATCCCAGGCCTCCTGGGCGCGGGTCAGCAGGCGTTGGATCGCTGCGATCGCCCTGGCAACCATTGCCTTGATACCGCGGCCCGACGGGGGCACGGCCTCATCCGGAGCATCGGCGTCCGAGCCCGGCGTGGAACCGGCTCCGGCCGCACCGACCAACGCCGGCTCCTTCTCCCGTTGTCGCATCCGTCTGCGGGTGACCATCACGGCGGCGATCACCAGGGCGAAGACCCCCATGCCGACCTTCATCGGCTGGATGCCCGAAGTCGGGTCCGGGGCCGCCAACGCCAGCGCAAAGGATTCGAACGACGGGACCAGGTGCAGGGCCAGCAGCGCACCCACCCACAGCGGCACGTTGACCAGCAGACATCCCACCCAGTAGCCGAACAGATTCGCCACCGGGCGGGGCCGGGTCAGAATAACCAAGATGAGGGCAAGCAGTAACGGGTTGAGTGCCACCAGAAACGCCAGTCCCAGAACATCAGCCCACAAGGCCATCACCCCCTTCGATCACTCGCATTCCGTTACGTACTACCCGTGCTCACTTGTTCGACCGGTCTCCTCCGTCTCGGGCAGCAACCCGAGAAGTTGCAGGTCCGTTACATATTTCACGATGTTCTTCGGTCCGATGTGGGGAATGTCGTTATCGGCGCCGACTTTCGCCTCCTGCACCGCGGCGCGGAAGCGCACCGCCGGGGCGTAGGACCCGCGCGTCGGCTCCGGCGCCTGCAGGTCACCGGCCTGCTGCTGGAGCATCGTCAGCATCTGCAGCACCGAGTTCTGCCGTTGGTTCTCCGGCAGGGCACGCAGACCGGCCTCGAAGCGCCGCAACCACTCGCCGAAGTCCGACACCCGTTCGATCGGGTAGCCGGCCTCGACGAGCCAGTCGATGTAGGTGTCGATGCCGATCCCGTCGTCGTGCGGGTTCATGACGTGGTAGGTCTCGAACTCCGCCGATCCGCCGGCGGTCGCCGATCGCGCCACTTGCCAGCCCAGCGCGGTGATCGCCTGCGCCACGAAATCGACTGGCAGTCCGTCGAAGTGCGCGCGCTGACGCGCCCCGTCGGCACCGAGTTGGTAGAACGACTCCGGTGCGACGCCGGTGGCGACGATGCTGAGCACCATGCGCGAGACGGTGTCGGCGACGTTCACCTGGCCCGGGTAGATCGAGTCGACCATGATCATCCCGGAGCGGAAGACGGCCACCGGCAGCTTGCAGTGGTCGTGGGCCTCGCGCAGCAGGACCTCACCGGCCCATTTGCTGTTGCCGTAACCGTTGGCGTAGCTGGCCTCCACCGTGCGGGTGGAACTGATCGCGCGGATATCGGCGTCCTCGATGAACCGCGACGGTTCGACCTGCCGCCCCACATCTGAGGTCGAGACGAAGTTGTAGGGCTTGAGCTTGGTGGTCAGTGCGAACCGGATCAGTTCGGCGGTTCCGACGACGTTGGGGCCGAACAGCTCGCTGTAGGGCAGGACGCTGTTGACGAACGCCGCGGAATCGACGATCAGGTCGACGCTCTCGGTGAGCTGCTGCCAGGTCGGTTCGTCCAACCCGAGGTTGGGCTCGCCCTTGTCGCCGGCGATGACCTGCAAGCGGCCGGCCGCCAGTTCGTCGAAGTGCCGCCGCAGGGTCGGATCCGAGTCGAAGGTCGCCTCGAGCCGTCGGCGTGCGTCCGCATCGGACTTGCCGCGCACCAGGCAGATGACCCGGTCATCGGAGCGGCGCAGCTTGCCGAGCCACTCCAACAGCAGGTAGCGGCCGAGGAATCCGGTGGCGCCGGTGAGCAACACCGTCTGGACGTGGCCGGTCGGTCGGGGCAGTGTCGTCGCCGTGCGCAGGGTGGCGGCGTCGATGAACTTGTCCAGCTTCAGGTCGTCGGCCCGGACCTCGTCGGCGCCCTCGCCGTGCACCGAGGCGAAACTCACCCCGCCGGGTCCGACCGCGGTGTCCGAGTTCGTGCCTCGCTCCAACTGCCGGGTCAGTCCGTGCACCGTTGGCGCCTCGAACAGCATCCGCACCGCCAGGTGCGCGTCGAGCGCGGTGTTCACCGCGGCGATCACCCGCATCGCGGAGATCGAGTCGCCGCCCAGGTCGAAGAAGGAGTCGTCAACCCCGACCCGTTCGATCCCCAGCACCTCGGCGAAGGTCCTGGCAATGGTCTTCTCGGCGGCGGTTTCTGGGGCGCGGTACTGCACCGTGCTCTGGTACTCGGGCGCCGGCAGGGCGCGCCGATCGAGCTTGCCGTTGACCGTCAGCGGCACGGTGTCGAGCGCCACGATGGCCGTCGGGACCATGTAGGCCGGCAGCCGATCGGCCAGTACGGTGCGGGCGTGGGCGGAATCGGCTGTGCCGGTGATGTATCCGACCAGACGCTTGTCGCCGGGGCGATCCTCCCGGGCGAGCACGACTGCCTGTTCGACACCGTCCACCTCGGCCAGGGCGGCTTGGATCTCGCCGAGTTCGATGCGGTAGCCGCGGATCTTGACCTGTTCATCGGCGCGACCGAGGTACTGCAACTGGCCGTCGTCGCCCCAGCGGACCAGGTCGCCGGTGCGGTACATCCGGTCACCCGGCGCACCGAACGGGCAGGCCAGGAACCGCGACGCCGTCAGGCCGGAGCGGCGCGCATAACCGACGGCGATCCCGCGGCCGGCGAGATACAGCTCTCCGACCACGCCGGCCGGAACGGGCCGCAACCACTCGTCGAGGACGAAGGTCGCACCGCCGGGGACCGGTGCCCCGATGGGTACGACGCCCGCGCCCGCCGTCAGCGGCGCGCTCATCGCGGCGTAGATCGTGGCCTCGGTGGGGCCGTAGGCATTGATCATCACGCGGCCCGGCGCCCAGCGATCCGCCACCTCGGTGGGGCAGGCTTCACCGGCCACCACCAAGGTGGTGTTGTCCAGGCCCTCCGGCGACAACATCCCCACCGCGGACGGGGTTTGGTACAGCACGCTGACGTTCTCGGCGACCAGCAGGTCGTGCAGATCGGTCGGTGATCCGGCCACCGATTCCGGCACGATCACCAGGCGCGCGCCGTGCAGCAGCGCACCCCAGATCTCCCACACCGACACGTCGAACACCAGCGAATGCCATTGGGACCACACCTGTCCCGGGCCTGCGGGCAGGTCGGCATGCAGCGCGCTGAGGACCTGGGTCACGTTGCCGTGGGTGACGGCAACGCCCTTCGGCGTGCCGGTGGTCCCGGAGGTGTAGATCGTATAGGCGATGTCGTCGCTCTCCGGCATCACCAGGGTGGTGTGCGGATACATCGCGGCCGGCGGCAGGTCATCGATCTCGACGGCCGCCACATCCGAACCGTCCAGGCGGGAGCGAAGTTCGGTGGTGGTGAGCGCCGCGATCGGGGCGGCGTCGGCCAGCATGAACTCCAGCCGCGCCGGCGGTACGGCCGGGTCGATCGGCAGATAGGCCGCGCCGGTCTTGAGCACCGCGAGGATCGCGACGATGGCATCGGCGGAGCGTGGCAGCAGCAGCGCCACCGATTCTCCGGGCCCGGCGCCGTACACCGTCAGCAGGTTGGCCAACTCGGTGGCGGCCAGATCGAGTTCCGCGTAGGTCAGTTCGCTGTCCTGGAACGCCAGTGCCACCGCGGCGGGGTCGCGCTCCACCTGCCGGGCGAAGGCCGCCGGGATCGACATCGGGGCGGTCGCCGCTTCGGTCAGCACCGCGCGGTTGGCCCAGCCGTCGAGTCGGCCGCGCTCGCCGTCGTCGAGCAGATCCAGCGTCGAGAGTCGGCGGGCGGGGTCCTCGACCATGGCGGCCAGCACGCGCTGGAACCGCTCGATGAGCGTTTCGACGGTGGCGGTGTCGAAGGCGCCGGTGTCGAACTCGACGCGCAGGCCCAGTTCGTGTCCCGGCAGTGCCATCACCGACAGCGGGTAGTGGTTGTACTCCCGGTTGGTGAAGTCGGTGACCGCCAGTTCCTGCACACCCGTGAACGCACTGGTATCGATCGGGTAGCTCTCGTAGAGGAACAACGTGTCGAACAGTTGGTCGTGCCCGGAGACATGGTGGATGTCGTTGAGCGCCAGGTGTTCATGCTCGAGGGTGTCGTTGTGCCCGAGCTGCAGCTGACCGAGTAGATCCGCCACGGTGGTGTGGGCGGTGGTGCGGGCCCGCACGGGCACGGTGTTGATCAGCAGCCCGACAATCGAATCGGCGCCGGCCATGTCCGCCGGTCGGCCGGATACCGCGGTGCCGAACGCCACGTCGCGCCGGCCGGTCATGGTCATCAGCAGTTGCGCCCACGCGGCCTGCAGCACGGTGTTGACGGTGGTGCGCTGCGATCGGGCCAGCTCACCGAGGGCCCGAGTGGTCTCGGCGGACATCCGATAGGATTCGACGCCCCGCGGTCCGGCGGCCCCCGGTGCGGCCACCAGCGTCGGCGTCTCGAAGCCCTCGAGCGCCGTGCGCCAGGCCTCCTGCGCGGCGGCGCGGTCCTGCGCCGAATGCCACGCGACGAAGTTCCGATACGGGGTCGGTGCCGGCAGCCGCTGCCCGAAGTAGCTGGCGAAGACCTCCTGCAGCAGGATCGGCAGCGACCACCCGTCGATCACGATGTGGTGGAACGTCAGCACGAACCGGTACTGGTTGCCCGCGGTCCGGATCAGCGCGGCCCGGAAGGTGGGCCGTTCGGCGAGGTCGCACACCGCGGCGCGCTCGGCGGCGCACAACTGCTGCACCTCGTCGTCGGGGGTCAGGTCGTCGCCGCGCAGATCCAGGTAGCGCCAGGCCATCATCGGTTCGGCCGGGATGATCTGGACGGGTTCGCCGAACTGGTCGCTGAATCGGGCCGCGAGGTTCGGGTGCCGGTTGACGACGGTGCGAAGCGCGTCGCGCAGGCGATGCTGATCGAGCACGCCGGTCACCGTGATGTCCAATTGCACGGCGTACACGTCGTTGTCGGTGCCGCGCGCGAACGTCGAATGGAACAGCAGCCCCTGCTGGACCGGCGTCAATGGCAGGATGTCGGCGATCCGGAACTGTTCGGCCAACTCGTCGATCTGGGGTTGGGTGACCCGGGCCGGCAGCAGGTCCGACGGCGTGAATCCGCCGCCGCCGCTGCGCACGTGGGCGCAGATGCCGGTCAGCGCCTCGAACCACAGCCGGCTCAGCGTGGCGACCTGATCTTCGCCCATCACCGAGCGGGCGTAGGTCCAGCCGGCCTGCAGGACCGGGCCGTCGTCGGTGTCGAGGGTGCCGGCGTTGAGGTCCACGGTGTGCATCAGCGGCATGGGCACCGCCGAGGCCGCACCGGTCTGGGCCAACGCATCCTGGTCGAGGCGCCAGAGTTCCTCGGACAGGTCGGTGGCCCCGGCGCCCAGCCGGCCGAGGTAGTTGAAGCCGACGCTCGGGTCGGTGCCGGTCAGCTCGACTTCCGGATTCAGGTAGCGCAGCAGTCCGTAGGTCAGGCCGTCGGGCAGCGCGCGCAGCTGCTCCTTGATCTCCTTGATCGCCGTCCCCAACGAGGTGGCACCGCTGCTCACCTGGTCCCAGCTCAGCTGTCCGGCCGCCAGGGCGACCGGGTACTTGGTGGTGAACCAGCCGACGGTGCGGGACAGGTCGACGTTGGCGCCGAGCAGTTCCTCGGAACGGCCGTGGCCCTCGACGTCGATGCCGATCGGCCCGGTATCGCCGAGGAATTCGGACCAGGCCAGGCCGAACGCGATGAGCAGGATGTCCTGGACCCCGGCGTGGAACGCCGCCGGTACCTCCCCGAGCAACTGGCGGGTGGTCGCGGCGTCCAGCGAAACGGTCAACTGCCCGGCGGTGGCGTAGGTGTCCACGCCCGGCTCCGGGGACGGCAGCGCCGCCGGGGCGGCCGCGACCTCGCGCCAGGCGTCGGCGGTCGCGACGACGGCGGGATCGGTGGCGTAGTCCGCCAACAGCGCGCTCCACCGCGCGAACGACGTGCCGCCGGCCGGCAGCGACACCGGCTGACCGCCGTGGTGCTGGGCCCAGGCGATGTTCAAGTCTTCCAACAGGATCCGCCACGACACCCCGTCGACGGCCAGGTGATGGATCATCAGCGCCAGCTGACGGTCCTCGGGTACCCACAGCGCGCTGACCATCGCACCGGCGCCCGGATCCAGCCGGGACCGCGCCGCGGCCACCGCCTCATCGGAGAGCGCCTCGACGGTGACCACGCAGTCCGCGGACTGCACCGCACCCACCTCGGGCACCTGCAGGGACCAATCATCACCGTCGGCCGCGCTCTGCTCGACCCGGAGCCGCAAGGTGGGGTGCCGATCCAGCAGCGCCTGCACCACAACGTGCACGTCGGTCTCGGTGACACCCTCGGGTGCCTGCAACACCAGGGTCTGGTTGAACTGGTCGACCGGGCCGTCAACACCGTTGAGCCACCGGATGATCGGGGTGGCCACCACCGGTCCGGTGCCGTCGTCGGGCTCGCCGTCGGCGCCGTCGGCCACGACCGCGACCTGGGCCAGCCTGGCCACGGTCTGCTCGACGAACAGATCCCGGGGCCGGCACTGCACACCGGCGGCCCGGGCTCGGGCCACCACCTGCATCGACAGGATGCTGTCGCCCCCGAGGTCGAAGAACGAGTCGTCGATCCCGACCCGCTCGACACCCAGGACCTGGGCGTAGATGCTGGCCAGGATCTCCTCGACCGCATTGGTGGGGGCCCGGTATTCGCCTGCGCCGGTGTGGTATTCGGGCGCGGGCAGGGCGCGGCGGTCGAGCTTGCCGTTGACGGTCAACGGGATGGCTCCCAGCACCACGACGGCGGCGGGCACCATGTAGGCCGGGAGGCGTTCAGCCAGCGCGGTGCGGGCCGCGGCCGGGTCCACCGTCCCGGTGACATAACCGACCAACCGCTTGTCACCCGGGCGGTCCTCGCGGGCGATCACCACCGCCTGATCGACCCCGTCCAGCCGGGCCAACGCCGTTTGCACCTCACCCAACTCGATGCGGTAACCCCGGATCTTGACCT
>JAEWRC010000193.1 GCA_023460175.1 Actinomycetes bacterium
GCCCCGACCGGCCTGCCCCTGCCCGGCGGCGGCGCGGTGCGCGACGACGGGCTCAGCCTGGCGGATCTGCTGGCGGCCGAGGAGGCTGCGCTGGCCGCCGAGCCCACGCTCGACGCCGGCGACGACATCGCCACCGAGCAAGACACCCCCGACCCGGAGAAGGGTGGCACCGAGGAGGACGATGAGGGCGCCGCCCCTGAGAAGCCCGAATCCACCGTCGTGAAACTGCCCGGCGGGGAGCAGATCACCGCGCCTACACCGGCGCTGGCGCGGGTGCTCACCGCGGCCCTGGCGGGCACCCCGATCGGAGAGGCCTTCCAACGGGAGGACCTCGTGGTCCCGCCGCCCGGGACCCCGGTGCCGCATCCGGTGGATCCGGCCCGGGTCGACACCGGGGACGTCGCGATGTTCACCGATCGCCAGGCGTTGGCCCTCGACCGGGACCGCGCGCTGCTCGACGGTCAGATCCGCCCGGTCTCTGCCATCAGCGGGCCCAGTTTCCTAGGCTGGCTGCATCCGCCGGCCGCAGCCGGGGAGACCGCGCCGTCGGCCACGACACCGAACAGCTCTGATGCACCCGCACCGACCCGCCCGGCCGCGCCGGCCGAGCCCGCACGATAGGAAGTAGCTGATGGAGATCAACGTCGACCTCGACAACCTTCGTGCGGCGGCCGCACAGCACGCCCTGGCCGCCGAGCACCTGCGCGTGGTTCCGCAGACTCACCACGACATTCAGCAGAGCCTCGACTCGTTGGGACCGATTTTCGCCGACCTGCGCGAAGCCGGCCGTGCCCTACTGGAACAACGCCGCGCCTGCTACGAGCAGCAGGCCGACGACCACGTTGAGATGGCGCGCTATCTCGAGCACGCGGTGGCCAGCTGGGAGACCGGGGAACAGGACGCTGTGCAGCAGATCCGCGCGGTGCGGGACCCGCAGTGACCGCGGATCCCAATCCCGACTTCGATGCCGTCCACCCGAGCGGACACATCATGTTCCGCAGTTGTCGGGGCGGCTACCTGCACAGCGTGGTGCTGGCGGAGCCCGCGATGTCGACCGATGCCCAGACCCTGGCCGAGGCCATACTGCGCACGGCCGACGTGTCGCATCTGAAAGCACTGCTGGAGGTGCGCGGCGAGATCATTGCCGCGGGACATACGCCGTCCGACGAGATTCCCGGCCCCGCGGATCTGGTGCAGGCCATCGAGCAACTGGGAGAGCACCGGCTGGCCACCGAGACCTGAACAACGCGGCGTCTTGAACAACGCGGTGTCTTGAACAACGTGGCAAACCGGGTCAGTGCACCCACTTCTGCACGGTGTCCGGCGGCGGCACGATGGCGCTGGGCGGCTCGACGGGATTCTCCCCGAACAGTTCGCGGGCCTGGGCGAGCAGCGCGCGAACCTCGTCCAGTTGCTGCTGAAGCAGCGAATCTGCCATGTGCGCGACGTTACCGAGACGGATCGGGGCGCACAATTCACCTCCGGAAAACTGTGAAGTGACCCGAGCCGGGACGCCAGTACGATTGCCGGGTGGCGATCTTCGGCAGGAGGAGTGCGCGCCGGCGCATGCGCAGGGCGACCGAGCAGGCGTTGTCGGTGCCCGCGTTCCGCACCCCGGTGGACTGCACCCCGTGGGTGCTCGGTGGTCTATGGCCTGCCGAACTCAACCAGCCCAGTCCCGAAACCGACTCCCTGGCAGAGTATCTCCGTAAAGATCTGCACCGCATTGCCGACTCGGCCAACCAGAAGCTGCGGGAGATCAACGAGGTGGGTCTCGCCGAGTCCGCCCGTCAGACCGAGGAGGCCCGGGTCATCAACGTGGCCCGCGCGTTCGCGGTACTTCGGGTCGAGTCCACCATCCGGCATTTGCGCCAGGAGCCCTTGGGTTTTCGGCCCGAATACCTGAGCCTCGGCGAGGTTCCCGAGGAGCCCACCCGGGTGGTGCGCCGCGCTCACCCGGAGCCGACGGTGGTCATCGAGCACCGCGATGCGCCCGCGCCGGCCCCCGCTGCGCGGAACGAGGTGGTCGCCGATGTGCCGACTACCGAACCTGAGACAATCGAAAACAGCTGGGACGCAGGTGAACCGACAGTCATGCCGGAGCCCGTGACCGAGTCGGTGTCCACACCGGAGCCGCCGGAACGATCCCCGTCGACGGAGCCGCCGACACCGCCGCCATCGGAGCCGCCGACACGGCCCCAGTCGCCAGTGTCGCCGCCCCCGCCCCAGTCGGCAGAGTCGCCGCCCCCGCCCCCGCCCCCGTCGCCGGCACCGCCGCTTGTGCGCCATCGCGAGAAACCCGCCGCGGCCACGCAGGTCGAATCGGCCGACAGCCGGCTGCGACGGCTGCTCACCTTCGTCGCCCGTCAGGAGCCGGGTCTGGCGTGGGCGGTCGGCGACCGGCTCGATGGATCCACGGTGTTGACCACCGACCTCGCCCACGGCTGGATCCCGCCCGGCGTGAGCTTGCCCGCGGGCGTGGAACTGCTAGTCCCGCAACGCCGTCGGGAAAATCTCAACAGCATCATGGGCCCCACTGAACATAGGTTGACTTATCGCCCGGGGGACGGGTTCGCGCCGCCGACCGATCTCGACGTGACCGACTCTGACCCCGATGTGCGCCGGCTCGAGGCCGTGCCGGACCTTGGTTGGCGGCTCGCGGAGGCGACGCATTGGCGCGATGGGTTGCCCCGGATGGCGCACACCATGGCCAAAGCGGGCGCTGCCGGGACCGGCGTTGTCGATGCCGAACTCGACGTGCTCCGGGTGCACCTCGATACCGCGCGTTACCAGGTGTTTTCGCAGTATCCCGACGTCGGGGACCGGTTGTTTTGCAATTGTCTGCTGTTGGCCGCCACCGAGGCGATCGCCAGCGGGGATCAGGTGGCCGCAAACTACCATTTTGCCTGGTACATCGAATTGACGGCAGCGAAAGACGGTGGCTGGGGACAGCAGCCCTAATTGTGGTGCTGCTGTTGCCTTCTGGGGCAAACTCTTAACGAGTGAATTGACGTTGCTGGACAAGTTCCACATACTGTCTTCCGTGTCGGGGGCCAGAGGCGCGGAAGAGCGCGCTGACAAGGTTCTCGTCGAAGCAGTTCTCCGCGAGTTGAGCGACGCAGCAGACAAATGGGAAGCGCTCGTGGATGAGGCCGAGCGAATTACATTCGCCGTTGATTTGGGGGACGTTCATGCGGTTGCCAACGCCGACGGGAGGCTCGTGGAATTGAGCCTGCACCCTCGGGCTACCGAGTACTCCCACACCGAGCTCGCGGAACGTCTGAACTTGGCGTTCGCGGCGCTTCGAGACGAGGCGGTGGCCGACAACGCCGCCCGATACGGCGGCAGCCTGCACTGATGGGCACCCAGCGCGACGCGTACCGCGATGGAGTGCGGCCCGGGGACAGTCTTCGGGCCCAGAAATTGGTGTCATTGAGGGGGTCCGGGCGCCGATATCGTGAAGGCACAGCCGAAGCGCCGTCGACGCATTCGGTGCGAGGGGATGCGGGTCGCCCGCCGAAAGGACTTCCACCGTGCCGCTGAATCTGTCCAACCGGGACCAGAATTCAGGCCACCTGTTCTACAACAGGAGGCTGAAAGCGGCGATCACGCGGTTCTCGGTGCGGATGAAGCACGATGACCGCAAACATCATGCTGCACTGGCACTTTCGATCGTATTTGTCTTGATCGGCGTCGGTTGGATGGCGTTGCTCCATCTGCTGAAACCGGCGGGTCTGGTCGGCGAATCCGCGATCATCGGCAATCGCGACACCGGCGCGGTCTACGCCAAGCTCGACGGCCGGTTGTACCCGGCGCTGAACTTGACCTCGGCGCGGTTGGCCACCGGGTCCAACGCCGCCCCAGCGTGGGTGAAATCCGCTGAGATCGAGAAGTTTCCGACCGGTCCGCGGATCGGTATCCCCGGTGCCCCGGACGATCTTTCGGTCACCGGTGGGGGCGTCTCAGCATGGTCGGTGTGTGACACCGCTGCCGCGCGCAATACCGCTGCAGGTCCGGTGGTGACCTCGATCGCGGGCCAGCTGTCCCGGTCCGGGCGCGCCGCGCCGATGGGGCCGGACCAGGCCGTGCTGGCGACCCACGGCGGCGCCACCTACATCCTCTGGAACGGGCAACGGTCCCGCATCGATCCGCGGGACCGTTCGCTGACCTTCAACCTGGGCCTCGACCCCGGCGAGACCCAACCGGTAGCGATGTCGAACGCGCTGTTCGACGCGCTGCCTGCCACCGAACCCATTGTCGTTCCACCGATCCCGGAACTCGACCGGCCGTCGCGGTGGCTGCCTGGTGTCGCCGTCGGCACGGTGCTGCAGAGCAAGGATGCCGCCGGCACGATCAGCGGCTTCTACGTGCTGCTCCCGGAAGGGGTGCAGCAGATCAGCGCGTTCGTTGCCGATCTGCTGCGGACCGCGGTATCGCAGACCGCGACCGCGCCGGTGTTGGTCACCCCGGACAAGCTGGTCGGCATCCCCGACGTCGATAGCCTCAACATCGGCTTCTATCCGAGCAGCCGACTCAACTTTGTTGACACCGACGCCAATCCGGTGACCTGCGTGGGCTGGGAGAAGATGTCGACTGACCGCCAGGCGACGGTGACGGTGTACAGCGGCAAGGGCCTGCCGGTGTCGCCGAGCATGGATTCGCATCTGGTCCAGCTCGTGCGCGACGACCGCCATCCCGACTCGGTGGTGGCCGATCAGACGCTGTTGCTGCCGGGTGCGCCCAACTTCGTCGCGACCACCAGTGGCGTCGTCACCTCGGATACCCGGGAGAGCCTGTACTGGATCTCCCCGCAGGGTGTGCGATACGGAATCAGTTGGGACAACGAAACATTGAATGCCATCGGGTTGAACCCGGCCGTCGCGGTACAGGCGCCGTGGCCGATCGTGCGTACGTTCGCGGCGGGCCCGGCGATCAGTCGCGAGGACGCGTTGCTGGTCAGGGACACCCTGCCCGGCGGCGGAACGGCAGCACGAGTTGCGGCAGTGGGAGGCTAGTCGATGTCCAAGAGGGGTTTCGTTCGCGCGCCGCGCAAGCCCGCGCCGTCGGTGCCGCCGGCGCGGGTCGCGGTCAACCCGCCGCTGGAACTTCCCGAGCGGGAACCGCGCAACATCCTGTTGATGATCGCGATCCCCGCGCTGCTGGTGGGCATCCTGGGCACGCTCGTCGTGATGTACACCTCCGGCGTCCGGTCGATGCGCGGCGGGTTCTTCCCGATGATCGGGTTGGTGGCGTTCGCCGCGATGATGTTCAGCGGCCGGTTCGGGCGCGGCCGCAAGATGACCTGGGGCGAGCAGGAGAAGCAGCGCCGGATCTACATGCGCCAACTCGACGAGGACCGCGACGAGATCCAGCGCGCGGCGCAGGACCAGCGCCGCAGCCAGCTGTTCGTACACGGCGACCCGCAACAGTTGGACACCGTGATCGGCGGTCCCCGGATGTGGGAGCGGCGTGCCGCTGACGACGACTTCCTCGACGTTCGGTTGGGGATCGGGGTCCAGCAGTCGAACGAGTCCGCGGTCTCGCTGCAGTGGCCGGAGGTGCCCGTCGGCGAGGAACTCGAACCGGTGACCGGCCGCGCGCTGCGCGATTTCATCCTGGAACAGAGCAAGATTCGCGGTATCGGCAAGGTGCTGAGCCTGCGCTCGAAACCCGGCTTCAGCTTCCTCGGCGACGACATGGGCGAGTTGCACGCCGTGATGCGTGCGGTGCTGTGCTCCCTGGCCGTGTACCACAGCCCGGGGGACCTGAAGATCATGGTGGTCACCCGCCACCCCGAGGCCTGGCAGTGGTTGGTGTGGCTGCCGCACAACCAGCACGACGAGATGTTCGACGCCTGCGGTCTGCGGCGGCTGATGTTCGCCTCGCCGATGGATCTCGAGGTCGCACTGGACGCCGAACTGCACCGCAAGGGCCGAGGACCGTGGGCGCCGCCGTCGGGTAGCAGCCCGCTGTCGATGCCCTCGCCGATGGAGGGCACCGGAAGCGGTGTGCTCGGCCCGCACTGGGTGATCATCGACGACAACGTCGGGACTCCCGAACAGTGGGAGGGCATCACGGGCCAGAAGGGCATGGCGGGGATCACGGTGCTGCGGCTGGCGACCCGCCCCGGCGTCGGCGTGGGCTTCACCGACGTGGATGAACGCTTCGAGTTGCGCGAGGGCCGCCTGCGGCACCGGGACGCCTTCTACGCCGCGGCCGACATGCTGGCCGAAAGCACGGCGGACCGCTACGCGCGGGCCATCGCGCGGTGGTCGCCCACCACCGCCGGGGAGCTCTCGGAGATGGACAGCCAGGGCGGCGAGCTGTTGCGCCTGCTGGGTATCAACGACCCGCGCAAGCTCGAGGTGGACCGGCTGTGGGCCGAGCGGCGCGGTCGCGGCGACCCGAAGTGGGGCATGGTGCCGGTGGGTGTCCGCCCCAACGGCGACCTCGAGCACATCATCTTGCGCGCCAAGGACTTCGGCGGATACGGCTTCCACTCCGTGGTGATCGGGACATCCGGTTCGGGTAAGTCGGAGTATTTCCTGTCGCTGTGCAACGGCATCGCGCTGACGCACTCGCCGGAGACATTCATCGTCATCTTCGTCGACATGAAGTTCGAGTCCGCGGCCCAGGACCTCGAGGGTCTGCCGCACGTGGCGGGCTCGTTGTCGAACCTCGGCAAGGATGACCGTCATCTCGCCGAGCGGATGCGCAAGGCGATCAACGGTGAGATCGCCCGCCGTTACCGGCTGTTCAAGGAGGCCGGCGCCCGCGACGCCAACGAGTACGAGGAGATGCGGTTGGCGGGCCGCGACCTGGAACCCGTTCCCATCCTGCTGGTCATCATCGACGAGTACCTCGAACTGTTCCACCACCATCAGGACTGGATCGACCTGGTCATCCACATCGGGCAGGAGGGCCGCGGCTGTAACGTGTTCTTCACCCTCGGTGGGCAGCGGCTCGATCTGTCCTCGCTGAGTAAGGCCAAGAGCAACATCGCGTTTCGGGTGGCGTTGCGCGCCGAGACCGCGGAGGACTCCCGCGATGTGATCGGCAGCGACGCTGCGCTGCACCTGCCGTCGCAGAAGAACGGCTACGCGCTGTTGAAGGTCGGGCCCCGAGATCTCGAACAGTTCCGCTGCTTCTACGTGTCGGCGCCGTACGTGCTGCCCAAGAAGGCCAGCACGGTGGGCAAGACGATCGACCTGAGCTTCCGCCAACCGCTGGCGCTGACCTGGGAGTACCAACCGCTGTCCGAGGAGGACAGCGCGGCGCTGGCCGTGGCCGACGAGCCGGAGGAGCCCGACGAGTTCCTCTATCACGCCGACGGTTTCAAGAAGAAGAAGCTGCTGGAGGTCATCCGCGACTCGCTGCTGGCCCATCCCGCCCGGCCGCCGCACCGGATCTGGCTGCCGCCGCTGGAGGAATCGGAGTGTGCCGACGCGCTGGTGCAGCGCTACCGGGGCCGCCCGTGGCATGTCGACTATGGCCAGAACCCGGGGCTGGTGATCCCCATCGGCGTGGTCGACATCCCGGAGGATCACGAGCAGACGGTGCACGTGCTCGACGTGGAGATGGACAACGTCATGGTCGTCGGGACCGCGCAGCGCGGGAAGTCCTCCACGCTGATGACGTTGATGATGTCGGCCGCGCTGATGTACCGGCCCGAGCGGGTGACGTTCTTCTGCATCGGCCCGACGCTGTACGCCATCGAGGACCTGCCGCATGTCGCCGGGGTGGTCGGTGTGACTGACACCGAGGGTGTTTCGCGCACGATCGCCACCATCGAGGGGCTGATCCGGGCGCGCGAGGCCGCGTTCAAGCACTACCAGATCGACATCTCGGAGTTCCGGGAGCGCCGCTTCGGTTCGGCCGGGGGCGGCGGGACCGACCCCGATGACAAGTTCGGCGACGTGTTTTTGGTGGTCGACAACTTCGGTGACCTCTACGAGAAGGACATGGCCGTCGGGGATCGGGTCATCGCGCTGGCGCGCCAGGGCCTGTCCTACGGCGTGCACGTGATGACCAGCGCGACCGGTTGGCTGGTCGGGCAGCGCCAAGCATTGGTCGGGGTGTCGAACGCCCGAATCGAGTTGCGGCTGAGCAACCCCGACGAGACCGCGATGAACACCGGTATCGAGCACCGCAAGGCCGCCCGCCGGGTGCTGGACCGTCCCGGGTTCGGCATCACCCGGACCAGTCACGAACTGCTGGTGGGTATTCCGGAGATCACCGGGCCCGCCGGCGAGCGCGTCGGGACCCGCCAGGTCGGTCGGGTGATCGCCGGCGTCACCGGAGCCGACCGCGTCGAGGCGCTCGTACGCCTGCCGGACCGCATCCCGCTGGGCGAGCTCGTCGCCGCGCACCGCGCGCTGCCTGCGGCCGTCGATCCGTGGAACATTCCCTTCGGGCTCGGGGAGACTGCTCTGCAACCGGTCAGCCTGAATTCCCGAGTGACGCCGAACCTGCTGGTGGTCGGTCGGCAGGGCTGCGGCAAGACTTCCACGCTGGCCGCGGTCGGGCAGTCGATCATGACGACGCTGTCACCCGAGCAGGCTCAAATCTTCATCATCGACCCCAAGACCAGCCTGATCGGCAAGGTGCAGGGTCCGCACGTGCGCGCGTACGCCTACACCGCCGAGGACGTCGACCAGGTGCTCGAATCGGTCGCCGCGGAACTTCAGGACCGGCTCCCGCCGTCGGGGCTGAGCCAGGAGGAGTTGCTGACCCGCACGTCATGGCAGGGCCCGCACTACTTCGTACTGATCGACGACGAACAGGAACTGCGTCCCAACGGTGCGGTGCTCGGGAAGCCCGCGGCCATTGCGCCGCTGCTGCCGCTGATCGAGCGCAGCCGCGAGGTCGGCCTACACGTCATCGCTTCACGTTTGCCGGGGAACTGGGTGGGCTCGTCGGCGATGAACCCGCTGCTGCAACGGCTGACGAGTTCGCGGACGCCGACGTTGTTCATGGACAACGACCCGACCGTGGTCAAGGTCTACGGCCGGATCTCGGCTCAACAGTTGCCACCCGGCCGCGGGCAGCTGGTTTCCACCGAGGGCGAGATCGAAGGGATCCTGGTCGGCCAGCCCGATACCGGCACCGTCGGGGCCACCGAAAAAGTGTCCGGACCACCACCGAGTGCAACTTAGGCTCAGTCAATACCGCAGTTGACGGGCCACGTAACCCGCCGAGCAACAACAAGAGAGGTGACACCATGTCGAACCCCCTATTCGAGGTCACACCGTCCATGGTCGGACTGTCCTCGGCCACCGAGGCAGGCGTCAGCGCCGCCCAGGGGGCCAGCGTGGGCGCTTCGTCAGCGGCCCTGATCGGCATCCTGGAGATGGCGGGCGACGTCACGTCGATCGCCTTCGCCAACGCCCTGCGGGCCGCCGGGGCCGCCTACGTCGGGTCCATCGCCGAACACACCACCCAGCGTGGCATGTTTGCCGGCGCGCAGGGCATCGCGGGCGCCACCTTCGAGGCGGTCGAGGTGGGCCAGCAGGCGGCGCTGGCGCTGAGGACGGCGCTCTAGCGCCGGGTGCAGAGCCAGATGTCATGATCGACCCCGGATGGGCGCTGCGGACGCCCGAGCAGAATGATTTGCTGCTCAAGGCGGCCCCGGGTGGCCTGCCCAGCATGATGGCGGCACTGGCCGCCTACACCGCCGAGATGGCCTCGACCGAGACCGCTGCGGGCGTCTCGACGGCCAGCATGGTGGCGCTCAACTCGGAGTTCCAGGGTGCGGCCAATGTGGCCTCCACTGCGACGACCACGGGCCTGAACACCGTGGCGCATCTGCTGTTCGGTTGGCTCGCCGAGAAGCCGCCGCTGATCTCCACCGCCGTGAACGCCTTCACCACCGCGTACTCCACGATGGTGCCCGCGCCGCTGTGCATCACCAACCGGGAGGAATGGGCGATGTACTGCGCGATGAACGCGGTGTTCCCCGTGTTCGGCATCCCGATCGCGGAGCGGGACCTGGAGTACTTCGGAAACTTCTGGCCCAACAATGCGCGCACCGGCGCCACCTACTCCGCCACGCTGACGGCTCTGATGCCGACGCTGGCGATCCCGCCGCCCCTCACCCCGCAGAACGCGGCGCCCGCAATGCCGGCCGCGGCGGCCACGGCGGTCGCGGAGACGGCGGCCACCACGGCCGCGGGTGACGCGATGCGGGTCTCGAGCGAGGCGGCCGGCCAGGCCTCCTCGGCCGGCAGCAATGGTGCGGGTTCGTTCATGGACGTCGCGCAGCAGGCGCTCGGACCGGCGCAGCAGGCATTCGACACCCTGCCCAAGGCCTTCGAGGGAATCCTCGGTGCGCCAACGTCTCTCATGCAGCCCGCGATGGGCGCGGTCCAGAGT
>JAEWRC010000194.1 GCA_023460175.1 Actinomycetes bacterium
TGGTAACTCCAATCATCCCAGTTCAGAGGGCACTTTCCTCATATCAACACCCCCAACCCCACCCACTTCATCGGTGGATCGAGGCTAAGCCAACAGGCCGGCGGCCGCGTGCAGGTCCTCGACGAGCGCCGCGAACGCCGCGTCGCGCTTCTCCGACGGGCCGCGCAGCACCGACGACGGGTGCGGGGTGGCCAGCAGGTACGGGTCGCTGCCGGGGAGCGCCGCGGCGGCTTCGTCGGACAATTCCAGCACCTCCCCGCGGTGGGCGGTGAGGCGGAAGTCATTGCCCATCAACGCCTTTGCCGCCGTCGCGCCGAGGAGCACCACCACCTCCGGTGCCACCGCCGTCAGTTCGGCGAACAGCCACGGCCGGCAGGCCACCACCTCGGTGCGGCTCGGGGTCTTGTGGATGCGCCGCTTGCTGCCGGCGGCCCGGGTGAACTTGAAGTGCTTGACGACGTTGGTGACGTAGACGTTCTCGCGTTGGACCTCGGCGGCGACCAGCGCCTTGTCCAGCAGCCGTCCCGCCGGGCCGACGAATGGCTGCCCGGCGCGGTCCTCCTGATCGCCGGGTTGCTCGCCGACCAGCATCAGCTTCGCCGAGGTGGGTCCGGCGCCGAACACCGTCTGCTCGGCGTCGCGGTACAACTCGCAACCCCGGCAGCCCTTGGCCGCGGCCGCCAGCGCGCCCAGATCATGGGATTCGGGCACGAACTCCTGCGCTCCGGGGACCGCCATGGCTTGCGGTTACCCGTCCGGCGGGGCGCTTATCCCTCGCGAAGGTGCGCAGACTACGGAAATCTGTCGGCGTGTCGGCCGCGAACACGCACGGTCGCGCTGAAGGAGGGGTGCCGCTAAGGGGTGCTCAGTCGAACATCTCCCGCAGTTCGCGCTTGAGGATCTTGCCGGTGGGGTTGCGCGGCAACTCCTCGATGAAGATCACCTCGCGCGGGACCTTGTAGCGCGCCAGGTTCGCCTTGACGTACTCCTTGATGGCGGCCTCGTCGATGGTGGCGCCCTCGGCCTTGACCACGAACGCGCGCAACCGATGTCCCCAATCCTTGTCCTCCACACCGAGCGCCGTGGCCTCGACGACCTCGGGGTGCCCGCTGATGAGGTCCTCGATCTCGGCCGGGAAGACGTTCTCGCCGCCGGAGACGATCATCTCGTCGTCGCGGCCGCTGACGTAGAGCAGACCGTGCTCGTCGAAGTAACCGACGTCGCCCGAGGACATCAGGCCGTCGATGATCTGCTTGCCGCCACCGCCGGTGTAACCCTCGAACGGGAAGGTGTTGCCGACGAAGATCCGGCCCACCTCCCCCTCGGGCACCTCGTTGCCGTTCTCGTCGTACAGCTTGACCTTCACGCCCTTGACCACCGGGCCCACGGTCGCGGGGTTCTTCTGCAGATCCTGCGGCCGCGCGATCGAGGCGAACGCGATTTCCGTTGAGCCGTAGAGGTTGTAGACCACCGGGCCCAGATCGTTCATGGCCCGGCTCGCCAGCTCGGCACCCAGCTGGGAACCGGAGACGAACACGATCCGCAGCGACGACAGATCCGGCTTGGGGTCGGTCTTCTCCAGCTCGTCAAGGATCCGCGAGAGCATCACCGGCACCACGACCATCCCGGTGACCTTGTGCTTCTCGATGTCGGCGAGCACCGTCGCGGGCTTGAACCGCCGCCGCAGCACCAGCGTGCAGCCGAGCATCATCGCGATGGTGGCGTGCAGGAAGCCCAGGGCGTGGAACATCGGCGCCGGCAGCGAGGTCACCTCGCCGGCCTTGAACGGCACGTGCGAGAGCACGCCCCCGACAGGTGCCAGCGACGGCGGGGTGCTGCGGTTGGCGCCCTTGGGGGTGCCGGTGGTGCCGCTGGTCAGGATGATGATCTTGGCGTGCTTGCTCACCTTCGGGGCGTGCGCCGTGCTGCTGCGCGCGATCAGTTCGGCCAGGGTCTCGTCGGTCGAGCCGGACGGCTCCGGTTTGTCGGGGTTGGTGGCCAGCGCCCGCAGCTTGCCCAGCGGCGGTTCGGCCAGCGCGACGGCCTCGGTGTACTCGTCGTCGTAGATGATGACCTTGGCGCCCTCGCGCTCGGACACCTCCTTGATCTGAGGGCCGGAGAATTCGCTGTTCAGCAGGATCATCCGGGCGCCGACCCGCGCGGTGCCGTACAGCGCGATGAGGAACCAGCGGTGGTTGCGGATCAGCAGGGCCACCCCGTCGCCGCCCTTGACTCCCATCGCCAGCAACCCGTTGGCCACCGCGTGGGCGGCCCGGTCCAACTCGGCGAAGGTGATCTCGCCGTCGTCGTCAACAATGGCCACGCCGTGGGGATTACGCCGCGCGTTCAGCGCCGGGATCATGCCGACCTCGCCCCATCGACGGATGTCGGCGAGCATTGCCGCCATGTTCTGGGGCGCTTCGATCTTCAGTGCCCCGGCCTCGAACATCTTGCGCGCGTAGTGCAACTCGGCCGCGCCGCGTTCCGCATACTTGCCGACCGATTGCTGCAACTTGGCCGCTGCCAGCAACGGCAGGTCCGTGAGCTTTGCCATCTTCACAGCCTAAGTGACGGGCCTTGCGCCCCGGCCCGGAATGAAAGTCGATTTACGATGGTCAGCATGGCCAGCGCCGGCGGAAAAAGCAGCGGCAAGCTCGTGCTGGACGTCGCCGGTCGCGAGGTCCCCGTCAGCCATCCCGACAAGATCGTCTTCCCCGAGGCCGGGGTCACCAAGCTGGACCTGATCAACTACTACCTGTCGGTGGCCGACGGCGCGCTGCGCGGCGTCGCCGGGCGGCCGATGATCCTCAAGCGCTTCGTCAAGGGCATCGACCAGGAGGCGATCTTCCAGAAGCGGGCACCGGAGAAGCGGCCCGACTGGATCGAGGTCGCCGAACTGAAGTACCGCTCCGGGACCTCGGCCAAGGAGGCGGTCATCCGCGACGCCGCGGGCCTGGTCTGGGCGGTCAACCTCGGCTGCATCGACTTCAACCCGCACCCGGTGCGCGCCGAGGACCTCGACCACCCCGACGAGTTGCGGGTCGACCTGGACCCGATGCCCGGGGTCGAGTGGCCGCAGATCCTCGACGTGGCGATGGTGGTCCGCGAGGTGCTCGACGACCACGGCCTGACCGGCTGGCCCAAAACGTCGGGCTCGCGGGGCTTCCACATCTATGCGCGCATCGAGCCGCGCTGGCCCTACCGGCAGGTGCGGTTGGCCGCCGAGACCGTGGCCCGCGAGGTGGAACGCCGCGTACCGGACCTGGCGACCAGCCGCTGGTGGAAACAGGAACGCCAGGGCGTCTTCGTCGACTTCAACCAGAACGCCAAGGACCGCACGGTGGCCTCGGCGTACTCGGTGCGCTCCCGTCCCGACGCGCGGGTGTCGACACCGCTGCTCTGGTCGGAGGTCCCGACGTGTCGGGCCGAGGACTTCACCGTGGCCACCGTGCCCGACCGCTACGCCGACCTCGGCGACCCGTGGGCAGAGATGGATACCGCGGTCGGCGGGCTGGATGCGCTGTTGGAACTCGCCGAGGAACTCGGGCCGCCCGAGAAGGCGCCGCCCAAGGCCGAGCGGGACGCCAACCTGATCGAGGTCGCGCGCACCAAGACCCGCGACGAGGCCCTGTCCGCGCTTCAGACCTGGAAGTCCCGGCACCCCGAGGCGGCGAAGTTGCTCGAGCCCATCGACGTCCTCGTCGACGGCATGCGCGGCCCGTCGTCGATCTGGTACCGGATCCGGATCAACCTGCAGCACGTCCCCGACGCCAAGCGGCCCCCGCAGGAGGAGCTGATCGCGGACTATTCGCCCTGGGCGGGCTACACGAGGGCGCAGGGCCGCCGACCAGCGGAGTAGAAGTCTTACCGAAGAATTACCTTCGGCTTCCTACCGCCTTAAAGAGCGGCATTAGTTTCGTCATCAAGAGTCAAGTACTGGCTCGCCGCGTATGACCCGAAGGTAGGTGATGACCGTGTTGCTCGACGTTCGTTGGTTGCGGTTCCGTTTCTTCCACCGGCACTCCACCGCTCGCTAGAGCGGTTCCGCCGTGAACCGGCTGATGTCACGCAGATCCGCGTGACATCAGCCGTTTTTCATTTCTTCATCTGCTGCAGGAATTGCGGCCAGTCGCCGAACATCGAACGCTGGACCAATTCGATCCGAACCCCCAGCGGGTCCAGGTAGTACGCGAACGGCGGCGGCCCGTCGCCCGCGGTCCGGACCTCCAGCGTGTAGCCGAGGTTTTCGAGGGCGGCGCCGGTCGCCGCGACGTCGTCGGCCCAGTATCCGAGGTGATGGGTGGCGTTGCGCGGGGCGCTGACCCACAGCGTCCCCGGAACCTCCTGGACGATCTCGAGGTGCGGCGCCTGGAGGGAGTACGCCAGCTTGAATGGGATGTCCGCCGGACCGTCGGCCGTCACCACCGGGACGGTGTACTCCATGGTCTGGGTCCACCGATAACCGCCGGCGGCCGACAGCCGCTGCAGCGCCGCATCGAAATCGGTGACCACCACGCCGACGTGGTAGAGGTCGGCGGCGGACAAGGGTGATGTCATAACGGTAACCTTCGGTTTCATGACGGAGCTGCGATGAGCGCGGGCCTGTTCGGACTTCTCGACGACGTCGCCGCGCTGGCCCGCCTGGCCGCGGCCTCGATCGACGATATCGGTGCCGCCGCCGGGAAGGCCACGGCCAAGGCCGCCGGCGTGGTCATCGACGACACGGCGGTGACGCCGCAGTACGTGCAGGGCCTGGCCGCCGAGCGCGAGCTACCGATCATCAAGAAGATCGCGATCGGCTCGCTGCGCAACAAGCTGCTGTTCATCCTGCCGGTGGCGCTGCTGCTCAGCCAGTTCGCGCCGTGGGCGCTGACACCGATCCTGATGATCGGCGCCACCTACCTGTGTTACGAGGGCGCCGAGAAGGTCTGGGGGTGGCTGCGCGGCCACGACAGCCACGCGGTGCCCAAGGCCGCGGTCGGCGGCGATCCGGAGAAGTTCATGGTGACCGGCGCCATCCGCACCGACTTCATCCTGTCCGCCGAGATCATGGTGATCGCGCTCAACGAGGTCGCCAGCCAAGCCTTCTGGCCGCGGCTGATCATCCTCGTGGTGGTGGCCCTGGTGATCACGGCCGCGGTGTACGGCGTGGTGGCCGGCATCGTCAAGATGGACGACATCGGCCTACATCTGACGCAGCGGTCCTCGCGGTTCGCGCAGAAGATCGGACGCGCCCTGGTCGCCGGCATGCCCAAGCTGCTGAGCGCGCTGTCGGTGATCGGCACCATCGCGATGCTCTGGGTGGGCGGGCACATCCTGCTGCTCGGCACCGACACCCTGGGCTGGCACACCCTCTACGAGTTCGTGCACCACGGCGAGGAAGCGGTCCGCGGCGCGGTGGCCGGTATCGGCGCCGTGCTGGCCTGGCTGGTGAACACCGCGGCCTCGGCGGTCATCGGGCTGGTGGTCGGCGCGGTGGCGGTCGCCGTCATGCACGTGCTGCCGTTTCGCAAGAAGGCCGCCGCCCACTGACGGGTAGCTGCTGTACGGCCGTATAGGCCATGTTGTACGCTCGCGCCGTACTGCACCTCGGGGCGATCGGACTGACATGCAACTGAGCTTCGGACCCGAGATCGAGGCGTTCCGGGCGGAGTTCAGCGCCTTTCTCGACGCGCACCTGCCGCCGGCGGAAACCACCCACGAGCGGATCAGTTCCAGCGCATACCTGCCGGACTGGGCCCGCCGATGGCAACGCACCATGTTCGACCACGGCTGGTTGCAACCGGGGAATCCACCGGAATTCGGCGGCCGCAACGCCGGGATCGTCGAGCAGTTCGTGTATTTCGAGGAGCTGGGCCGACGACGACTCGCCCAGACGTTCAACCCCCAGGGCGTCGGCATCATCGCCGCCTCCCTGATCGCGTTCGGCACGCCGGAACAGCAACGAAAATGGGCCATTCCGATCCTGCGCGCCGAGATCACCGCCGCCCTGGGTATGAGTGAACCGGGGGCCGGGTCCGACCTCGCCTCCCTGCGCACCCGGGCGTCACGCGACGGTGACGACTTCGTCGTCAACGGGCAGAAGGTCTGGACCTCGGGCGCCCACCACGCCGACGTGATGTTCGTGTTGGTGCGTACCGACCCAGATGCGCCCAAGCACAAGGGAATCAGCGCCCTGATGATCCCCACCGACACCCCTGGCGTCACGCGACGGCCGTTCCCCTCGGCCTGCGGCGAGAACGACGTGGACTTCAACGAAGTGTTCTTCGTCGACGCACGAGTCCCCAGCGGCAATCTGATCGGGCCACTGCACGGCGGCTGGAAGGTCGCCCACGGTTCGCTCGGGTACGAACGGACGCTGCTGTGGCTCAGCTATGCCGAACGGCTGCAGGAGTACATCGAAGACTGGCGCCCCACCACCGCCCTGGACCGGGACAGCTATGCCCGGCTGGTCATGGACCATCAGGCGCTGCGCCTGCTCGGCTCGCAGGCTATCGCTGCGGCCGCCCGCGGTGAGGTCGACGACGGGCGGACCTCGGTGCTCAAACTGCTGGGCTCGGAGGCGGCCCAGTCCGTCGGCAGTGCTGCGCTGCATTCCGCCGGAGGCGCAGGGCTGCTGGACCCGGCCTTCACCGAATACCAGCCTTGGCACCAGGACCACTACACCGGTGGCTGGTTCGACCGCTACCTGCGCAGCTTCGCCGGCACCATCGCGGGCGGGACCTCGGAGATCCAGCGCAACGTCATTGCCCAGCGGGTTCTGGGTCTGCCGCGCGCTCCGTGAATTTGAAGGATGATGGCCTCATGGCCGACACAACTGAGGTGCTGCCCGCAGCGTTCATCGGCCACGGCAGCCCGATGAACGCCCTGGAGCTCAACAAGTACACCGCCGCGTGGCGCGCGTTCGGGGCCGCGGTCCCGCGCCCGCGGGTCATCCTGGTGATCAGCGCGCACTGGTACATCAACGCCACCGCAGTCACCGCCATGTCCCAACCCCGCACCATCCACGACTTTTACGGATTCCCGCGGCAGCTGTTCGAGGTCGACTACCCCGCCCCGGGACTACCCGATCTGGTCGGCGAGATCCAGGAGATCGTGAAGCCCACCTGGGTCGGCGCCGACCTCGACAGCTGGGGCATCGACCACGGCACCTGGTCGGTGTTGGTGCACGCCTTCCCCGACGCATCGATCCCGGTGGTGCAGCTGTCCATCAACGCCGACATGCCGCTGGACTACCACCTGGAACTCGGCGCCAAGCTGGCCCCGCTGCGCGAGCGCGGCGTGCTGATCCTCGGCAGCGGCAACATCGTGCACAACCTGCGGCAGATGAGCCAAGAACATCCAGACAGCGGCTACGCGTGGGCGCAACGCTTCGACGAGGCGGCCCGGGAATTGTTGACGACGGCACCCGACGAGGCGATCCGGCTCCGCGACCATGCCGACTACGGGGCCGCGGTGCCCATCCCCGACCACTTCATCCCGATGCTCTACACCGCCGGCGCGGCGGGCGCGGCCGGGGCGCCGCTGACAGAGTTGGTCGACGGGTACTGCTACGGCTCACTGTCGATGACCTCCTACACGGTCGGGCTGACCGTGCCCACCCCCGACGTCCCCGCCGGGACCGAGCGGGAACCGCTGGACGTGCCGGCGGACCAGTCGAATATCTGAGTCGCCCTCGCCGAATTCGCAATTCCAGACCCAACAACCCTGCGAAGTGCACCCACGGACACCATGTAGCACATGTGCTAGCATCGACATATGAGCAAAGTTGGGCTGCGCGAACTCCGGCAGGATGCCTCTGACCTCGTGCGTCGTGTCGAGGAAGGAGAGGAAATCACCATTACGGTCGCCGGCCGACCCAGCGCTCGCCTTGTGCCCGCGGCGCCACGCGCGTGGCGAACGTGGTCCGACATCGAAGAATTGTTCAGGGGACCGAGCGACCCTACTTGGGACCAGGACCGCGACGCGATCTCGCATGAAGTGCGCGACCCCTGGGGAACTGCGTGAAATCGATACTCGACACCAGCGTCGTCATCGCAACCGATGTTGGCCCGCTCGACGGCGAGTTGGCCATCAGCACAATTACTTTCGCGGAACTTCACTTCGGAGTTCTCGTTGCCAAAGGGCAGGCGGTGCGAGCCGAGCGTCTGCGACGCCTACTTGCGCTACAACGCACCTTCGACGGCATACCCCTCGACGACGCCGTAGCTGCCAGCTATGGACAGATTGCCGCTGCCGTCGTAGAGGCAGGCCGCCGGCCTCGAGCACGGTCGATGGACCTGCTCATTGCGGCCACCGCACACGCTCACGATGCCCGCCTCTACACCCGCAATGCGGATGACTTCGCCGGTCTCGACGACCTCATCGAGGTCGTCTCCGTCTAGCGTGCAGAGTGCGCGCTAGAGCTACCCCAGCACGCCCCGGCCAACAATGGTGGGTAGGTCGAGGAAGGTGCGGATGCCGGGGGCGGCCGCACACACCGGGGCGATCGCGTGGATGGCGTGCATGGCGGTGCCCAGGCAACCCTGGTCGGTGTCGTCCTCGCCGTTGATGGCGATCCGCGATTCCAGCACCATCGACGGCTGCCCCTGCACGGTCACCTTCCAGCCGCGCCCGTTCGGCCAGTCCGGGGCCTGCTCGGCGCCGATGCGGGTGATGTGCTCGACGGTCAGCGCCGGCCGCCCGCCGATCACCGCGGTGTAGGAAAACCGTTGCGCGGACACCGTTCCGGCTTCGATGCGGCCGGCCTGGATCTCGATCGGCGCGTCGGTGGTCGCCACGCTGCGCTCCCAGACGAAGTCGTCGACGGTGGCCCCCAACCCGTCGGCCACCAGCATCAGCGGCGCCTTGAACGGCAACGCACCCACCGCGGGATCGTCCATGGGCACCGGCTCGTCGGGCGGCTTGCCGAAGCCCATCACGTCGAACAGCACGAACGGCACGTTGTAGGTGGTGTAGTCCATCAACTCCTGCACCCGCAGCGACTCGATCCGCCGGAACAGCCCGGACATGGTCAGCGGCAGCACCTCGGCGGCCCAACCGGGTTGAATCCCGGTGGCGTGAAACGACGTTCCGCCCTCGCGGCATGCCTCCTCGAGTCGCTGCACCACATTCTCGCCGGAGCTCTTCGGGTAGATCCACGCGGTGACCGCCGTCGACACCACGTTCTTACCGGAGCGCAGCAACCGGCACACGTCGTCGAGAGCCGCCGGCGGATTCCATTCCCCCTCGGCCATGTAGAGCACGCAGTCGGCGTCCAGGGCCAGGATCTCGTCGGTGTCGGCGGTCGCGATCACCCCGATCGCGCCGAGGCCGCAGACCTCGCCGATGTCGCGGCCGACCTTGGCCTCGTCGTAGACGCGGGCACCGACGAGTTCCAGTTCGGGATGCTCGTGCACTGCGGCCACCGCGTGCTTGCCGACATTGCCGGTGGCCCACTGGATTACCCGCAGCCTTCCGGTCATCGTCAACCGGCCGGCTGTTCGGCCTCTGCGGCTTGGCGCGCCATCCGTTCCTCGTAGCGGTCCACGAGTTCGCGGAAGCCGAGCCGGTCGTAGCCGGGAATGGGTTGCACGCCCCACTGGTCGCGCGCGGTGTCCTTGCCCTCGGCGCCCTCGGGCGGACCGAGCGGCGGGTAGGGGTACTTGCACTCGAGGGCGTCGTCGGAAAACCGGACCTTCAGTAGCTCACTGCAGATCTGGGTGAGGTTCAACGTCGGATACCCGTAGTAGATCGCCATGAAGGGCAGCGTGAACGCGCCCTCGATGACGAGCGCGATCAGGCACACCAGGACCGCGCGCTTGATCCACTTGTGCATCCGGGCGTAGTACGGCGTGGTGCCCGGCGGCAGGTCCTCGGCCGGATCCTTCTCGTCCGCGGACGACGGGTTGCTAGATGGGGAAGTCACCGATGCTCCTTAGTCCGTGAAGATTTCGCGGTTGACCGTGTGCAGATACGGAATGGCGAGGAAGGGGGTGATGTAGAAGATGTCGTAGAGCCACCAGCCGATGACCGGGAACACGACCCCGGCGAACCGCACGTCGGCGAACATGGTCATGTTGAGGATGTAGACGGGCCAGATCACCACGCCCATCCAGCAGGTGACGATCATCCACTGGTGTCCCCAGCGCTTCATCTGCAGGAATCCGATGGCCGCCGCGACCCGCATCGAGAACACCGTCAGGATGAAGCCGATGACGTAGGCCTTCTCCCCCGGCGCCGAGGCGCCGCCCACCCACAGTTCGTTGTAGTGCCAGAAGTAGCCGGCGTCGAACATGTTGCCCCAGCCGATCATCAGCACCCGGTTGATCAGCGTGTGGTTGCCGATCATGTCCAGCGCCCAGCCGAGGCTGTTGAGCATGCCGTCGATCAGCACCAGGTAGCCGATCAGCGTCACGATCATTGGGCGCACCGAAAGTCCGGCCTGCTGCGCCTGGCGCTGTAGCCACACCCCGCGCATGAAGATCGGGAACCCGATGAGGCCGGGCGCCCACATGCCCATCAGGGCGGCGCCGACGATCATCCACTTGTCGGCGCGGCGCTGCGCGAGCTTCGATTCCTCGTGGTGGTCCTCGAGACTCAGCGTGCCGCCGGACTTCGGCGGCGCACTCACAGGTACCACCACCCGCGGTCGAACGACATCCACAGCTGGATGAGGAACATCGTCAGCAGGAAGCCGTAGATGACGATCTGGAAGACGATGAGCGCCTTCTTGCGGTTCTTTTCCTTCTGGTCGACCATGTGAACTCCCTCCTAGGGTTGAGCCGGGGTGTCGGCGGTGAGCAGGCCGGCGGCCGCCACCTCACGCAGCCCGTCGCTGATGGCGCCGTCGGTGCTCAGCGGGGCCAGGATGCAGGCCTCGGCGGCCTCCAGTTCACCGGCGCCGGCGGCGATCAGTTGCGCGGCGGTCACCAACGTCCGGGTGGACGGCGGCTCGAAGTGGAACGCCTCATCCGCGGTCCGGATGGCGATGGCGCACTGCACGAGTCGTTGCGCGACCGCCAGGTCGACGCCGGTCTCGGAGACCACCGCCTGCGCCTCCCGCTCCGGCGGCAGATAACCCATCGGCAGGGTGACGAAGCGCTGCCGGAACGACGGCTTGAGTTCCTTCAGCGAGCTGCGGTAGGCCGGGTTGTAGGAGCACACCAGCATGAATTCGACTGGCGCCTCGACGACTTCGTCGGCGCGGTCCAGGTACAGGGTGCGCCGGTGGTCCGTGAGGGAGTGCAGGATGGCCAGCGAATCGTGGCGGGCCTCCACCACCTCGTCGAGGTAGCAGATGGCGCCGCTCTTGACCGCGCGCGTCAGCGGGCCGTCGGTCCAGATGACGTCGCCCCCGGTGACCATGAAGCGCCCCACCAGATCCGAGCTGGTCAAGTCGTCGTGACAACTGATGGTGACGACCGGCCGACGCAGCAAAGTGCCCATGTGCTCGACGAAGCGGGTCTTGCCGCAGCCGGTCGGTCCGGTGAGCATCACCGGGATCTTGCGGGTGAAGGCCTGCTCAAAGAGCTGGACCTCACTGCCGTTCGCGTAATAGGTGTCGTTGCTCATGATGGGTATCGATGCCCTCCTCGGACGGTTATGCGGTGACCAGCTCGCGATGGACATGGGCCAGCACGCGCGGCAGTTCCTCGACGCGGCGGATGCGTTGGGAACGGCGGGGTCCGAACACCTCCGGCAGCGGATCCACCCGGGTGGGCCCGACGCCCACGTAGTAGACCGACACCCCGGCATCGTTGGCCTCCTCGACCGCGTGCGCGGCGTCGGCCCAGGCGTAGCGACCCTCGTAGCCCTCATCGGAAATCATTCCGTCGCCGATGATGATGAGCAGGCGGCGCTCCGACGGTTGATCGAGCAGCCGGCTGGTCAGGTGCCGGATGGGTGCACCGAGGCGGGTGTAGCCGCCGGTGGACAGGCCCAACCCGCTGGGCGGGACGAACCGCGGGTCCGGAAAGTCCTTGAGGCAGCGGACTTCCACCCGGTGGCGGGTGTTGCCGGTGAAGACGAAGATCCCGTGCCGCTCCCGGGCCTGTTTCATCGCCCGCGACAGCGCGTCCGCGCAGGCCAATTCCAACTGGAACACCCGGCCCCCGTGCACCCCGAGCGAGGAACTGCCGTCGAGCAGCAGGGCGGTGCTGACGTCCCGGTTGCTGGGCAGCAACTCGCGGAACACCCGCGGCTCGGTGGCTTCGCCGGTCCGCAGGTCGACGTAATGCCGTACGTAGCCGTCGATGTCGAGGTCGGAGCCGTCCTCGAGCCGGTTGGTCATGGTGCGGTGGGTGTGTTCGGCGAACCACTTGCGCAGATCAGCCGACGAGTTCTTCGACGCCCCGATGCGGGTGTCCCGGGCCAGCTCGAGGACCGCGACATGGTCGGGCATGAAGCTTTTCGTCCACTGGTTCCACTCCGGGTACGGGATGCCGGGGCGATGTTCGGGCGTGACGTCCATGTCGTTGTCCTCGGGCCGGCTCGGCGGCGGCAGGTTCGGGTTGCGCACCCCGCCGTCGCCGCCGACGGGCACCGAGTAGGGCCGCGGCATCCGCTTCTCCGACGTGGTCCACGGCATCCGGCCGAACTGCCGGCGCATCTTGTCCAGCAGCCCGGCGGGCGCGGTGAACACCGCGGGCAGCCGGCCGAGCAGCGGATGCGGGCTCAACCCCTCGGGGCGCTGGGCCAGTTCGATGGCGCGGCTGACCATGGTGCGTGCGTCGGTATCCGGGTCGGCGGGCGCCAATTCGGGTAGCAGCCGGGCGAATTCGGGCATCAGCCCGGGCCAGCGCGCCGCGATCCAGCCCAGGGCCACCTCTGCCTCGACGATGGTCAGGGCGCGCAGTTCACGCTGGGACATCTCGTTGAGCTGGTACTCGCCCACCCGATCCTTGGAGTCCGCGCACTGCAGCGCGATGCCGCAGGTCAGCGTGCGCCGCGTCCAGTCGGATCCCGACGGCGGGTACGGCACGTGGACGAACCGTCGCGCGGAGCTCAGCCCGAAGCCGCGGTGTTCACCGGTCACCAGCCGCACGCCTTCGCGGCGCTCCTCGCTGAGCGCCACGGCGGTCAGCGCGCAGCTGCGTTCGAGGGCCATGGCCGCGGTGTCGGCGAGTTCAGCCATGGCGGATCAGAATGTTCCGAGGTTGGAGAACATCCAGTACCAGAACCAGATGACCAGCGCGGTGCCGCCCCAGGCACCGACGTAGCGAAGTATTTCCCAGACGTAGTCCCACACTTCAGGGCCTCCCTGTTGACGGATTCATCGGATCTCCAAGCCGCGCACCGTGGCTGCGACGAGCTTCTCGAGCAGGACGTCGCGGCTGTCGGGGCCCTCGCCGGCGCTGAGCACGCCGTAGACACCGAGCAGAAAGAACACCGCGTTGGAGAACGGGTCGACCTCCGGGTGCACCGCCCCCTGATCGCGGGCCCGCTCGATCTCCCAGACCAGCAGGACGATCACCGGGTGGTCGGTCCAGTTCTCCGACTCCGGGCGCGACGGCGAAAAGTGCAGGGCCACCAGTTCCTTGAACAGGGGCCGCCCGAAGCGCTCTTCGAGGCCCCGCACGAGGGCCACGACCTCGGCCAGCGCGTCGCTCAGGTGGTGCGGTCCGGCGAGGAAGCGTTCGAACTGGGCCGCGACGCGGGCTTCCTCCCGTCGTTCCAGTTCCAGCAGGACGTGTTCCTTGGTGGGGAAATGGAAGTAGAACGTGCCGTGTGCGACGCCGGCGGCGGCGACGATGGCATTCACTTCGACACCGGCCATCCCCGAGCGCTTGAACTCGGCGATGGCCGCGCCCAGGATGCGTTCCCGGGTTTGCAGCCGCTGCGCCTCGCGCGTGCTCGGCCGGACCTGTGCCGTCATGATGGTCTTTTTGTACCCTTCTGACTGACTCTAGTCAATAGTAGGCTTACAGCAGGTCACCGAGATCTTGCTTTACCTGGGGGTTTGTTGGCAGCGGCGGCAGCGGGAGGCGTGTTAGCTGATAATCGTCACTGACAGCTGTCAGCCTCGAAAGCGCGTCAGGCAGCGCCGGAAGCCAGGGGCAGCGCGAAAGGCCCTCAGTCGGTGAAGATTTCGCGGTTCACCGAATGCAGATACGGGATCGCGAGGAACGGCGTGATGTAGAAGATGTCGTAGATCCACCACCCGATGACCGGGAAAACCACCCCGGCGTAGCGGACGTCGGCGAACATCGTCATGTTGATGACGTAGACGATCCAGATCACCACGCCCATCCAGCAGGTGATCACCATCCACTGGTGCCCCCAGCGCTTCATCTGCAGGAAGCCGATGCCCGCGGCGATCCGCATGGTGAACACCGTGAGGATGAAGCCGACCTCCAGCGCCTTCTCCCCCGGCGCGGCCGCGCCGCCCACCCACAGCTCGTTGTAGTGCCAGAAGTAGCCGGCGTCGAACATGTTGCCCCAGCCATTGAGCAGCACCCGAGCCAACAAAGTGTGGTGTCCGACCAGGTCAAGGGCCCAGCCGACGGTGTTGATGGCGGCGTCGACGATCACGCAGTAGCCGAGCAGCGTCACCAGCATGGGCCGCACGGTCAACCCGTTGCGCTGCGCGCGCCGCAGCAGCCAGACGCCCCGCAGGAACAGCGGCAGCCCGAAGATCCCCAGCGCCGCGGTCCCGATCAGCAGACTGCCGGAGATCAGCCACTTGTCGGCCTGGCGTTGCGCCAGCCGCGACTCCTCCATGTGATCGTCGAGAGACAGCCCAGTGCGGTTCGCTGCGGCAGCGTCGGGTCGCATGCTCGCTGACTTTAGTCATGCAATGAGCGGATCGACAAGCATCCGCGGTCGATGGCGCCTCAGGCGGCCGGGGCCATGCTGCGCAGCGTGCGCTTCACCAGATCGTCGAGCAACTCCCGTCGCATCGGGTCGTTGGTGGTGATCGCCAGCGCGTACAGGCACAGTAGGAAGAACACCGCGCTGTTCATCGAGTTGACGTCCGCGGCCACCGCACCGCCCTCCCGCGCGCGGTCGATGTGCGCGGTGAGTAGCACCACCAGCGAGTGGTCGCCACCGCCCTCGGCCGGCGGTCGGGTCTGCGAGAAGTGCAGGGCCAGAAAGTCTTTGAACAGCAGCTCACCGAGGCGGCGTTCCAGACCCAGGACCAGGCGGGCGGCCTCGACCAGCGCGGCCTCCAGATCGTGGCCCTTCTCGAGGAACTTGCCGAACTGCTTGGCCATCCGGTCCTCCTCGCGCTTCTCGAGCTCGAGCAGGACGTGTTCCTTGGTGGGGAAGTGAAAGAAGAAGGTGCCGTGGGCAACTCCGGCGGCGGCGACGATGGCGCCGACGTCGGCCTCGGCCATGCCGGCGCGCTTGAACTCGGCCACCGCGGCGCCCATCAGCCGCTCCCTGGTTTGCAGGCGCTTCGTCTCGCGCGCCGATGGCCCGTTGACCACAGCCATGTCGCTCCGTCTCATCTACCCCAGCGGTCTTCGATTCCTTCGCTGTCGACAATATCGCCCGTGCCGCGCGAACCGCGTCAGCGCTGCGTCGCCCCGTACCCGTGGCTCAGCCAGTACACGGTGCGCTCGAGGCTCCGCACGATGTCGGTGATGGCGATCTCGCCGGCGGCGAAGCGCCCCAGCAACCCGTAGACGACGTTGGTGACGATGGTCGTCAGGTCCGCGACGAACGCGTTGTCGACGTCGGCGAGCACCTCCCCGAAGGCCGGGATGACGGCGTCAAGTCCGCGCTGCACCAGCCGCTCTCCGCCGGGTGCGGCGCGGGCCCGGAAGTAGGCCTTGAGCATGGCGGGATGTTGTTCCCAGGGCTCGAAAATGGTGCGCAGCACCCGCATCTGGCCGTCGTAGAAGGACTCGCCGTCGGCGCGGGATTGCCCGGCCAGGCCCGCGTAGCGGTTCTCGTCGAGCCACATCTGCAGCGCGGCCAGGATCAGCTCGTCGCGGTTGGCGTAGTGCTTGTAGATGGTCGCCAGCGAGGTGCGCGCCCGCCGGGCCACCTCGCGCAGCTGCACGGCCTCGTAGCCCTGGGTCTCGAGCAGTTCGACGACGATGCCGAGGATGCGCCGGTCGTGACCCGCTGGCGCGTCCCGCTCCTCGCGCGTCGCCGCGCCGGATGACCCCATCGCCCATGACCCCTTGTCTCGCCGTTGTAACCACGTTACCGTACCGGCTGTAACACGGTTACCCACGCAACGAAGCGAGCTGACATGAGTTCTCTGGCCGGCAAGGTCGCCTTCATCACCGGAGTCGCCCGCGGACAGGGGCGCAGCCACGCGCTCCGGCTCGCGGCCGACGGCGCCGACATCATCGGCGTCGACATCTGCGCCGACATACCCTCCAACGGCTATCCCATGGCCACCCGCGACGAACTCGACGAGACCGTCGCGCTGGTGGAGGCCCAGGGCGGCAAGATGCTCGGCACCGTCGCCGACGTCCGCGACTTCGCCGCGGTCAAGGCCGCCGTCGACGCCGGGGTCGAACACTTCGGCCGCCTCGACATCGTGTGCGCCAACGCGGGCATCGCGCCGACGGCCTTCCGCGAGGTCGGCATCGAGGAGGACCTCGAGATGTGGACCGACGCCATCGGGGTCAACCTGAACGGCGCCTTCCACACCGCGAAGGCCGCCATCCCGCACCTGCTGGCGGGCCAACGCGGCGGGGCGATGGTGTTCACCAGCTCCACGGCCGGGCTGCGCGGCTTCGGCGGCATGCAGGGCGGCGGCCTGGGCTACGCGGCCGCCAAGCACGGCATCGTCGGGCTGATGCGCACGCTGTCCAATGCCTTGGCGCCGTACAGCATTCGCGTCAACACCGTGCATCCCACCGCGGTGAACACCATGATGGCGGTGAATCCGGCCATGACGGCGTTCCTGGAGGCCTATCCCGACGGCGGCCCGCATCTGCAAAACCCGATGCCGGTCGAACTGCTGGAACCCGAGGACATCAGCGCCGCGATCGCCTATCTGGTCTCCGACGCGGCCCAGTACGTCACCGGGGTCACCTTCCCCGTCGACGCCGGCTTCTGCAACAAGCTATGAGAACCGATGCCGGCCGCCGGGCCTATACCGACGTGATGACCGTCCCGCCGCCGGCGGCCGACGCCACGGCCGGCCTGCTCGACTTCGTGTTCGCCGACGTCTGGCAGCGCCCCGGGCTGAGCCGACGCGATCGCCGGTTCATCACCCTGGCCTGCGTGGCCGCCGCCGACGCCGAGGCCCCGCTGCGCGACCACGTCTACGCCGCACTCAACAGCGGCGACCTGTCGATCGTCGAGATCCGGGAAGCCGTCCTGCATTTCGCGGTGTACTCCGGTTGGCCCAAGGCCTCCCGGCTGGACATGATGGTCGACGAGCAGTGGCAGCGCCTCCACACCGAACGCGGGCAGGAGGTGCCGCCGCGCGAACCGTTGTTGCCGCTGACCACGCCCAGTGATCCCGAGGCGCGTCTGGCCGTCGGCGAGCAGTCCTTCATGGACATCAACTGCCTGCCCTACCTGCCCACTCGGGACAGCCCCTATCAGGGCGCCGGCATCCTGAACTTCGTGTTCGGCGAGATGTGGCTGCGGCCGGGCCTGGGCATGCGGGAGCGCCGCCTGGTGACGGTGACCTGCGTGGTGTTCCAGGACGCGCCGTACCCGATCATGAGCCACGTGTACGCGGCGCTGAAGAGCCGCGACCTGTCGTTCGCCGAGATGGATGAGCTGGCACTGCAATTCGGCGCCTACTACGGCTGGCCCAAGGCCACCCACCTGGCCGCGGTGATCGAGGAGCAGAAGCAGCGGGTGACCGCGGAGTGGGACGCCGAACAGCGGCACTAGCCCACTCGGTGGCGGCACAGTGGATAATTGCCGAAACGAGGCTGCTACCCGGCAGCGCTCTGCGAGATTGGCAGGATGTCCACACACCTCACCCCACCGACGTGGTTCCAGCAGGCGCTGGACCACCGACCGCGCAGCTTCGAGGTCGACGCCGAGGGCGCTCGCATCCACTGCCGCGCTTGGGGTGAGCCCGGCCGGCCACTGCTGGTGCTGGTGCACGGCGGCGGGGCCAACTCCGCGTGGTGGGACCACATTGCCCCGTTCTTCGCCACGACGCACCACGTCGTCGCCCCGGATCTGAGCGGCCACGGCGACAGCACGACCCGGCCCCGGTACGGCCTGGGCATCTGGTCCCGGGAAGTAATCGCGGTCGCGGCCGCCGCGGACCCCACGGTCCGTCCCGTGATCGTCGGGCACAGTATGGGCGGCTGGGTCACCGGCACCGCGGCCTTCCGCGACGGCGACAAGATCGACGGGATCGTCGTCCTGGACTCGCCGCTGCGCGACCGCGCGCCCGAGGAAGAGCACCTGCGCCGGGCGCGCGGGAAACAGGAGGGGTACCGGACCCGGGAGGCGATCGTGTCGCGGTTCCGGCCGGTGCCGAGCCAGGACGTGATCCTGCCCTACGTCGCCGACCACATCGCCCGCGAATCGGTGCGGCGCAAGGGGTTGCGTTGGTGGTGGAAGTTCGACCCGGCCATCTTCGGCGGCCGGTGGCTCTCCGACGACCCCGCCGAGGCGGACACCATGGAGAACACCTTCGCCCAGATGCCCTGTCGGATCGCCCTTCTGCGCTGCGAGCACGGCGCGATCGACGACGACATGGCTGAGCGGATCCGGCAGATCCTGCAACTGCGCGGACCGTTCGTGGATCTTCCCGAGGCGGGGCACCACCCCATGCTGGATCAGCCGCTGTCGTTGGTCGCCACGCTGCGCACGCTGCTCGAGTTCTGGTCCATCACCTGAGGCCCGACGTTTCGATCCCGTCCGCGGCGGCTAACCGCAGCGGGTGAGCTTCGATCTGCGGCCCACCGTCGCGCAACACGACCTGGCCCGGCGCACCCACGAGTTCGCCGAGGAGGTCATCCGGCCGGTCGCACTCGAGTACGACCAGCGCCAGGAGTTCCCCTGGCCGGTGCTCGAGGAGGCCGCCGAGCGCGGCTTCTACAGTCCGCTGTTCTACCGCGACCTGATCGGCGACCCGACCGGCCTCTCGCTTCCGATGTTCATGGAGGAGCTGTTCTGGGGCTGCGCCGGGATCGGGCTGGCCATCGTCATGCCCGCCCTGGCGCTCTCGGCCATCGGGCAGGCCGCCACCCCCGAGCAGATGCTGGACTGGGCCCCGGAATGCTTCGGCAGCCCGGGTGAGCTGAAGCTGGCCGCGCTGGCCATCTCCGAACCCGAGGGCGGCAGCGACGTCCGCAACCTGCGCACCACGGCCCGCCGGGCCGGGCCCGGGCCGGACGCCGACTGGGTCATCAACGGGCACAAGATGTGGATCGGCAACGGCGGCATCGCCAACGTGCATGTCGTCAACGCCGTCGTCGACGAGGAACTCGGGCACCGCGGCCAAGCGCTGTTCATCGTCCCCGGCGACACGCCAGGCCTGGAGCTGGTGCGCAAGCTCGACAAGCTGGGCTGCCGCGCCTCGCACACCGCGGAACTGCGGTTCACCGACGTGCGCATCCCGGCGGCCAACCTGCTGGGCGGCCCGGAAAGGCTGGAGCACAAGCTGGCCAAGGCCCGCGAGGTCGTCGCCGGCGGCGCCCGCTCCGGATCGGCCGCGCTGGGCACCTTCGAACAGACCCGGCCGATGGTCGCCGCCCAGGCCCTCGGAATCGCCCGCGCGGCACTGGAATACATGACCGAATACGCCAACCGCCGCGAAGCCTTCGGCGCCCCGATCATCGACAACCAGGGCATCTCGTTCCCGATCGCGGACCTGGCCACCCAACTCGACGCGGCGCGGCTGCTGACCTGGCGGGCCTCCTGGATGGCCGCCACCGGCGTGCCGTTCGACCGCGGCGAGGGCTCGATGTCCAAGCTCGCGGCCAGCGAACTCGCGGTCCGGACCACCGAGCGGGCCATCCAGACCCTGGGCGGCTGGGGCTACATCACCGATCACCCGGTGGAGAAGTGGTACCGCGACGCGAAGCTCTACACCATCTTCGAGGGCACCAGCGAGATCCAGCGGATGGTGATCGCGCGGGCCCTGGGCGCGGCCGACGGCGCCCCTCCCCTGCACGTCGAGCTCGAACCGTCCGGCGGACCGCTCAACCGCTGGTTCGGTCGCGGCGCGCCGATGCGCGGGCGGGCGTCGGAAACGATGCTCGCGGCCAAGGACAAAGTGCCCGCGCCGGTCATGCGGTTGGCCATGAAGGTGCTCGCCCCGCCGCGCCGGTAATCGACCTCCCGACCGGTGCCCGCGCAATGCTGGAACAATCGACAACATGGATGCCAGCGAGCCGCTCGGTCTGCGAGAGCGAAAGAAGCTGCGCACCCGCGAGACGATCCGGCGCGAGGCGTTCCGATTGTTCGAGGCCAACGGCTATTCGAACACCACCGTCGAGCAGATCGCCGACGCCGCCGAGCTCTCCCCGCGCACGTTCTTCCGCTACTTCCCCGCCAAAGAACACGTCCTCATCGACAACGAACTGATCCCACCGATCATCGCGGCCTTCCGCGCCGCGCCCCCGGAGATGCCGCCGCTGACCGCCTACCGGCACGCGGTGACGAGCACGTTCGACGCGCTGAGCCCGTCCGAACGTGAGAACGCGTTGCGCGGCCAGGCGATGACCTACACCGTTCCGGAGGCGCGGGGCCTCCTCTACACCCACTACGTCCAGCTGATCGGGCTGATCAGCGACGCGCTGATCGACCGGCTCCCCCACATCAGCGACCAGTTCGAGCGCCGCGTGCTGGCCGGCGTCATCGTCGGCGTGCTGTTGTCGGTCTCCGACGGCACGCCGCTGCCCGGCGACCCGATCGCGGCGGGCATGGAGATCCTGGAAGCTCGGCTGAATCTGGGCCCGCTGTAAGTCGCGGCGCTACCCTGACCCGATGAGCAGCCCACGAGTTCCCGGCGGGGTGGTGCACAAGCTGCCCGGCGACCTGCGAACCGCGCTGCTGGCCAACGCGACCGCCTTCGCCGCGTGGAAGGACATCACCCCGCTGGCCCGCAACGAGTTCATCTGCTGGGTCGAGGACGCCAAACAGCAGGCCACCCGCGAGCGCCGAATCCGGCGCACCCAGGAGGAACTCGAGGAGGGCATGCGTCGGCCCTGCTGCTGGCCCGGGTGCAAGCACCGGGAACGCAACGGCAAGGCCTGACCCCGCGTCGAGTCAGAACTCACGCAGCGGAAGTGCGACGAGTAACTCCGGTCCCCAGTTCTGCCTCGATGCGCCCATAAGCTCTTTGCGAAATCTGATCTTGATGGTAGAACCGAAAAGATGAGGGCCATCCTGAACTTCCTTGCCGCACTGGTCATGGCGGGCGCCGCCGCCACCGCGATCGCTGCGGCCCCGGTCGCCGCGGCGGACACCTTCTCGCCGGCCGGCACCCAGATCGTCAACTCGGTGCAACCGCTAAGTGCCCCCGGCGGGGACGGCTGCTTCAACGGCATCTGCGGCAGCGGAGGCCCGGGTGGCGGCAGCGGGTGCACCGCCGACGGCACCTGCGGCCACGGCGGCCCGCAGGGCGGGGCAGGCTGCACCGCGGACGGGATCTGCGGACACGGCGGCCCCGGCGGCGGTGGCGGGTGCGTGCCCGGCATCGGCTGCTTCGAGTGGGGGCACTGACCCCAGCGGCAACAAATCGACGGCCCGGGTGCGCCATGATGAGACTGCGTCATGATGAGACATGGCCAAATCAGTTTTCATCACCGGCGCCGCCGCAGGGATCGGCCGCGTCACCGCGCTGAAGTTCGCGGCGAAGGGGTACACCGTCGGTGCCTACGACATCGACGAGGCCGGGCTGGCCTCCCTGCGTGAGGAGATCACCGCGCACGGCGCCACGGCCGTCACCGGCCACCTCGACGTCACCGACAACGACGAGATGATCGCGCGGCTCGACGAATTCGTCGCCGCGGCCGGCGGACGGCTCGACGTGCTGATCAACAACGCCGGCATCCTCGTCGCCGGGGCCTTCGAGGAGATCCCGGTCCCGATGCAGCACAAGATGATCGACATCAACTGCAAGGGTGTGGTCAACGGTCTGCACGCCGCGCACCCGCATCTGCGTCGCACACCCGGTGCGGTGGTGGTCAACCTCGCCTCGGCATCGGCCATCTACGGGCAGGCCGAACTCGCCGTCTACAGCGCCAGCAAGTTTTTCGTCCGGGCCATGACCGAGGCCCTCGACGTGGAGTGGGGCCCGCAGGGCATCCGGGTGATCTCGATGTGGCCGCTGTACGTGCAGACCACCATGACCGACGGCGTCAGCACCGGGACCACCAAATCGCTGGGCATCAACCTCACCGCCGACGACGTCGCCAACGACATCATGGCCGCCATCGAACCCTCCCCGCTGCGGCGGCGCCTGCACCAGGTGCATTTCCCGGTCGGGCGCCAGGCCAAGCTGTTCGCGGCGGGTTCCCGGTTCAGCCCGGCGTGGCTGACCCGGCTGCTCAACAAGCGATTGGCGGCCGCCGACTAGCGTTCGGCAATTTCACCGTCACCAACTGAACCCCGGGCGTAACCTCGCCCAATGCAAACGCAGTGCAGCCGGCGCGGATTCCTGGCTCTGACCGGCGCCGCGGGCCTGTTGCTCGCGACGGCGTGCGCATCGGAGACCGACTCCGATGCCGCCGGCGGCGCAGTCACCATCACGCACGCCTTCGGCGAGACGACCATCCCGGCGCGGCCCACCCGGGTGGTCAGCGCGGGGTTCACCGAGCAGGACAGCCTGCTGGCCCTCGGGCTGGTGCCGATCGCCACCACCGAGTGGTGGGGCGAGCAGCCCTTCGCCGTGTGGTCGTGGGCCCAGCCCGCGCTGGGCGGGGCGCAGCCGGTGGTGCTGAGCCTGACCGACGGCATCGACGTCGACCAGATCGCCTCGCTGACACCGGATCTCATCGTCGCCATCAACGCCGGCTGCGACTCGGACACCTACGGGCGGCTCTCCGCGATCGCCCCGACCATCCCGCAGTCGGGGCCCGCACCGTTCTTCGAACCGTGGAAGGAACAGGCCGCCACCCTCGGTCGGGCCGCCTTCGCCGCCGACCGGATGGACGCCTTGATCGCCGCGGTGGACAACGGCTTCACCGCGGCCGGGGCCGCCCACCCGCAGTTCCAGGACAAGAAGGTGCTGCTGCTGCAGGGCAGCACCTACTGGGAGAACAGCGTCCTGGCCACCCAACCCGGGTGGCGCACCGACTTCCTGACCCAGCTGGGGTTCACCATCTCCGAGGCCATCGCGCCGTTCGGCCGCGAGCACGACCACCGCGCCTACATTCCGCTGCCCGAGATCGGCCCCGTGCTCGACGACGCCGACGTGCTGATCTGGACCACCGAGAGCGACGAGGACCGCGCCAGGCTGCTGGCCGACCCCAACATCGCGGGACTGCGCGCCACCCGGGAGAACCGCAACGTGTTCACCACCAAGGACCTGGCCGGGGCGATCGCGTTCAGTTCGGTGCTGTCCTACCCGCTGGTCGCCGAGCAGTTGCCGCCGCTGCTGGCCGCCGCGCTGGCGTAGCCGAGACCACTCGGCGCGCGGCTTCTGCTTGGATGGCCGGGTGAACCACGCAGGAGAACCCACCGGATTCGCCAGGGTCGGCTCGGTCTACTACCCGACCCTGGTCGCGGTCCTCACCGCGCTGGTGATCATCTCCAACGTCACCGCCACCAAGGGCGTCGAATTCGGCCCGATCATCACCGACGGCGGCTTTTTGGTGTTCCCGCTGACCTACATCATCGGCGACGTGCTCTCCGAGGTCTACGGCTTCAAGGCGGCGCGGCGCGCGGTCTTCCTCGGGTTCGCGATGAACGCGCTCGCGGCCTTCGTGTTCTGGGTGACGCTGTACCTGCCGGCGGCCGACTTCTACGAGAACCAGGCCGCGCTGGAGACCGTCGTGCACGCCTACACCCAGCTGATCGTCGCGGGCCTGGCCGGGTTCCTGGTCGGGCAGACGCTGAACGCGTGGGTCGTGGTCAAGATCAAGGAGCGCACCAAGGAGAAGCACCTGTGGGCGCGGCTCATCGGCTCGTCGGTGGTCGGCCAACTCGGCGACACCGTGGTGTTCTGCGCCATCGCGGCAAGTGCGATCGGCATCAACACATTTCGCGACTTCGCCGTCTACACGGCACTGGGGTGGTTCTACAAGACGATCGTGGAGATCGTCATCCTGCCGGTGACCTACCGGGTGATCGGCTACATCAAACGACGCGAGCCCACCTACCAGCCGATGCTATGAAATCTCGCAGGGTCTGAGCCCTTGGTAAGGCTCCTCTGGCGAGGGCGTAAAGCCACGGGACACCGAGGCTACTCGGCGGTAACGTTAGGTCATGAGCGTGACTGTGGATCATCAAATCAAGTCCTCCAAGGAGGCCGCGGTACGTGATTACGGCGACTGCGCCCTACTGATCGAGTGCGGCAGCACCGCCGAGGTGCTCGCCTGGACGGCCGCGCTGGCCGGCGCCGAGTTGCCCGGTGTCCTCGACATCGTGCCGGCCTATCGGACGGTGCTGGTCAAACTCGACGGCCCGCGCTATCAGGCCCCGACCCGGCAGCGGCTGGGCAAGCTGAACCTGGTCGTCGACCGCGAGCAACAGGTGTCCGGGCACACCGCCGACGTCGTCATCGACGTGGTTTACGACGGCGCGGACCTGGTGGAGGTCGGACGGCTGACCGGACTGAACCCGGTCGGTGTCATCGCCGCGCACACCGGCTCGCTGTGGCAGGTCGGATTCGGCGGTTTCGCACCGGGTTTCAGCTATCTGATCGGCGGCGATCCGCGCCTGCAGGTGTCGCGCCGCGACGAGCCGCGCACCCGGGTGCCGGCCGGCGCGGTGGGCCTGGCCGGTGAGTTCAGCGGCGTCTATCCGCGCGAATCCCCCGGCGGCTGGCAGTTGATCGGGCGCACCGACGCGGTGCTGTGGGATATCGAACGCCCGGAACCGGCATTGCTGCGGCCGGGCATGTGGGTGCAGTTCAGGGCGGTTTGAGGAGAACACCATGACCACGTTGGAGATCATGCACACCGGCCCGCTGGCCCTCGTCGAGGACCTGGGCCGGGCCGGCAAGGCCCATCTGGGCGTCAGCCGGTCCGGGGCCGCCGACCGGCGCTCGCACACCCTGGCCAACCGGCTGGTGGCCAACCCCGATGACCGCGCCACCGTCGAGGTCACCCTCGGCGGGCTGATGGCCCGCGTGCACGGCGAGGCGGAGATCGCCGTCACCGGCGCCGACGCGGACCCGATGCTCAACGGAAAGTTGTTCGGCACCAACAGCATTTGCTACGCGCGCGACGGCGACGTCATCACCCTCGGCGCGCCGCAGTCGGGGATGCGCAGCTACCTGGCGGTCCGCGGCGGCATCGACGTCGAACCGGTGCTGGGTTCCCGCAGCTTCGACGTGATGTCGTCGATCGGCCCGCGGCCGCTGCAACGCGGCGACATCCTCAACGTCGGCACGCACACCGACGAGTACCCGGAGGTCGATCAGGCCCCTGTCGCCAGCATCGAGGGTCAACTGCTGGAACTGCAGGTCATCCCCGGCCCGCGCACGGACTGGTTCGTCGACCCCGACGCGCTGGTGCGCACCGTCTGGATCGCCTCGGACCGCAGCGACCGGGTGGGGATGCGGCTGTCCGGCACGCCGATGCGCTGGCGCTGGCCCGACGGCCACCTGCCGTCGGAGGGCGTCACCCGCGGCGCGATCCAGGTGCCACCCAACGGACTCCCGGTGATCCTGGGGCCCGACCATCCGGTGACCGGCGGCTACCCGGTGGCCGGGGTCATCGTCGAGGACGACGTCGACAAGGTGGCCCAGATTCGGCCCGGCCAGCCCGTCCGGTTGAACTGGGCACGCCCTCGCGGCTGACACCCGGTCGTCACGGCCGCCGATTTGGGCTACAAACGAAGGTGTGTACCCCCAGGTCCTGACCGCCCGCCTGGTCCACAGCGCCGACCTCGACGCCGAGACCCGCGACGATGCGCGCCGGCTGCTGACCGAGGCCTTCGACGGTGACTTCACCGAGTCCGACTGGGACCACACCCTCGGCGGCATGCACGCGATCATCCAGCAACACGGCGTCCTGCTGGCCCACGCCGCCGTCGTGCAGCGCCGCCTGCTGCACCGGGGCCGGGCCCTGCGCTGCGGCTACGTCGAGGCCGTCGCGGTCGAGACGGACTGGCGCGGCCAGCACCTGGGTGCGGCGATCATGGACGCCGTCGAGCAGGTGATCCGCGGCGCCTACCAACTCGGGGCGCTCAGCGCCACCGACGACGCCCCCGGTTTCTATCTGGCGCGCGGCTGGCAGCAGTGGTCCGGCCCGACGGCGGTGTTGGCGCCCGGCGGCATCGAGCGCACCCCCGAGGACGACGGCGCGGTGTTCGTGTTTCCGGTCGATGCCGAGTTGGACCCGAGCGCCGACCTGGTTTGCGATTGGCGCGACGGCGACGTCTGGTAGGCGAGCGAACACCGGATTCGGCGTACCTTGGATGGGGTGAGTGACAGCACGCCAGAAGCCTTCCGGCCCAACCGCGAATCCTTCGACAAGCTCTACCGCGGCGAACCCGCGTTCGAGGGCGCACCACCGCCGGGCGCCGTCCCCTGGGACATCGGGCAGGCCCAGCCGCGGCTGATGGAACTCGAGGCGCTCGGCGCCATCTCCGGGGAGGTCCTCGACATCGGCTGCGGGCTCGGCGACAACGCGATCTTCCTGGCCTCCCGCGGACACCTGGTCACCGGGCTGGACGGCTCGGCCGCCGCCATCGAGCAGGCCCGGCAGCGAGCCGCCGACGCGGGTGCGACGGTGAACTTCGGGGTGGCCGACGCCACGGCGCTGACCGGATACGACGGCCGCTTCGACACCGTGATCGACAGCGCGCTGATGCACTGCCTCGAGGAGGGCGACCGCGACGCGTACGCCGCCGGGGTGCACCGCGCCACCCGCCCCAATGCCCGCTGGTTCATCTACTGCTTCGCCGGCGGCACCGTCAACGGTGTGCCCGCGCCGATGCCGGTCGCCGAGGACACGCTGCGCGACACCCTGAACCGCAACGGCTGGCGGATCGACTTCCTGGGCCCCACCACCTATCAGGGCAGGGTGGACGGCTTCACCGCGCCCACCGCGGAGCCACCGGCGGAACTGCTCAGCGGAATGCCGCCGGAATGGCATGAGGAGATGCAGCAGATGGCCGAGCGGATGGCGGTGATCCTGCCGCTGGTCGAGGGCGGCCGCGTCCACCTGCCGTTCACTGTGGTGCACACCACCCGGGTCGGCTGAATCCACACGCGGTGGCAATGGCCGGGTAACACCGGCGAAATATCCGCTGCTTAGACAGGTAACCATGACTGCGCCCGATGCGGGCCCGCTGACCGGATACCGGGTGGCGGTAACCGCCGCCCGCCGCTCCGAGGAGCTCTGCACGCTGCTGCGCCGCCGCGGCGCCACGGTGTGCGCGGCCCCGGCCATCGAGATGGTGGCGCTGCCCGACGACGACGAACTGCGCCGCCACACCGAGGCCCTGATCGCGGCGCCGCCGGACATCGTCGTCGCCACCACCGGGATCGGCTTCCGCGGCTGGATGGCCGCCGCCGACGGCTGGGGGCTGGCCCCCGACCTCACCGACGCGCTGGGCCGGGCCCGGGTGGTCTCCCGCGGTCCGAAGGCCACCGGTGCCCTGCGCGCCGCCGAGCTGCCCGAGGAATGGTCGCCGGAGTCCGAATCCTCCCGCGAGGTGCTGGCCTACCTGCGCGCGGGCGGCATCGCCGGCGCGCGCATCGCGGTGCAGCTGCACGGCGCCACCGACGAGTGGGACCCGTTCCCGGAGTTCCTCGACGAGCTGCGGGCCGCGGGCGCCGACGTCGTTCCCATCCGGGTGTACCGGTGGCGGGCCGCGCCCCTGGGCGGACCGTTCGACGCGCTGGTGCACGGCATCGCCGACGAACAGTTCGACGCCGTGGCCTTCACCTCTGCCCCGGCTGTGGCGGCCACCCTGCTGCGCGCGGCCGACCTGGGTGTCTCGGACACGCTCCTGGCCGCGTTGAGCGGGCCCGTGCACTCGATGTGCGTCGGTCCCGTCACGGCGCGGCCGCTGACCCACCTCGGGGTGCCCACCTCCGCACCGGAACGGATGCGGCTGGGCGCGCTGGCCCGCCACATCACCGACGAGCTTCCCCTGCTGCGGTCGCGCAAGCTGGTCGCGGCCGGCCATCAGGTGGAGATCCGCGGCACCTGCGTAGTGGTCGACGGCGCGATCAGGTCGCTGTCGCCGGCCAGCATGGCCACCCTGCGGGCACTCGCCGACAAGCCCGGCATCGTGGTGTCCCGCGGCGATCTGCTGGCCGCGCTGCCCGGCGCCGGCACCGACACCCACGCCGTCGAGACCGCCGTGTTGCGACTGCGAACCGCCTTGGGCGACAAGAACATCGTGGCCACCGTCGTCAAACGCGGCTACCGGCTGGCCACCGAGGACGGTCCGGCGTGAGGGAACTGGTGCTGGTCGCACACGGCACCCGCAAACCCGGCGGGGTGTCGATGATCGGCGAACTCGCGGCCCGGGTGGGCGATGCGCTGTCGCAGCCGGTCCGTGTCGCGTTCGTCGACGTCCTGGGCCCCACCCCCGCCGAGGTGCTGCGCGGCCTGGACGGCGCCCCGGCCATCGTGGTGCCGGCGTTCCTGGCCGCCGGCTACCACGTGCGCCACGACCTGCCCGAGCACATCGCCGCCAGCGCGCACCCCGACGTCACCGTCACCCCGGCCCTGGGGCCGTGTCCGCAGATGGTCCGCGTGCTGACCGAGCGGCTCTGTGAATCCGGTTGGCGGCCCGGCGATTCCGTGGTGATGGCCGCCGCCGGCACCTCCGACCGCGGCGCCCAGCGGGATCTGCGGGTCACCGCGACCCTGCTGTCGGCCGCGCTCGGCGCGCGGGTGGAGTTGGCGTACGCGGCGACCGGTGAGCCGCGGGTGGCCGACGCGGTGCGGCGGCTGCGCGCGGCCGGGGCCCGGCGCGTGGTGATCGCGTCCTACCTGCTGGCCGAGGGGCTGTTCCAGGACCGACTGCGGGCCGCGGGGGCCGACCTGGTCACCGCGCCGCTGGGTCTGCACCCGGGCACCGCGCGGTTGATCGCGGCCCGGTTCCGCCGGGCGGTGCTGCCCGCGCTGTCCGGCGCTTAGATACAGCCGCTGACGCTGATCCGCCGACCGAAGTTCGCGCACACGTTGACGTTCGGTGCCGGCGGCGGGGGCGGCGGTGGGGGCGCGGTCTCGTAGTCCTCGGGCAACGGGGCGTACGCCGACGGCGGCGGCACCCAGGGTGCGAGGGCGTCGGCGACGTTGCCGCACCCGCTCACCGAGACGTGCCGCCCACCGGCGCCCACGCACACGTCGGCCTGCACGGTGGCGGGCGCGACGACGGTGCCGAAACCTTGGACCCCGGTGGCCAGGGCGACGGCGAAGGCACCGACGATGCCGGTGCGGGTCCACCTGTTCATCCCGGCCTCCTCAACTCGCGAGCAGAGACAGAATCGCACGGATCGTCGTTGAAATGTGCGATTCTCGGCCGGTTCGGCGGATCAGTAACCGATCTCGATCATGCCGTCGGTCCTCGCGCGGGTGGCATACACCGCGATCGTGACGCCCGGATCCTCGAGGCACACCCCGTCGCTCAGACCGAAGGCCTGCTTCTTGATCGGCGACTGCACCACCGGACAGCCGCCGCGGTCGCCGACGATACCGCGCGACAGCACCGCCGCACCGGAGAACGGGTCGACGTTGCCGACTGCGTGCAGGCTGCCGTCGGCGAGCCGGAACAGCGCGGCCTGCGTGCCGTCGTCGAGCAGCACCGCGACACCGCGGTCGGGGATCAGATGGTCGTACCGGCAGGCCGCGGTCCAGGTCTGGATGTCGTTGAGCAGCATCACGGTTGTTCCTCTCGGGGCGTGAAAACGGGCATGCCGATGGGCACCTTGCGGCCGTAGCGTTCGGCGAATTGCACGGTGGGGTCCTCGATCTCGGGCGCGTTGACGAAGGACACGAACCGGGCCAGCTTGTCGGGATCGTCGAGCACGCCCTTCCATTCGCAGGCGTAGCCGCTGACGTGGCGCGCCATCGCGGCCTCGAATTCGGCGGCCAGGCCCAGCGAATCGTTGCAGACCACGTCGCGCAGATGATCGAGACCGCCGGCCAGCCCGTCCAGCCACGGCGCGGTGCGCTGCAGCCGGTCGGCGGTACGGATGTAGAACATCAGGAACCGGTCGATGTAGCGGATCAACGTCTCGGTGTCCAGATCACCGGCCAGCAGCTGGGCGTGCTTGGGCGTCATGCCGCCGTTGCCGGCGACGTAGAGGTTCCAGCCGGTCTCGGTGGCGATCACCCCGACGTCCTTGCCGCGCGCCTCGGCGCATTCCCGGGCGCACCCGGACACGCCCATCTTGATCTTGTGCGGGGCCCGCAGCCCGCGGTAGCGCAGCTCCAGGTCGATGGCCAGCTGCACCGAATCCTGTTGGCCGTACCGGCACCAGTCGCTGCCGACGCAACTCTTGACGGTGCGCAGCGACTTGCCGTAGGCCTGCCCGGACTCCATGCCGCCGTCGACGAGGCGCTGCCAGATCTGCGGGAGCTGTTCGACGCGGGCGCCGAACAGGTCGATCCGCTGACCGCCGGTGATCTTGGTGTAGAGCCCGAAGTCCTTGGCGATCTGGCCGATCAGGATCAGCTGGTCGGGGGTGATGTCGCCGCCGGGCACCCGGGGCACCACCGAATAGCTGCCGTTGCGTTGGATGTTGGCCAGGAAGTGATCGTTGGAGTCCTGCAGGGCGGCCTGCTCGCCGTCGAGGATGTGCTCCGAGCTGGTCGAGGCCAGGATCGAGGCGACCACCGGCTTGCAGATGTCGCAGCCGGCGCCGGTGCCGAAGCGCGAGATCAGTGCGGTGAAGGTGCGCGTGCCGGTGGCGGTGATGATCTCGAACAGTTCGGCGCGCGACTGGCTGAAGTGCTCGCAGAGCGCCTTGGACTGTTCCACCCCCTCGGCCTCGAGCAGTTGCTTGAGCAGCGGCACGCAGGATCCGCAGGAGGTGCCCGCGCCGGTGCAGGCCTTCAGGCCCGGCACGTCGGTGCAGCCGCCGCCGATCGCGTTCTTCAGGTCACACTTGGTGACGTTGTTGCACGAGCAGATCTGCGCCTCGTCGGGCAGCGCCCCGACCCCGAGAGCGGCTGCGCCCGAACCGGAATCGGCCGGGGCGATCAGGGCCAGCGGGTCGCCGGGCAGCTGGCTGCCGACCATGGGCCGCAGCACGCCGTACGCCGAGGCGTCGCCCACCAGCACGCCGCCCAGCAGGGTGCCGGCGTCGTCGGAGAGCACCAGCTTGGCGTAGGTCTGCTTGACCGGGTCGTTGACCACCACCTCGAGGCAGTCCGGGGTGAGCCCCATCGCGTCCCCGAAGCTGGCGACGTCGACGCCGAGCAGCTTGAGCTTGGTCGACAGGTCGGCGCCGGGGAACTCGGCGGTCCCGCCCACCAGCCGATCGGCGGCGACCTCGGCGGAGGTGTAGCCGGGCGCCACCAGGCCGTAGCAGCGGCCCTCGATGGCGGCCACCTCCCCAATCGCATAGATGTTGGGATCGCTGGTGACACAGGACAAGTCGGTGAGCACGCCGCCGCGCTCGGCGATCTGCAGGCCGGCCTCGCGCCCCAGCTCGTCGCGGGGGCGCACGCCGGCGGCGAAGACCACCACCCCGGCGTCGACGAAGCTGCCGTCGCTGAGCATCACCCGCAGCGCGTCGCTGTCGGCCGAGCGCCGCACGGGCCGGTTGCGCTGGGCCGGTTTGATCATCTCGGTGCCGAGGTTGGTGTGCACGGTGATGCCCAGCGCCCCGATCATGGTGCCCAGCAGCGCGCCACCGGCCTCGTCGACCTGCTGGGACATCAGCCGCGAGGATCGCTCCACCACGTGCGCGTCGAGCCCGAATCCGCGCAGCGCATTGGCGGCCTCGAGGCCCAGCAGCCCGCCGCCGATCACCACGCCCACCGGTGCCGAACCGGCGCCGAGCGCCCCGGTGGCGGCCGCGCGGATGGCGTCGAGGTCGTCGAGGGTGCGGTAGACGTGACAGCCCGGCAGGTCGCGGCCCGGAATCGGCGGCACGAACGCATACGAGCCGGTGGCCAGCACCAGCGCGTCGTAGTCGATCCGGGTGCCGGCGGCCGTCGTCACGCACTTGGCGGCCGGGTCGATCGCGACCACCGGGTCGCCGAGGTGGACGTCGACCAGATCGTCGGCGGCGTAGTCGTTGCCGGGCAGCGCCAGTCGGCCCCGGTCCCAGTGCTCGGTGTAGGCGGTCAGGCCCACCCGGTCATACGCCGCGTCGGCCTCCTCACCGCACACGGTGACCCGCCACCGGCCCTCGGTGTCGCGCGCCCGCAACGCCTCGATGAAACGGTGCCCGACCATGCCGTGACCCACCACGACGCACTTCTGTGACTGCATGGCACCGACGCTAGAAAGCGCGTATTGCCGCGATGTCGTCTCGATGTGAACCGGCCATCACGGTGTCCTCACAGCGGCGGGGCCGCGCTGTGAGCACCGTTCGCTGCCGGCGAACGGCCCGCGCGGAACATGAGCGTGGTCGACTCAAGTTATATGGGGTACAGGCCGGCGCCGTGCCGGCCGCAAGACTGAGGAGCAGAACATGAGCAGCCAGAATGTGACGCTGTGGGGCCGCCCGGCCTGGAGCGCCGACCGTTTCGTCCGTGATTTCTTCGGCCCCGCCTCGGCCGACGAATGGTTCAAGCCGCTGACGCAACCGAGCGCGGGCTTCCACCCGGCCGCCGAGGTGGTCAAGGACGGCGCCGACGCGGTGGTGCGCCTGGAACTACCGGGGGTCGACGCCGACAAGGACGTCACCGTGGAGGTCGAGGACGGCCGCCTGACGATCCACGGCGAGCGCCGCGATGAGCACACCAGCGCCGACGACGACGGCACCCGCACGCTGCGCGAGGTGCGTTACGGCACGTTCCGCAGGTCGTTCGCGCTGCCCGAGCACATCACCGGCGATGCCATCACCGCGTCGTACGACGCCGGGGTGCTGACGGTGCGGGTGGCCGGGGCGCACGAGAAGCCGGCGGTACCGGGCGCTGTGCGCATCGCGATCGAAAGCGCCTAGCCCCACCAGAGCGGCTGAGCCCCACCAAAGCGGCTGAGCCCCACCAGATTGTCGTCAGGGTCGTGATCCGAAACGGGTCACGACCCTGACGGCATTTTCGGCGCGCTGAGGACCCGCGGCGCGCCCAGATCCAGCGGCGCGTTCAGGCCCAGCGGCCCAGGATCTCGTTGGCCCGGGCGGTCAGCGCGCCCTGGAAGAACGGCCCGAAGCTGATCCGCCCGACGCCCAGCGGCCCGAACGACGCCGGGTCGTCCTGGTCGGGCAGCGCGATCGCGTTGATCGGCAACGGCAGCTCCGACGCCAGGCGCTTGAGCGTGTCGGGGTCGTGACGCCCGACCGGGTACAGGCAGTCCGCACCGGCGGCCGCGGCCTCCTTGAGCCGGGCGATGGCGCGGTCCACGCGGTCGCTCTCGTCGCCGTCCTTGCGGACGAACAGGTCGGTGCGCGCGTTGATCACCACGTGTACGCCGGCGTCGTCGGCGGCCTGGCGCAGCGCGCGGACCAACGCGGCGTGTTCCTCGACCGACCGCAGCCGCTTGCCCTCGCTGTGCACCGAGTCCTCGATGTTGAGACCCACCGCGCCGACACGCAGGAGCCCGCCGATCAGATCCTCGGCGGTCAGCCCGTACCCGGATTCGATGTCGACCGAGATCGGGACATCGACCTTGGCGGTGATCTGGGCGACCCGGGTCAGCAGGTCCTCGAACGCCATCCCCTCCCCGTCGGGCTTACCCACGGAGTCGGCCACGGGGTGACTACCCACGGTCAATGCCGCAAATCCGGCGTCGACCGCGAGGGCGGCCGACCAGGCATCCCAGACCGTCGGCAGCACCACCGGATCACCGGGCTTGTGCAGACCCAGCAAAGTATCGGCGCGCTGCGCCAGGACTTGGTCACTCATTTGTGCTCCTTCTATTCGTGGCTCAGACGTGATGTGGGTCACGCCCCGATCATGATGTGGCTAGCATCGAGTGTCGTAATGTGATTCATGACACCCTTCAGCCCAAGGAGGTCGCATGTCCACCACGACCGAACTCGCCGAATTGCAAGAACTCATCTTCAACCTGCGCCGCTGCGTCAGCTCGCTGCGATCGCGCTTCGGCGAGAGCCCGGCGATGCGCCGGATCGCGCTCGACGCCGAACGGATCTTCGACGACGTCGAGTTGCTCAACTCCGACGCCAACGACCTCGACCTGTCGCGCTGCGCCCAGCAACACACCGGAGAGAAGATCCCGGTTCCGGACACGCAGTACGACTCCAACTTCTGGCGGGATGTCGATGACGAAGGGGTCGGTGGTCATAGCCGCCAACGGTGAGCCTAATCGCGGCTGACCATCCCCCGCAGCACCAGCAGTACCGAGGGGTGCGCACACCACGCACCCCTCGCCGCCCTCGCCCCTCCCAGCCCAGCGACGCCCGCCGTCCAAGAAGGGAACCGTTGACATGAGCGCGCCCACGGCCGACCGGTCGAAGACCGGCGTCTTCTCGGCAACCCGAGCCAGGATCCCGCAGCGCACACTGCGCACGGATTTCTGGCTCAAGGCGCCGATCCTGACGAACCTCGGGTTGGCGGCGTTCGTCATCTACGCCACGGTCCGCGCGTTCATGCAGCAGGACTACTTCGTTGCGCAGTACAACTATCTGACCCCGTTCTACTCGCCGTGCCTCAGCGTCGGGTGCATCCCGGAGGCCAGTCACTTCGGCCAGTTCCTGCCCGACGTGTGGTGGCTGCCGTACGCCGCGATCTCGCTGCCGTTCCTGCTGCTGTTCCGGATCACCTGCTACTACTACCGCCGGGCCTACTACCGCTCGGTGTGGCAGTCCCCGACGGCCTGCGCCGTCGCCGAACCGCACGCCAAGTACACCGGCGAGACCCGGCTGCCGCTGATCATCCAGAACTCGCACCGCTACTTCTTCTATGCGGCCGTGCTGATTTCGCTGGTCAACACCTACGACGCGATCCTGGCGTTCAGCACCCCGACCGGCTTCCGGATCGGCCTGGGCAACGTCATCCTGGTCGTCAACATCACCCTGCTGTGGGTCTACACGCTGTCGTGCCACTCCTGCCGACACGTCACCGGCGGGCGGCTCAAGCACTTCTCGAAACATCCTGTGCGGTATTGGATCTGGACCCAGGTGTCGAAGATCAACACGCGGCACATGGAATTCGCCTGGATCACCCTGGGCACGCTCATGCTCACCGACTTCTACATCATGATGGTGGCGCGTGGCATGCCCGACCTGACCATCATCGGCTGACAACTACATCGACGCGAAAAGGCAAGTGAGGTTTCATGGTTGAGCTGGAACGGCACCAATACGACGTCGTCGTGATCGGTGCCGGCGGTGCGGGTCTGCGTGCGGTCATCGAGGCGCGCGAACGCGGCCTGCGGGTGGCCGTCGTGACCAAGTCACTGTTCGGTAAAGCCCACACCGTGATGGCCGAGGGCGGCTGCGCCGCGGCCATGCGCAACGTCAACACCAAGGACTCCTGGCAGGTGCACTTCGGTGACACCATGCGCGGCGGCAAGTTCCTGAACAACTGGCGGATGGCCGAGCTGCACGCCCAGGAGTCCCCGGACCGGGTGTGGGAACTCGAGACCTACGGCGCGCTGTTCGACCGCACCAAGGACGGCCGGATCAGCCAGCGCAACTTCGGCGGCCACACCTACCCCCGGCTCGCGCACGTCGGTGACCGCACCGGCCTGGAGATCATCCGCACGCTGCAGCAGAAGATCGTCTCGCTGCAGCAGGAGGACAAGGCCGAACTCGGCGACTACGAGGCCCGGATCAAGGTCTTCCACGAGTGTTCGATCACCGAGCTGATCCTCGACAACGGCGCGGTGGCCGGGGCGTTCGCGTACTGGCGCGAGACCGGCAACTTCGTACTGTTCGAGGCGCCCGCGGTGGTGTTGGCCACCGGCGGCATCGGCAAGTCGTTCAAGGTGTCGTCGAACTCGTGGGAGTACACCGGCGACGGCCACGCGCTGGCACTGCGCGCGGGCTCCGCGCTGATCAACATGGAGTTCATCCAGTTCCACCCGACCGGGATGGTCTGGCCGCTGTCGGTCAAGGGCATCCTGGTCACCGAGGGTGTCCGCGGCGACGGCGGGGTGCTGAAGAACTCCGAGGGCAAGCGGTTCATGTTCGACTACATCCCCTCGGTGTTCAAGGGGCAGTACGCCGAGACCGAGGAAGAGGCCGACCAGTGGCTCAAGGACAACGACTCCGCGCGCCGCACCCCTGATCTGCTGCCCCGCGACGAGGTGGCCCGCGCCATCAACTCCGAGGTGAAGGCCGGCCGCGGCTCGCCGCACGGCGGCGTCTACCTCGACATCGCCTCGCGGATGCCGACCGAGGAGATCAAGCGGCGGCTGCCGTCGATGTACCACCAGTTCATGGAGCTCGCCGAGGTCGACATCACCAAGGACGAGATGGAGGTCGGGCCCACCTGTCACTACGTGATGGGCGGCATCGAGGTCGACCCGGACAGCGGCGGCGCGAGCACCCCGGGGCTGTTCGCCGCCGGCGAGTGCTCCGGCGGCATGCACGGCTCGAACCGCCTGGGCGGCAACTCGCTGTCCGACCTGCTGGTGTTCGGGCGCCGCGCCGGGTTGGGCGCGGCCGACTACGTGCGGGCGCTGTCGGACCGGCCGAAGGTCACCGACGAATCGATCGACGCCGCCACCAAGCTGGCCCTGGCCCCGTTCGAGAAGCGCCCGAACCCGGAGAACCCCTACACGCTGCACGCCGAGTTGCAGCAGTCGATGAACGACCTCGTCGGGATCATCCGCAAGGAGGAGGAGATCCAGGAGGCGCTGGCCAAGCTCCGGGAGCTCAAGAAGCGCTACGAGAACGTCGTGGTCGAGGGCGGCCGGGTGTTCAACCCCGGCTGGCACCTGGCGATCGACCTGCGCAACATGCTGCTGGTCAGCGAATGCATCGCCAAGGCCGCGCTGCAGCGCACCGAGAGCCGCGGCGGCCACACCCGCGACGACCACCCGGAGATGGACGCCAACTGGCGCAACACGCTGCTGGTGTGCCGGACCCGGCCGGCCACGGACGCCGCGACGACGGTGGTGCCGGAGGTCGACGTGACGGCCGAGGAGCAGGAGCCGATGCGTCCGGACCTGCTGAATTTGTTCGAGTTGTCCGAGCTCGAGAAGTACTACACCGACACCGAGCTGGCCGACCATTCGGAACGGAGAAGCTGAGATGGCTACGTACAACGCGAGCTTGCGGGTCTGGCGCGGCGACGACACCGGCGGCGACCTGCAGGACTACACCGTCGAGGTCAACGACGGCGAGGTGGTGCTCGACATCATCCACCGGCTGCAGGCCACCCAGACGCCGGACCTGGCGGTGCGCTGGAACTGCAAGGCCGGCAAGTGCGGATCGTGTTCGGCGGAGATCAACGGCAAGCCCCGGCTGCTGTGCATGACCCGGATGTCGACGTTCGAGCCCGACGAGACCGTGACCGTCACGCCGATCCGCACCTTCCCGATCATGCGCGACCTGGTGACCGACGTGTCGTTCAACTACCAGAAGGCGCGCGAGATCCCGTCGTTCACACCGCCGAAGGATCTGCAGCCCGGCGACTACCGGATGCAGCAGGAGGACATCCAGCGCAGCCAGGAGTTCCGCAAGTGCATCGAGTGTTTCCTGTGCCAGAACGTCTGTCACGTCATCCGCGACCACGAGGAGAACAAGGAGGCCTTCGCCGGCCCGCGGTTCTTCATTCGCTTGGCCGAGCTCGACATGCACCCGCTGGACACCGCCGACCGGCAGCTGCTGGCCCAGGAGGACGCCGGCCTGGGCTACTGCAACATCACCAAGTGCTGCACCGAGGTCTGCCCTGAGCACATCAAGATCACCGACAACGCGATCATCCCGATGAAGGAACGGGTGGCCGACCGCAAGTACGACCCGATCGTCTGGCTCGGCAACAAATTGTTCCGACGCACCTAGTCTTTTCCCCTGGTCCGGCGCCCGCATGGGATCCGGATGGTCGAGCCTGTCGTTGTCCCACCGCGCTGCGGCACGGGCGGCAACGACGGGCTCGACGCTTTTGGCCGGGCTGGCGTTATCAGGGATCCCGCGTACCCTCGGGGAAAGCGGCCAATCACCTGCGAAAGGCATCGCCATGGTCATGCGAGAGACACTCAGCGTCAACGATATTCGCACCGCGATTCGCGAACTGTCGATCCGCGCGCAACTCGCCCGCAAGGAGGGCCGGTTCGACGACGCCGACGAACTCGAACAGCGCGTCGACACCTACCGCGAGCAACTCGCGGCGCGACCCTGAGACCTACTGCCCCAGCTTGCGGAATGCGCTGCGGTGAAACACGATCGGCGCGACGTCGTCGTGCACCGTGATCGCGCTGACCCGCAGTAACACAATGATGTGATCGCCGGCGGGCACCAGTTGTTCGATGGTGCTCTCCAGCCACACGCTGGTCCCGTGGATGAACACGGCACCACCGTCGGTGGACTTGGTCTCCAGACCGGCGAAGCGATCCCCGGTCTTGGCGGCCAAAGTCTTGGCGGCCTGATCGTGCGCCTCGCCCAGGACGCTGATGCCCAGCACGGGGCGGTCCGCCAGCTTGGGCCAGGTGGTCGACGAGTTCTGCACGCAGAACAACACCAGCGGTGGATCCAGCGAGACCGGCACGAAGGTGCTGGCCGCCAACCCGACGCGGGTGCCGTCGACCTCGGCGGCGATGGCGATGACGCCGGTGGGAAAGTGTCCGAAGGCCTCGCGCAGTGCGGTGGGGCTCAAATCTGTGCTGCTCATAGCGATCCCATCTTCACATGTACCGGTGGTCGGGGACCACCGAGGGGGTCCGGAACAGGTAACGTGACGCCATCATGTGGTTTCCGCTCCTGGCGATGGCCGTGGCCGTCAGCCTGGAGCCGTTCCGGATCGGGATGACCGTCCTGATGATCAACCGGCCACGGCCGGGCCTGCAGCTGCTGACCTTCCTGGCTGGGGGCTTCGCCATGGGCATCACCGTGGGCCTGATCGTGCTGTTCGTGCTGCGGCCCGCGCTGGGCTCCGCGCATTTCACGCTGCCCCGCGTGCAACTGCTGGTCGGGGCCGTGGTGCTGGCCAACGCGGCGCTGGTGGCCGCGAGCGTGCTGGGCCGCCGCAGCGGGAAAGAAGCACCGGGACCGCCTGGGCGGCTGCGCCGCGCGGTGGACCCGGTCGCGGTCCGCGTCCGCGGGCTGGTGCAGGGCGGCTCGCTGTGGACGGCCGGCATCGCGGGCCTGGGCATCGCGCTGCCGTCCATCGACTACGTCGCGGCGCTGACCCTCATCGTGGCCTCGGGGGCGGCGGCTGCCACGCAGGTCGGCGCGCTGATGCTGTTCAACTTGGTGGCGTTCACGCTCGTGGAGATCCCGCTGCTGTGCTACCTGATCGCCCCGCAGCGCACCCGCGCGACGTTGGCGACGCTCTACGACTGGGTGCGCTCGCGCGGTCGGCTCGGCGTCGCGGCGCTGCTGGCCGTCGCCGGGGTGCTGCTGCTCGGGGTCGGCTACGCGGGCCTGTAAGGGCTCAGGAACCGCCGCCCAGGGCGGGCTGATTGTTCAGCATGTACTGCAGCCCGGACAGCAGCTGCGACACCGGGTCGGAGGCCCCGCCGAACGCGGCCTGAGTGGCCGGCGCGGTGACCTCCGCCGGGTCGTAGCCGTTGATCGGGTCCACCGTGATGGGAGCGGTCAGCGGGTCGTCGTGGCGGGAGTAGCCGGCGTCCACGTAGGGCTTGAGCACGCGGTCGAGTTCGATCAGCGTCTCCTGCGGCACGCCGAGGTACTTGAACGGCAGCACCAGCGGCAGATGTTCCTCGGGAATCAGGTACGTCGTGGTCTTCGCCCCGCGGGAGTTGACGGTGGTGCGGATGTTCTGCGGCGGCACCATGCTCGGATCGGTGAACGCGACCGCGGTGTGCCCGGTGGCCAGCCCGACGATGGCGTTGGCCACCGAGATCCAGTTGTCCGGCCGGTCCGGCCAGTCGGCGATGCTGTCGTAGGCGGAGACGAATTTGTAAGTGTCGTACTGGCTTTCCACCGGCGGCGGGATGCGGTAGTCCAGTGACGGGACGACGCTGCCGACCGGGAACATCTGGGTCAGGAAGCTCTCGCCGAACGCGTGCTTGCCGACGGGGTTGCCGTAGGTGGCGAAGCTCAGCTGATCCGGCGGCGGGGCGGCCGGGTCGTAGGCCAGCCGTGCCTGCACTTCGTCGAGCACCGACGCACCCTCCGACAGGCCGATCGCCGTGCCGGGGCCGCCGCGCTTGATGGCGTCGATCAGGTTGGGCGCGCCGACGTCGATGGACTCGCCGTAGCTGGGGCCGTCGAGGCCGAGGCCCGGCATGATGCGCTCCCCGAAGGCGCCGATGCCCGGGAACAGCCGCTCGAGGGTGTGGCCCTGGACCTGCCCGGCCGGGTAGTCGACGATCTCGCGGTCCAACCCGGGGAACCAGTCCGCGCCCGTGCGCATGATGTATTCGTCGTACGGGATGCCCAGCACATGCGCGCCGCCCAGCGCGTAGCCGCGCCCCGGGGTACCCAGCTGCGCGGTGGGCTCGGCCGCGGCGTCGGCGCCGGTCTCGGTGCCGGCATCATCGGCGGCCGCGACGCCGAGGCCCAAATAGCCTGCGGCGCCGAGGGTTGTCAGCGCGGTGCCGAACGCGAGTAGTCGTCTCATTCCCGCTCACGCCCCACAATCACACTCGGCAACACACACTCGGCGATACTGCAGCGAACCTTACTCCGCATCACCCATCCCATCGGTCGAACTCCCGCCGCCGATACAGCTCGACGCAGGCCGCACGACGGATCTTGCCGCTGGTGGTGGTCGGAATCGCGCCCGCGGGCACCGGCACCAGATCCGCGACGCTCAGGCCGTGCGCGTTGGCGATCGCGGCGGTGACCTCGCTCCTGATCGCGGCGAGGTCGTCGGGTTTTTTGAGTTCGACGACGGCCACCAGTTCCTCGGTCCCCCGCACCGGCACCGAGATCGCCGCGACCCGCCCGGCCACGAGGCTCTGCACCGTGGTCTCGATGTCCTCGGGGTAGTAGTTGCGGCCGCGGATGATCAGCACGTCCTTGATGCGCCCGACGATGAACAGCCCGCCCTCGTGGACGAAGCCCAAGTCGCCGGTGCGCAGCCAGCGGTCGGCGGCGGTACCCGGCGACGGGTCCAGCAGGGTCGCGCCGAAGCCGCCCTGCTCGGCGGGGGGCTTGCGCCAGTAGCCGTCGGCGACGTTCTCGCCGTGCACCCAGATCTCGCCCACCTGATCCGGCGGGCATTCCCGTCCGGTGTCGCCGTCGACGATGCGCAGCGACGGCGATTCCGGCACGTCGTAGCGGACCAGCTTGGTCACCGTCCCGGCCGCCGCGCCGCGCCCCGGCGGGCAGGGACGCACCCGTCCGGCCCCCAGTTCGGCGGAGTCGAAGTGCGCCGCCGGCGCGTTCTCGTCCCAGGTGCTCGCCGCGACGAAGACCGTGGCCTCGGCCAGTCCGTACGCGGGCCGCATCATGTGATCGGCGAAGTTGAAGTGTGCGAACCGGTCGACGAAGCGGTGCAGCGTCGCCGGCTCGACGCGTTCGGCGCCGCTGATGATGCCCAGCACGCCGCCGAGGTCGAGGCCGGCCAGGTCGTCGTCGCTGGTCTTGCGGGCTGCCAGGTCGAATGCGAAGTTCGGCGCCGACGACCAGGCGCGCGGGTTTTCCGCCAACGCGCGCACCCAGCGCGCGGGCCGTTCCAGGAACGCGACGGGGCTCATCAGCTCGGCCCGGTGCCCGCAGAGGATCGGCGCGCAGACCCCCAGCACCAGGCCCATGTCGTGATAGAAGGGCAGCCACGACACCAGCGTCGCCTCCGCCGGCAGCGGGGTGCCGGCGAAGAAGCTGCGCATCAGCTGATCGAAGTTCACCGTGAGGTTGCGGTGCGAGACCATGACCCCGGTCGGGACGCGGGTGGACCCGGAGCTGTACTGCAGGTACGCCAGGCTCGGCAGCTCGGCCGGTTCGACGGCGCCCTCCTCGACCGCGTCGAGGTCCAGGGCGTCGATCTCGACGATCGTCGGCGGCTGCGCCGAGCCGGCGCAGTCGATGAAATCGCGGACGTCGGCGACGACCGCCGCGGTGGTCAGGACGACGGCCGGTTCGGTGTCGGCCAGGACCGCGGCCACCCGGTCGTGGCCCGAGCCGCGGTGCGGCAGCGGCAGCGGCACCGCGACCAGTCCGGCCTGCATCGACCCGAGGAACGCCAGGATGTACTCCAGGCCCTGGGGCGCCAGGATCAGCGCGCGGTCCCCGACGGCGCCGTGCCGGCGCAGTTCGGCCGCCACGGCGCGGGTCCGGCGGGCCAGCTGCGACCAGGTGAGGCTGTGCCGGACACCGGCCGGGTCGCGCTCGTAATCGGTGAAGGTGAACCCGATGTCGTCGGGGCGCAGGGTGGCCCGACCGTGCAGGATCGACAGGATCGAGGGGGTGCCCGTCGTGGTCGTGAGCTGAGTCAGCGTGTCCTCCGAGGTCCCGGTGTCATCCGCGCTCCTGACCGACTCATGCGTTCTGGGCCGGTTCCGGCGATTTCGCCGGCGCCGGCCTGATCTTGGCGGGCCACCAGTTGGCCCGGCCCACCAGCGTCGCGATGGCGGGGACGGTGATGGTGCGTACCACGAAGGTATCCAACAGGATTCCGACGCCGATCACGAAGCCACCCTGCACCACGATGCCGATGCTGGAGAACAGCAGACCGGCCATCGAGGCCGCGAAGATCAGGCCCGCCGCGGTGATCACCCCGCCGGTGGAGCCCAGCGTGCGGATGACGCCGTAGCGCACGCTGTGCGGGGATTCGTCGCGCATGCGGGACACGAACAGCATGTTGTAGTCCGCGCCCACCGCGACCAGCACCACGAACGCCAATGGCGCTACGCTCCAATGCAATTGCTGACCCAGTATGACCTGGAACATCAGCACGCCGATGCCGATCGCAGCAAAGAACGACAGCACCACCGAACCGACCAGGTACCACGGCGCGATCAGCGACCGCAGCAGCAACATCAGCACCAACAACACAACGATCAGCGTGACGATGATGATGAACCGGATGTCGCGTTCGTAGTAGTCCCGGGTGTCGCGCAGCGCGGCGGGGAAGCCGCCCATCGAGATCGACGCGTCGGCCAGCGTGGTGTTGGGCTGAGCGCCGCGGGCGATGTCGTTGATGGTGTTGACCTGGTCCATGGCCGCCGGGCTGAACGGGTTGAGGTCGGTCTGCACCAGGTAGCGCACCGAGTGCCCGTCCGGGGAGATGAACGCCTGGGACGCCAGCTGGAATTCCTTGGCCTGCAACACCTCGGCGGGGATGTTGAAGCCCGCCATCGAGGAGGCCGCCGCGTCCTGGCGCATGGTCAACAGGAACGTCGAGGCCTGGCTGAGCCCGCCGGCCATCACCTTGATCTGCTCGACGAGTTCGTCGACTCCCCCGGCCACCTGCCGGCTGCCCTTCGCCAGCTCGTCGGCGCCCTGCCGGATCTCGCTCAGGCCCGACTGCGCACCACCGGGGCTGTCCAGGCCGAGCGCGGAGGTGGCCTTGACGAGGTCGTTGAGCGCGCGGTTGAGCTTGGTCACCGTCGCGTTGAGACTCTCGCGGTCCTCGAAGCCCTCGAGGTCGCCGGCCAGCTTGTTGATCCGGTCCAGCCGGCCGTCGTCCTGCGCCTCGGCGAGGCGCTGAAACTGGAGGCGGGTGTCGCGGCAGGACGGGTTCGCGTCGCACACCGCGTTGCCTTGCAGCGCCTGCAGGACCGGGCCGATCCAGCCGAACATGTTCTTGACGTTGGCGAAGTTCACGCCCATCGAGTTGCCGAGCTCGTTGACGGCCTTTACCAGCTCGGCGGCGGTCTCGACGTCGCGCACCAGCTTGTCGCCGCCGTATTCGGTGCGCACCGACGAGAACTCGTCGAGCAACGTCTGCAGACTGGGCGCGATGGCGTTGACCTGCGCGCGCACGTCGCCGAGGGTGTCGGCCAGCGTGTTGGCCCCGGTCGCCAGCTCGGTGAGGTCGTCGCCGCGCTCGCCGATCATGGCGGTCCCCTCGGCCAGCCGGGCGCCGACGATGCCGGCCTGGAAGGTGGCCCGGAACTCCGGCGGCACCTCGCCCAGCGGCCGGGTGACGCCGCTGACCAAGGCGATGTCGGGCAGCTGCGCGATCCGCGAGGCCATCTGTTCGAGATCGGCCAGCGCCTGCGGGGTGCGCAGGTCGCGCTCGGACTGCACGAGCAGGTACTGCGGGATGGACTGACTGATCGGGAAGTGCCGTTCCAGCGCGGCGTACCCGATCGAGCTGGGCGCCGACGCCGAGACGGCCTTGCGGTCGTCGTAATTGAACTCCGCCCCGACGGCCAGGCCGGCCAGCAGGACCAACACCAGGATGCTGCCGACCAGGTGAGCCACCGGCCGACGGACGATGCGGATGCCGGAGCGCCGCCAGAACCGGGCGGTCAGTTCGCGCCGCGGGCTCACCCAGCCGCGCGGCCCGGCCAGCACCAGGATGGCCGGCAACAGCGTCATTCCCGCCAGGTAGGCGACGCCGATGCCGATGGCCGCCGACACCCCGATGGTGCGGAACACCCCCATCTGGGCGAAGTTCATCACCAGGAACGTGATGCCCACCGTGGCCGCCGAAGCGGTGATGACCTTGCCGATCGAGATCACCGCCGACCGGACCGCCTGATCGTAGTCCGCGCCGCGGCGCAGGTAATCGTGATAGCGGCTGATCATGAACACCGCGTAGTCGGTCCCCGCGCCGGCCAGGATCGCGCTGAGGAACACGATGGACTGGTTCGAGACACCCGCGCCGGTCAGATACGAGTAACCGGCCACCAACCCCTGGGCGATCATCACCGACGCCCCGATGGTCACCAACGGCAGCATCATCGTCCGCGGGTTGCGGTACACCAGCAGCAGCACGCCGAGGACCAGCACCGCGATGGCGATCTCGATGGGCAACCGGTCTTGCTCGCCGGCGACCGTGAGGTCGGCAACGGTGGCCGCGGGGCCGGTGACGTACACCTGAAGCGGGCCCTCGTGGTTGTCGCCGAGGGCGGCCTGATTGCCGACGGTGTCGGTGACGATCTCGTTGGCCCGGTTGAACGCCTCGAAGGCCCGCGGGGTGCCCAGTTCGCCCTCAAGGCTCACCGGCAGCACCCAGGTGGTCTTGTCCTCGCTGGTCAGGAACTGTCGCAGCTGCGGTGTGCCGAGGAAATCCTGCACGGATACGACATCTGAATCGTTGGCGCGCAGCGCGTCGACCACCGTGCGGTAGGTGGTCTCGTCGTCGGGCCGCAAGCCGTCCTCGTTGATGAACGCGACCACCAGCAGGTTGTCCGACCCGGACTCCTGGAACGCCTCGGCCATGTTCCGGGCCGTGACGCTGGATGGCGCGTCGGCGGGCAGGATGACCAGCGGGTTGCGCTCGGCCATGGTGGCCAGCGACGGAAACGACAGCGGCAGGGCGATCGCCATCGCGACCCAGACGCCGATGACCACCCAGGGCCATCGCGCCACGAAATCAGCTAGCCGTCGCATCTCGCACTCATCCCTGCCCGCGTCACGCTATGCGACGCGCCCCCAGTTCCCGCTGTCGGCGACCAACGCGGCCACCGACCGCATGGCATCCAGGTAGCGGGCCACCGATTTCCGCGCGACCGGATTGTCGGGGTGCATGATGGCCATTGCCGTGCCCTCGCCGTAGCGGAATATGTAAATGGTCAGCTGATACGAGAAACGACCGTCCGGATAGATGCCGATGTTGTTCGCCAGGCCCATATCGGCGGCGGCCAGAACGGCATTGAGCGGCGCGGCCCCGCCGTGGAAGAAATTCGACACCGGGAAATTCGGTTGCGGCCACTTCAGCCACGGCGCCAACTCCAGCACCCGGTAATAGGGCACCTTCGCCATGTTCAGATTCGAATCGAAGGACTCCTGCGCGGACCAGGCGGCCTCGCCGAACGACGCTGCACCGATCGGGACGGTGACGGGGATGAGCCCGGTGAACCAGCCCTGCGTCATGAAGTTGTCGGTGGCGTTGCGGGAATCCCGCGGGGTCAGGCCGTAGTAGGTCAGGGCACCGGTCAGTTCGTGCTCCACCTGGGCCAGGCAGGCGAACAGACCGCCGACGAAGCGCGCCCCGGCCGACCCGCACGCGGCGTCGAACCGCTCGGTTTGCGCGGGGTCCAGCAGAAACTCGGTGGTCATATCGCTGCGGGTGGCCTCCTGCGGATTCCCCAGCGGCAGCGGGAATTCCGGGAAACCGCCATTGTTGTTCTCGGCGAATTCGATCCAGGCCCGGACCTCGGGGGTATCCACCGTCAGTTCCGCATTGCGTTCGCGTTCGGTAATGCAGAACTCGTCGAAGCTGCCCGCCTCCGGCAGTGTCAGCGCAGTGCCCGTCCCACTCAGCGCCGAATACATGCCGTTTGCTTCCAGCATTGTCGTGCCGATCAGCGTCGCATCCCCGTGCACGTGATCCATTGCGGCGAAAAACGTGAAATTGTCCTCGTTTTGAATGATCCCGAAGGTGAAGCAGCCCCACTCCAGCGGGCTCGGTATCGCCACCACGTGCGCCAGGATCTCGTCGATGCTCAGGCTGCCGTGATCGACCGGGACGAACTCGATGTCGTCCGGGTCCTGCAGGGCGCGCCGGGTGAACCCGCCGTCGTCCGCGCGCTCGAACCAGCTGCGGAAGGTGTCGTGCCTGCGCAGATAGGAGTTCACGGCGTGGTCCATGGCCGCGATGTCGCAGTGCCCGGCCACCTCGCAGCTGGCGATGATCTGCCGGGAGAAGTTCAGGCCCGCGTCGGTCCGCTCGCAGTAGTTCCGCAGATGCTGCCCCTGCATGTAGCTGACCGGTACCGCACTGATCGGCGCCTGTCGTGCCTTATCGGCCGACTCGGCCGTGGGGTGCCACGAGGTGACCGAACCCGGTTTCAGTGCCCACTCATCAAGCGGCCCAACCGTTATCTTGCCAATGCGCAACGCTTGATTCCTCCAGAATCCCTGCTCAACCGACCCTCGATCTGGTGTCAGCTATCACCGGATCCTCGTAGTTCTCCTTGCGAACGCGGTCCCGCGTCGCGCGCCCCGTCCCGGGTCAACGTAACCGCATATGCCGCAGGAGAACAATGCCATAGTGTGCGTCGAGGAAGTTAGTTTTCGCGCGCGACAAATCACCTGCGGGGGCAAGGTTTGACGGCCGGCGCGGGGAGGGACGAAAAATCATGGGATCCGCCGAATATCCGGCTGAGCAGGTGCCGCCACGTTTCGCCATCATCGGCTACGCGGCCCGGTTCCCCGGCGCCCGGGACGCCGACGAGTTCTGGGACCTGCTGCGCGAGGGGCGCGAGGCGATCTCGGAGGTGCCCGCGGACCGCTGGAACGCCGACGAGTTCTTCGACCCCGAACCCGGCGCGCCCGGCAAGATCGTCACCCGGCGGGCCGGCTTCGTCGACGACCCCACCGGGTTCGACGCGCCGTTCTTCGGGATGTCCACGCGCGAGGTCAGGCTGCTGGACCCGCAGCACCGGTTGCTGCTGGAAACCGCGTGGCACGCGGTGGAGCATTCGGGTACCGCGCCAACGTCGTTGGCCGACACCAACACTGGTGTGTTCGTCGGCCTGGCCACCCACGACTACCTGGGGATGGCCTCCGATGAGCTGACCTATCCCGAGATCGAGGCCTACATGGCCATCGGGACCTCGAACGCCGCCGCGGCGGGCCGGATCAGCCATCGGTTGGGGCTGCAGGGACCGGCGGTCGCCGTCGACACCGCGTGCAGTTCCTCGCTGGTGGCCATCCACCAGGCCTGCCAGGCGCTGCGCCTCGGTGAATGCGATATGGCCCTGGCCGGCGGTGCCAACGTCCTGCTGACCCCGGCCACCATGATCACGTTCTCCAGCGCCCACATGCTCGCCCCGGACGGCCGCTGCAAGACCTTCGACGCGGCCGCCGACGGCTACGTGCGCGGCGAGGGCTGCGGCGTCGTGGTCATCAAGCGGCTCGAGGACGCGCTACGCGACGGCGACCACATCCGGGCCGTGATCCGCGGCAGCGCGGTCAACCAGGACGGCGCCTCCGGCGGGCTGACGGTGCCCAACGGCGTGGCCCAGCAGCGGGTCATCGCCGACGCGCTGCACCGCGCCGGGCTGGCCCCCAGCGACGTCGGCTACCTGGAGGCCCACGGCACCGGCACCTCGCTGGGCGACCCCATCGAGGCCCAGGCCGCCGGTGCGGCGCTGGGCGCCGGCCGCGACCCCGAGAAGCCGCTGCTCATCGGCTCGGCGAAGACCAACATCGGACACCTCGAGGCCGCGGCGGGGATCGCCGGCGTCATCAAGGTCGTCCTGGCGCTCGAGCACGAGACGCTGCCCAAGCACCTCAACTTCGAGAACCCGTCGCCGCACATCCCGTGGGAGCGACTGCCGGTGCAGGTGGTGCGGGAGAGCACCCCGTGGCAACGCAACGGCCGGCGCCGCATCGCCGGGGTCAGCTCCTTCGGCTTCGCCGGCACCAACGCCCACGTGATCCTCGAGGAGGCCCCCGCGCCGGCCGAGCCCGAGCCGACGGTGGTCGACGCCCCGGAGCGGTTCAGCGTGCTCCCGCTGTCCGCGCGCACGCCGGCCGCCCTGGTGCAGGTCGCCGATCAGTACCGCGGCTGGCTGCGCGAGCATCCCGAGGCCACCCTGGCCGACCTCTGCCGGACCGCCGGGACCGCGCGGGCGCACCTCGAGCACCGGGCCGCGCTGGTGGTCAACACCCGCGACGCGGCGATGGACCTGCTCGGTGCGCTGGCCGATGACCGGCCCGCCCCGGGCCTGGTGCGCGGCGAGTCCCACGAGGCGCCGAAGACCGCGTGGTTGTTCACCGGACAGGGCAGCCAGTACCCCGGGATGGCGCGGGAGCTGTACGACACCGAGCCGGTGTTCGCCGAGACGCTGCGCCAGTGCGCCGAGGCCGTGGCCGATGTGCTCGAAAAGCCGCTGCTGGACGTCATTTTCGCGATGGACGGCCCGGACAGCGAGGAGGCGCTGCGGCAGACCTCCTACGCCCAGCCGGCGCTGTTCGCCGTCGAGATGGGCCTGGCCCGGCTCTGGCGGTCCTGGGGCATCGAGCCCGATGTGGTGTTGGGGCACAGCGTCGGTCAGTACGCCGCGGCCTGCGTCGCGGGGGTGTTCAACCTCACCGACGGCGCGCTGTTGATGGCCGAACGCGGCCGGCTGTTCGGCAGCCTGCCTGCGGGCGGCCGGATGGTCGCGGTGTTCACCGCCGCCGAACGCGCCGAATCCCTCACCGACGAGTACCCCAGCCTGTCGGTCGCGGCCTACAACGGCGCCAACACGGTGTTGTCCGGGCCCGCAGCGGATCTGGAGAAGGCCGTGGCCGCGTTGGCGGCCGACGGGGTGCGCTGCGACTGGCTCGACACCAGCCACGCCTTCCACTCGTCGCTGCTCGATCCCATCCTCGACGAGTTCGAGGCCTACGCCCAGCAGTTCACCTTTGCTGCGCCGCAACGGATCCTGATCGACAACCGCACCGGCACCGCGCTGGGCCGCAGCGTGCGCCTCGACGGCGCCTACTGGCGCCGCCACGCTCGCCAGCCCGTGGAGTTCGCCAAGAGCGTGCGCACCCTGGCCGAGCTGAACTGCAAGGTGCTGCTGGAGATCGGCCCGCGGCCGATCCTGACCGCGGCCGCGCTGGCCGCCTGGCCCGAGCCGGCCACCGCGCCCCGCGCGCTGGCGTCCTTGCGCCGCAACGCCTCCGATCACCGCCAGATCATCGAGGCGCTCGCCGACGCCTACGTGTTGGGCCACCTGCCGGACTTCGGCGCCCTCTCCGCCCCGGCCGCGCGCAAGCTCGACCTGCCCACCTATCCGTTCGAGCACCGCCAGTACTGGTACTCCGACAACCGGGACGGCCGCGAGCAGACCGACCGTGAGCTGCCCACCGCGCGCACCGAGACCCTCGGCCTGCTCGAGGACGGCCGGATCGAGGAACTCGCCGCCCTACTCGACGACGGCGATCAGCACACCCGCGAGGTGCTCAGAAAGCTCGCCGCCCACCATAATCAACAGCGCGCCACCCAATCCGTGGCCGAGGATCGCTACGAGATCCACTGGGAGAAGACCGATCTCGGACTCGGTGACGGTCTCAAGGACGACGGTGACCCCGCGCTGTGGCTGCTCGTCGGTGAGGACAACGCCGCCACCCGCCCCCTGCTCGACCTGCTGACCGCCCGCGGCCGGCAGCATCGGCTCGTCGCACTGCCGGCCACCGATGCCGAGGAGGCGGCGCTGACCGAGGAGTTGCGCGCCGCGACCGCCGACGGCAGCGCGCCGCGCATCCTGCACATCGCGGCGCTGGACGCCGACCCCGACCCGCGCACCGGCCTCTCGACGCGGGCCCTGCTGCGCATGCAGCACCGCATCCTGGGCGGCACCCGCCGCCTCTTCGGCGCCGCCGTCGCCGCCGAACTGCGCAGCCCGATCTGGCTGGTGACCCGCGGCGCACAACACGTGACCGACGCCGACGTCGTCGCCCCGGAGCAGAGCTGCCTGTGGGGCTTCGGCCGCGCGGCCGCCCTCGAATATCCGCAGTTGTGGGGCGGCCTGGCCGACCTGTCGTCGGACCCGGATGCCGACTGGTCCCGGCTGCTCGCCGCCATCTCGGCGCCGCGCGACACCGACATCAGCGAGGACCAGATCGCGCTGCGCGGTCCGGACAGCTACGTTCGCCGGCTGGTGCGGCGCACCGCCGCGCCGACGGGCGCTCCGCTCGAACTGCGCTCGGCTGCAACGTACCTGGTGACCGGCGGGCTCGGGGCGTTGGGCCTCGAGATCGCCGAGTACCTCGCCGCCCGCGGCGCCACGCAGCTGGTGCTCACCAGCCGGCGCGGGCCCGCGGAAACCGTCGAACAGCGCATCGACGCGCTGAGCGCCCAGCACGGCTGCGCGGTCCGCGTCGTCACCGCCGATGTCGCCGACGCGCACGACGTCGCGCGCCTACTGGCTCTCGTGGCCGCCGAACTGCCGCCGCTGGCCGGCATCGTCCACGCCGCCGGCGAGATCGACACCACCCCGCTGAGCAACCTCACGGACACCGACGTGGACCGCGTCTTCGCCGGAAAGGTCTGGGGTGCAGCGCAGTTGAGCGAGGCCACCGCCGAGATTGACCTCGACTTCTTCCTCTGCACCTCATCGATCGCCTCGGTGTGGGGCGGGTACGGGCAGACCGCCTACGGCGCGGCCAACGCCTTCCTCGACGGACTGGCCTGGCGGCTGCGCGCCCAGGGCGTCGCCGGGGTCAGCGTCAACTTCGGCCCGTGGTCGACGGGCATGGCCGACGCGGAATCGCGGGCCCGCCTCGAGGCCCGCGGCATCCGCACGCTCTCGCCCACCGACGCGCTGGCCGGGATGGCCGACGTGCTCGCCGCGGCGACCGACGGCCCCGCCCAGGGCGTGGTGGCCCGCGTCGACTGGGCCCGCTTCCTGCCGCTGTATCAGCAGGCCGGCCGGCGGGGCTTCCTCGCGGAGTTGGAGCGGGAGGTGCCCGCTGCGGTCACCGCCGCCGCACCCGCCGGATCCGCCACCGGAACAACGCAACTCGTCGACCGCCTCACGGCCGCACCCGTCCAGCAGCGCAAGAAGCTGCTCACCGACTACCTGCGCGACGCGGTCGCCGAGGTGACCCGGGTGGATACGTCCGAGATCCGCGAGGACGCCGGCTTCTTCGACCTCGGCATGGATTCACTGATGGCCGTCGAACTGCGGCGACGCATCGAACAAGGCGTGGGACAGCAGATCCCGATCACCCTGGTGATGGACCATCCCCGGCTCTCCGATGTGGCCGACTACCTGCTCGGCGACGTGCTCGGGCTGGCCCAGCAGGCCGCCCCCGTCGCCGCGCCGACGACCGCGGCCACCCGCCGCGACGAGCCCATCGCGATCGTCGCGGTGTCGTGCCGGTTCCCCGGCGCGCCCAACCCGGAGGCCTTCTGGGACGTGCTCGCCGAGGGCATCGACGCCATCCGGGAGGTCCCCGAGGACCGCTTCGACATCGACGAGTTCTACGATCCGGACCCCGACGCGCCAGGCAAGACCTACACCCGCTTCGGCGGATTCCTCGACGGCATCGACGGTTTCGATCCCGAGTTCTTCGGCATCTCCCCGCGCGAGGCGGTCTGGATCGAACCCCAGCAGCGGCTGATCCTGGAGACGGTCTGGGAGGGCCTCGAGCGGGCCGGCTACGCGCCGGCGGCGTTGCGCGGCAGCCGAACCGGCATCTTCACCGGCGTGGCGGCCAACGAGTACGCGCACCTGCTGTCGGCCGAGCCGATCGACAAGATCGAACCGCACTTCATCACCGGCAACGCGCTCAACGCCATCTCCGGGCGGGTGGCCTTCGCGCTGGGCTTCGAGGGCCCGGCCGTCGCCGTCGACACCGCGTGCAGTTCCGCGCTGGTGGCCGTCCACCAGGCCGTGCAGGCGCTGCACTCCGGGGACTGCGATCTGGCGCTGGCGGGCGGTGTCAACGTGCTGTTGAGCCCGGTCACCGTGGTGGCCGCGTCCCGCGCGCGGATGCTGTCCCCGGTCGGGCGCTGCAAGACGTTCGACGCCTCGGCCGACGGATACGTTCGCAGCGAGGGCTGCGGCATCCTGGTGCTCAAGCGGCTCAGCGACGCGCAGCGTGACGGCGACCGGATCTGCGCCGTCATCGGCAGCAGCGTGGTGAACCAGGACGGCGCCTCCAGCGGCCTCACCGTCCCCAACGGCGGTGCGCAGCAACGGCTCATCGAGGCGGCGCTGGCGCGCGCCGGGCTGTCCGGCGGCGACGTCGACTACCTCGAGGCGCACGGCACCGGCACCCCGCTCGGCGATCCGATCGAGGTGCAGGCGGCCGCGGCGGCCTACGGCGGCGCCCGCGCGGCGGACCGCCCGCTGCTGATGGGGTCGGTGAAGACGAACATCGGGCACACCGAATCCGCCTCCGGGGCGGCCGGTCTGATCAAGGTCGTGCTGGCGCTGCAGAACGGATTGCTGCCGCGCAGCCTGCACTTCGACAACCCGTCGCCGCACATCCCGTGGGATTCGCTGCCGGTGCGGGTCGTGGACACCGCGCTGCCCTGGCAGGCCAACGGCCGGCCGCGGCGCGCGGGCGTCAGTTCGTTCGGGTTCACCGGCACCAACGCCCACGTGCTGCTCGAGGAGGCCCCCGCGCCCGCCGAGGCCCCGGTGGCCGACACCGACGGCCCGGCCGTGCACGTGCTGCCGCTGTCGGCGCGCTCCCCCGAGGCGCTGGTGAGCCTGGCGCAGCGGTACGACGCCTGGCTGACGGACAATCCCGAGGCCGACCTCGCGGACCTGGCCCGCACCGCCGGGACCGGCCGGTCGCACTTCGAGCATCGCGCCGCGTTGGTGGTGGATTCGGTCGACAGCGCCCGCCACGCCCTGGCCGACCTCGCCGAGAACCGGACCCGCCCCGGCGTGGTGCGCGGCGAACACACCCGCCCGCCGACGACAGCGTGGCTGTTCACCGGGCAGGGCAGCCAGTACCCCGGCATGGCGCGCGAATTGTTCGAGGCCGAACCGGTTTTCGCCGACACCGTACGGCGCTGCGCCGAGGCCGTGGATCCCATGCTGCCGGTGCCGCTGCTGGACGTGCTGCTCCCCGCCGACCGAGAGACCGGGGAGCAACTGCGGCACACGTCGTACGCGCAGCCGGCGCTGTTCGCCGTCGAGATGGGCCTGGCCCGGCTGTGGCAGTCCTGGGGCATCGAGCCCGATGTGGTGCTGGGGCACAGCGTCGGTCAGTACGCCGCGGCCTGCGTGGCCGGGGTGTTCACGCTCACCGACGGAGCGCGGCTGATGGCCGAACGCGGCCGGATGTTCGGCAGCCTGCCCGAGGGCGGGCGGATGGTGGCGATCTTCGCCGATCCCAAGCACGTCGAGCAGATCGCGGGCGAGTTCCCCCGGATCTCCGTCGGCGCCTACAACGGCCCCAACACCGTGCTGTCGGGGCCGGGTGCGGACCTCGAACAGATTGTCGAGAAGTTCGCCGAGGAGGGTATCCGCTGCACCTGGCTCGAGACCAGCCACGCGTTCCACTCCGAGCTGCTGGATCCCGTGCTCGACGAGTTCGAGGCCTACGCCGCACAATTCGAGTTCGCGGTGCCCACCCTGCCACTGGTGTGCAACCGCACCGGGGCGGTGCTCACCGCGCACAGCCCGCTGGATGCGCCGTACTGGCGGCGGCACTCCCGCCAGCCGGTGCAGTTCGCCGAGAGCGTGCGCACCGTGGCGGCGCTGGGGTGCTCGGTGCTGATGGAGATCGGCCCGCAGCCGGTGCTGACCGGTGCCGCGGTGCAGGTCTGGCCCGAGCACCTGGGGGCCCCGCGCGCCGTGGCCTCGCTGCGCAAGGGTGTCGGCGACCGGCGCCAGATCGCCGACGCGCTGGCCGCGGCCTACGCCGGCGGACACCGGCCCGATTTCGCCGCGCTGCACCGCCGACCCCGCCGGGTGCTCGAGCTGCCCACCTATCCGTTCCAGCGCCGTCGCTTCTGGCCCAAGACCGCCGGCATCACCGTCGACGGGCCCGCGGTGTCCGGGATCCTCGGCAGCGGTAAGGATCTCGCGTCCGGGGGCACCGTCTACACCAGCCGGCTGTCGGTGAAGTCGCAGCCGTGGCTGGCCGACCACGTCATCTACGGCACCGTCGTGGTGCCGGGCGCGACGTATGCGGCCATGGCACTGGCCGCGGCCGGCACCCCGGCCCGCACCAAGGATGTGTTCTTCTACGAGCCGATCATCCTGCCGGAGAAGAGCTCTCGCGAGGTGCAGCTGACGCTGCATCCCTTCGACGGCGGGGAGGGCTCGACCTTCCAGGTGCACAGCCGCCCCTACGGCGAGCGCGGTGCCGACTGGTCGCTGAACGCCGAGGGCACCGTGGTCCCGGGCGTCGATCCGGACGCCGAGGTGCCGAACGCCGACGATCCCGTCGACGAGGCGATCGAGCGACTCGACCGCATGCGCCCCCAGGATCTGTTCGAGACCTTCGCCGATATGGAACTGGCCTGGGGTCCGACCTGGTCGGGTTCGCTGAAGTCGTTGTGGCTCGGCGAGGGTGAGGCCATCGGCGACATCCTGGTCGGGGAGGAACTGGCCGCCGAACTGGGCGCCGAGCCCATGCATCCGGTGCTGATGGATCTGTGCACCGGCGTCGCCTTCCCGGCGTTCCCGGCGCTGCTGGCCGCCGAACAGGGCGTCAACGACCTGTTCCTGCCGTTGCGCTACGGGCAGGTCATGCTGCGCGAGAAGATGCCGCGACGGTTCTACTGCCGCGCGAAGTGGCACACCAGCGCCCTGGACGCCGAGACCCAGGTGTTCGATCTGGATTTCCTGGATCGAGATGGCCGGCAGCTGGGCGGGATTCGCGAGTTCACCGTCAAGCGGGCGCCGCGCGAGGCGCTGCTGCGCGGCCTCGGCGGCGACGCCACCCGACTGCTGTACACCGTGGGCTGGCACGAGCTGCCCGCACCCGCGCCCGCCGAGTCCCCTGCCGGCGGCACCTGGTTGATCTGTGGCTTCGACGAACTCGCGGACAAGGTGCCGGGTTGCGTTCCGGCGGACCGGATCACCGACCCGGCGCTGCTGGGCGAGCAGCTGACCGCGGCCCACGAGCGCGGCATGGCGTTCTCCGGGGTCGTCTGGCGCGCCGCGTCGGCACCCGCCGGCGAGGCGAGCACCGATGCGGCCGCCCGCCTGGAGACCGAGATCGCGAACCTGCTCAGCGCGGTGCACACCGTGCAGGGCGGGCTCAAGCTGCCCGGCGGATTGTGGATCGTCACCGAGCGGGCCGTGGCCACGGAGTCCGGCGAGCCGGTCGATCCGGTGCAGGCCGCACTGTGGGGCCTCGGCCGCACGACCGTGAACGAGGAACCCGCGCTGCGGGCCAAGCTGGTCGACTGCGACGGGTCGCCGGAGGCGGTGGGGGTGCTGGCCGAGTTGCTGGCCGCCCCCGGCCCGGCCCTCGAGGAACCGGAACTTGCACTGCGGCAAGGGAAGTTGCTGGCGTCGCGGCTGTTGCCGTGGGCGCGCAGCGGGCATCTGACGGTGCCGCGCTCCCCTGACTACGCCCTGGCACCCACCGAGCGGGGCGCGATCGACAACCTGCGGCTCGTCGAGACCGACGTGCCGGCGCCGCAGGACGGCTACGTGCAGGTCCGGGTGGAAGCCGCGGGCCTGAACTTCCGCGATGTGCTCAACGTGCTGGGCCTGTACCCGGGTGATCCGGGTCCGATCGGCGGGGACTTCGCCGGGGTCGTCACGCAGGTGGGCGACGGGGTCGACGGCCTCGAGGTCGGCCAACGGGTGTACGGCTTCATGCAGGGCGCGTTCGCCAGCCGGTTCAACGTGCCGGCGCAACTGCTGGCGCCCATCCCGGACGGGGTCAGCGCCGTCGAGGCGGCCACCATCCCGGCCGCCGCGCTGACGGTGCGGCTCGCGTTCGACTGGGCGCAGCTGAAGCCGGGCGACAAGGTGCTGATCCACGCCGCCAGCGGCGGGGTGGGGCTGGCCGCCGTCCAGATGGCCCAGCAGCGCGGGGCCACGGTGTTCGCCACCGCCAGCACCTTCAAGCGCGCCACGCTGCGCAACCTGGGCGTCAAGTACGTCTACGACTCGCGCAGCACGGATTTCGCCGACCAGATCCTGGCCGACACCGACGGCGCGGGCGTGGACGTGGTGCTCAACAGCCTCACCAACGAGGGCTTCCTGGAGGCGACGGTGCGGGCCACCGCCCAGAACGGCCGCTTCGCCGAGATCGCCAAGCGCGACATCTGGACGCCCGAGCAGATGGCCGAGGCCCGCCCCGACATCGACTACGAGATCGTGGCGCTGGACACCGTCACCTTCCAGGAGCCCGAACGCATTCGGAGTCTGCTGACCGAGGTGTCGCAGGGTCTGGCCGAGGGCCAGTGGCGTCCGCTGCCGGCCGAGATCTATCCGCTGGCCGAGGCCCGCGCCGCGTTCCGGCGGATGCAGCAGGCCCGGCACATCGGCAAGATCGTGGTGCAGATGCCGAAACCCCTGCAGCCGCAGTCCGATCGGAGCTACCTGATCACCGGCGGCCTCGGCGCAATCGGCCTGCACACCGCGGCGTATCTGGCGCAACTCGGCGCCGGCGACATCGTGTTGACCAGCCGGCGCGCCCCGGATCCGGACGCACAGCAGGTCATCGACGACATCGCCGAGCGATACAACTGCCGCGTCCACGTCTTCAACGCCGACGTCGGCGACGAGGCCGAGGTCGCCAAGCTGCTCGACCGGATCCGCGCCGAGCTGCCGCCGCTGGCGGGGGTGGCGCACCTGGCCGGCGTGCTCGACGACGCGCTGCTGTCCCAGCAGAGCGTCGAGCGTTTCCGAACCACGTTGACGCCCAAGGCCTTCGGCGCCGACCACCTGGACCGGCTGACCCGGGACGACGCGCTGGACTTCTTCGTCGTGTCGTCGTCGGTGTCGAGCCTGTTCGGTTCCCCGGGCCAGGCCAACTACGCCACGGCCAACGCCCTGCTCGACGGCCTGATCGCGGCGCGCCGGGCCCGGGGCCTGCCGGCCACCGGCGTCAACTTCGGCCCGTGGGCCCAGGGCGGCATGGCGTCCTCGGAGGCGGCCACCGCCAACATCAGTGCCCAGGGCCTGACCCCGCTCGAGCCGTCGGCGGCGTTGAGCGCCCTGGCCGAGGTGATGGCCAACGGCACCGGGCAGGCGACGGTGATCAAGGCCAACTGGCAGCGGGCCGCGAAGGTGCTCGGGGCCTCGCGTCCGCCGATCCTGGACCTGGTGTTGCCGAGCGCGGCTGGCGAGGTGACCGGCGACAGCGAGTTGCTCAAGCAGCTGCAGGAGATCCCGGTGCCGCAGCGCGCCGGGTTCGTCACCGAATTCCTGCAGCGGGAGGTGCAGAACTTCCTGCGGCTCGCGCAGCCGCCGGCGGCGTCGAGCCGGTTCCTGGATCTGGGCACGGATTCGCTGATGGCGATCGAACTGCGCAACCGGCTGCACAGCCAGTTCGGCGGCGCATTCACCATCAACGCGACGGCGGTCTTCGACTACCCGACCATCGGCGGGCTGGCCGAATATCTCGTCGGGCAGCTCCCGGACGCCGAACCGGACGCCGCACCGGTCGCGGAGCCCGAACCGGAACCAGACGCCGAGTAGCGGATCACACCCAGCGGGTGGCCTCCAGCTCCGGGGCCAGCGGCGGGCGCAGCGGGACGTCGAGGCCGTCGTAGATGCCGGGCTTCTGTTCGGCCAGCCAGCCGATGGCCCCGAGCAGCCGGTTGGCGGCGGTGGTGTTGCCGCCGTCGGCCCGGGTGCCGCCGGGCACATCGGCGCGGGTGATGATCGTCAGCTGCGGATCACCGTCGATGATCACGCGGTGATCGCCGGCGCCCTGCTCGGGCTGCGGCCAGTCCGGGGCGCAGGCCGGATCGATGCGGGTGATGTGCTCGACGACCACCCGCTGCCTGCCGTCGACCCAGCCGATCACCTTCAGGAAGAACGCGCCCTGGGTGCCGGCCGCGAAGTGGCCCATCGCGTTGTCGCAGGAGTTCTCCAAGGGCCGCCGTTCGACCTCCTCGGTGATCTCGTCGATCTCGAGGCCCAGGCCGCGGCCGATGAGCCGGACGTTGCCGCCCCACACCATGGTCGGTATCGAGGACAGCAACATCATCGGGATCTCGTCCATCGGGCCGCCGAAGCCACAGGACACCCGCACCGCATGCGGTTGGTCGTAGGTGGAGTAGTCGAAGATCTCCTGGCAACGGATGGTCCGGATCCGGGTGCACAGGCCCGCGGCCAGCACCGCCAGCGCGTCGTTGGCCCAACCCGGATCGATGCCGCTGACCAGCAGCGTCGAGCGACCCGCTTCGGCGGCGTCGGTGAGCCTCTTGACCCAGTCGGGCGGTGCCGAACGCGGATCGTAGAGCGAGTACAGCGACGGCGTAACCACGTGCGCGCCGGCGCGCAGGCACCGCTCGATGTCGGCCACGGCCTCGTCGGGGCGGATGTCGCCGGAGGCCAGGTAGGCCACCGCGTCGCAGTCGCGCAGTACGGCGTCGACGTCGTCGTTGGCCGACACCCCGGTCGGGGTGTCGAGTCGGGCGAAGGTCGCGGCGTCCTTGCCGACTTTCGCCGGCGTCGAGGTGATCAGCCCGACCAGCTGTAATCCCGGGAATCCGGTGGCCGACCGGATGGCCGCGGCGCCCATGTTGCCAGTTCCCCAGATCGCGAGTCGGTGCATGGGCACAACCTAGCGGCAACGGGGGTGACAAGCGTCACCCTTGGCGCAAAAACGCGGCTCAGCGGGGGTGGACGGGCACGTTTTCCGAGGTCGGCCAACCGCTCGGTTGGTTAGTTGCGAGAAATAGCTCGCGCAGGCTTTGCGTTGAAGTTACCGAGCGGTATAGTCAGCACAGTTACTGGTGGGTAACTTATCCGTAGTACCCAACCGGAAAAGCTGAATATCGCCCATGCAAGTGGCAGTTCTCACCGAGGAGGAAACGTGAGCCACTACAAGTCCAACGTTCGCGACCAGGAGTTCAACCTCTTTGAGGTATTCGGCGTCGACAAGGCGCTGGGCCAGGGCGCCTACAGCGATATCGACGTCGACACCGCCCGCGAGATGCTCAGCGAGATGGCCCGCCTGGCCGAGGGGCCGATCGCCGAGTCGTTCGTCGACGGCGACCGCAACCCGCCGGTGTTCGACCCGGCGACCCACTCCGTGAAGATCCCGGAGTCGTTCAAGAAGTCGATGCGGGCGCTGTACGACGGCGGCTGGGACAAGATCGGCATGCCCGAGCAGCTCGGCGGCATGCCGATGCCCCGCGCTCTGCAGTGGGCCCTGATCGAGCACATCCTGGGCGCCAACCCGGCCGCCTACATGTACGCCATGGGCAGCGGCATGGCCCTGATCATGCACAACCTGGCCACCGACGAACAGAAGAAGTGGGCCGAGTTGGCCGCCGAACGCTGTTGGGGCGCGACGATGGTGCTCACCGAGCCCGACGCCGGTTCCGACGTCGGTGCCGGCCGCACCAAGGCCGTGCAGCAGGACGACGGGTCCTGGCACATCGACGGCGTGAAGCGGTTCATCACCTCCGCCGATTCCGACGACATGTTCGAGAACATCTTCCACATGGTGCTGGCCCGCCCCGAGGGCGCCGGCCCGGGCACCAAGGGCCTGTCACTGTTCTTCGTGCCGAAGTTCCACTTCGACCCCGAGACGGGCGAACTCGGCGAGCGCAACGGCGTCTTCGTCACCAACGTCGAGCACAAGATGGGCCTCAAGGTCTCCACCACGTGTGAACTGACCTTCGGCCAGCACGGCGTGCCCGCCAAGGGCTGGCTGGTCGGCGAGGTGCACGACGGCATCGCGCAGATGTTCGACGTCATCGAGCAGGCCCGGATGATGGTCGGCACCAAGGCCATCGCGACCCTGTCGACCGGTTACCTCAACGCGCTCGAGTACGCCAAGACCCGCGTGCAGGGCGCCGACATGACGCAGCTGACCGACAAGACCGCACCGCGCGTGACCATCACGCATCACCCGGACGTGCGTCGCAGCCTGATGACCCAGAAGGCCTACGCCGAGGGCATGCGCGCGCTGTACCTGTACACCAGCACCTTCCAGGACGTCGAGGTCGCACAGACCCTGCACGGCGTCGACGCCGACATGGCGCTCAAGGTCAACGACCTGCTGCTGCCGGTGGTCAAGGGCTACGGCTCCGAGCAGGCCTACGCCAAGCTCACCGAGAGCCTGCAGACCTTCGGTGGTTCCGGCTTCCTGCAGGACTACCCCATCGAGCAGTACATCCGCGACGCCAAGATCGACAGCCTCTACGAGGGCACCACCGCCATCCAGGCGCAGGACTTCTTCTTCCGCAAGATCGTCCGCGACCAGGGCAGGGCGCTGGCGCACGTGGCCGGCGAGATCAGCGAGTTCATCAAGAACGAGTCGGGCAACGGCCGCCTCAAGAGCGAGCGGGCGCTGCTGTCCACCGCGCTCGAGGACGTCCAGGGCATGGCCGCTTCCCTGACCGGCTACCTAATGGCCGCGCAGGAGGAGCCCGCCAGCATCTACAAGGTAGGGCTGGGCTCGGTGCGCTTCCTGCTGTCGGTCGGTGACCTGCTGGTCGGCTGGCTGCTCGCCCGTCAGGCCGCGGTCGCCGTCGAGAAGCTCGACGCCGGCGCCACCGGCGACGACAAGGCGTTCTACGAGGGCAAGGTCGCCGTGGCCGGATTCTTCGCCAAGAGCATCCTGCCGCAGCTGACCGCCACCCGCGCGATCATCGAGAACATCGACAACGACATCATGGAGCTCGACGAAGCGGCCTTCTGAGCCGCATGAACCACGACGGCCCCTGCGCGCGCATGCGTGCGGGGGCCGTCGCCAATTCTGTGGGTCTTTGGAGGTCCGGACATAAGGGCGGGTTCGGGAGGACATTGAGTGCGCCTCATTTAGATCTCGCGCGTCCGACCTTCGCCTCTTCGTCGGCACTTTGGATTGGTCACTCCCGAACCCGTCGTAGCGACGATGCTACGCCTGTGGCGTAGCTCACACCAGAGGGAATTTCCGGAGGTGGCTCCTGGAGTCCCCTCGGCTCCAGCAGCACCCGTCGCCGCACCCCGGAAAGGAGGATGGCCCGTGTTGCCGTCGGGTCGGGGGGTCAGACGGCAACACGGAGCCAACCAGTACATCGATTACCCCCTCGGGAGCGTTACAAACCCGGGGCAGCAAATTTCTGGCTGATTTCTAGGCCTCGAGGATGGCGGTCACACCCTGGCCGCCGGCGGCGCAGATGGAGATCAGGCCGCGCACGGTACGACCACCGGCCTCGGCCTTCTTCTCCTGCAATTGCTTGGCCAACTGCGCGACGATCCGCCCCCCGGTGGCGGCGAACGGATGCCCGGCCGCCAGTGAGGAGCCGTTGACGTTGAGCTTGCCGCGGTCGATCGAACCCAGTGGCCCGTCGAGCCCCAGTCGCTGCGTGCAGTACTCCTCGGACTCCCAGGCCTGCAACGCGGCCAGCACCACCGAGGCGAAGGCCTCGTGGATCTCGTAGTAGTCAAAGTCCTGCAGCGACAGACCGTTCCGGGCCAGCAGCCGCGGCACCGCGTAGGTGGGCGCCATCAGCAGCCCGTCGGCGCCGCTGACGTAGTCCACCGCCGCGGTCTCGGCGTCGACGAGGTAGGCCAGCACCGGCAACCCGTGATCGGCGGCCCACTGCTCGCTAGCCAGCAGCGCCACCGACGCCCCGTCGGTCAGCGGCGTGGAGTTGCCCGCGGTCATCGTGGCGTCGCCGTTGCGGACACCGAAGACCGGCTTGAGCTTGGCCAGCTTCTCCGGCGAGGAGTCCGGACGCAGATTGTCGTCGCGGTAGAGCCCCAGGAACGGCGTCACCAGGTCGTCGAAGAAACCGCGGTCATAGGCGGCGGCCATGTTGCGGTGGCTGGCGGCGGCAAGCTCGTCCTGGTCGACGCGCTTGATCCCCAGCTGCTTGGCGGTGACGGCGGCGTGCTCCCCCATCGACAGGCCGGTGCGGGGCTCGCCGTTGGTCGGAATCTGCACGCCGAGCGAGGCGGGCAGCTTGCCCACCAGCTTCAGCCGCTCCAGGTTGGACTTGGACCGGCGCAGGCTCAGCAGCACCCGGCGCAGGTCGTCGCCGAAGGCGATGGGCGCATCGGAGGTGGTGTCCACCCCGCCGGCCGCAGCGACCTCATAGCGGCCCAGGGCGATGCCGTCGGCGGCCGCGATGGCCGACTGCAGGCCGGTGCCGCAGGCCTGCTGCAGGTCGAAGGCCGGGGTGTCCGCAGACAGCGCGCTGCCCAGCACGCACTCGCGCATCAGGTTGAAGTCGCGGCTGTGCTTGAGCACCGCGCCGCCGATCACCATGTCCAGGCGCTGCCCGGTCAGGTCGAACCGCTCGACCAGGCCGTCCAGCGCGGCGGTGAACATGTCCTGGTTGGACGCCTGCGCGTAGGCGCCGTCGGAGCGGGCGAACGGGATGCGGTTACCGCCCAGGACCGCGACGGGGCGCCGGTTCTTGGTCGGGTTCGATTGCGCGTTGGTGGCCACGGGTATCTCCGTCGAGTCGGTTTGAGGTGGATGCCAATGACGGCCATACTACCGACAGTTCTTACTCTCAAGTAAGTTCGTCTATGACAACTGAGACTGACAGCTGAGACTTCTGACATCGAGAGGTGAACGCCGTGGCTCCCAAGCTCCCCAACGACCTGTACGCACAGGTGGTCCTGTCCGGGCCCGGATCGTTTCTGGCCAAGCAACTCGGCATCCCGCAGCCCGAGACGCTGCGCCGATACCGTCCCGGCGACCCCGCGCTGGCGGGTCCGCTGCTGATCGGCGGCGAGGGCCGCATCGCCGAACCCATGCGCGCCGCGCTGGCCGACGACTACGACCTGGTGGGCAACAACCTCGGCGGGCGCTGGGCCGACAAGTTCGGCGGCCTGCTGTTCGACGCCACCGGCATCACCACCCCGGCCGGTCTGAAGGCCCTGCACGACTTCTTCACCCCGCTGCTGCGCAACGTCGGTCCGTCCGGCCGCATCGTCGTGGTCGGCACCACACCGGAGGACACCGACAGCGCCGACGAGCGGATCGCCCAGCGCGCCCTGGAGGGCTTCACCCGATCGCTGGGCAAGGAGATGCAGCGCGGCGCGACGGTGTCGCTGGTGTACCTGTCGCCGGCCGCGAAGCCGGCGGCCACCGGCCTCGAGGCCACGCTGCGGTTCCTGCTGTCGGCCAAGTCGGCCTACGTCGACGGGCAGGTCTTCTACGTCGGCGCGGCCGATTCGACCGCGCCCGCCGACTGGGACAAGCCGCTGGACGGGAAGGTCGCCATCGTGACCGGCGCGGCCCGCGGCATCGGCGCGACCATCGCCGAGGTGTTCGCCCGCGACGGCGCCAAGGTGGTGTGCATCGACATGGCCGCGCCCGAGGGCGCCCCGGACGCGCTCGGCGAGACCGCGACCAAGGTCGGCGGCACCGCCCTGGCTCTGGATGTCACCGCCGACGACGCGGTGCAGCGGATCACCGACCACCTGCGCGAGCACCACGGCGGCAAGGCCGACATCCTGGTCAACAACGCCGGCATCACCCGCGACAAGCTGCTGGCCAACATGGACGACGCCCGCTGGGACGCCGTCATCGCGGTCAATCTGCTTGCCCCGCAACGCCTTACCGAGGGTCTGGTGGACAGCGGTGTCCTCGGCGCGGGCGGACGGGTGATCGGGCTGTCGTCGATGGCCGGCATCGCCGGCAACCGGGGCCAGACCAACTACGCGGCCACCAAGGCGGGCATGATCGGCCTCACCGAGGCGCTGGCTCCCAAGCTGGCCGAGAAGGACATCACCATCAACGCCGTCGCGCCGGGATTCATCGAGACCAAGATGACCGAGGCCATCCCGTTCGCCACCCGCGAGGTGGGCCGCCGGATGAACTCGCTGTTCCAGGGCGGCCAACCCGTCGACGTCGCCGAGGCCATCGCCTACTTCGCCGGCCCGGCCTCGAACGCCGTGACCGCCAACACGATCCGGGTCTGCGGCCAGGCCATGCTGGGGGCATGATGAGCAGCAGCCTTCTCAACATGGCCCGCGCGGCCGTCGGCGCCCTGCCGCTGATCCCGCGCGGCGACGCCCTGCCCGAGCGGACCATGACCGTCACCGATCTGGCCATCGACCGGGACAACGTCGCGGCCTACGCCGCGGTGACGGGCCTGCGGTTCCGTGACACGGTGCCGGTGACCTACCCGTTCACGCTGACCTTCCCGACGGTGATGGAGCTGATCACCGGCTTCGACTTCCCGTTCGCGGCAATGGGTTCGGTGCACGTCGAGAACCACATCACCCAGCACCGGCCGATCGGCGTCACCGACACCGTGTCGGTCAAGACGGAGGCGACCAACCTGCGCGAACACCGCAAGGGCCTGCTCGTCGACGTCGTCACCGACGTGCACGTGGGCAACGAGTTGGCCTGGCACCAGGTCACGACGTTCCTGCACCAGCAGCGGACCAGCCTGTCCGACGAGCCCAAGCCGCCGCCGGTCAAGCAGCCGAAGCTGCCGCCGCCGAACTCGATCCTGCGGATCACCCCCGGCCAGATCCGTCGCTACGCCGCCGTGGGCGGGGACCGCAACCCGATCCACACCAGCTCGCTGGGCGCCAAGCTGTTCGGCTTCCCCACGGTGATCGCGCACGGGATGTTCAGCGCCGCAGCGGTGTTGGCCAACATCGACGGCCAGCTGCCGGATGCGCTGCGGTACTCGGTGAAGTTCGGCAAGCCGATCATCCTGCCGGCCAGCCCCGGGCTGTACGTGGACCGCGTCGCCGACGGCTGGGACCTGTCGCTGCGCAACCTGGCCAAGGGCTATCCGCACCTGACCGGCGAGGTCCGCGCGCTCTAACGGTTCTCCGGCTTGCCCTTCAGGCCGCGCCAGAACAGGTTGATCAGCAGCTCGGCGGCGTCGTCGACGTCGACGTCGCCGGCGCTGACCCGGGCGGCCACCGCCTCGCCGGCCCCCACCAGCGCGATCGCCATCATGTGGAAGTCGGTGCCGGGCTCGGGATTCCGCGTGCCCGTCGAGAGCAGCCGGGCCACCAGGTCGATGATCCGCTCGCGCCCGTCGCGCACGGTGTGGGCGAACGCCTGCGAGCTGGTGGCCTGCGTGTAGAGCACGATCCACGACGCGCGGTTGGCGTCGATGTAGCTCAGGAACGTCAGGATGGTCTTGCGCAGCATGTCGCGCGGCGGCAGCGTGAAGTCCACGTCGGCGCGCACGGCCTCGATGAACCGGCCCAGTTCGCGGTTCAGGCACGCGCCGAACAGGTCTTCCTTCGAGCCGTAGTAGAGGTAGAGCATCGGCTTGGAGATCTCGGCCTTCGCCGCGATGGCGTCCATCGACGTCTCGTGATAGCCGTTGACGGAGAACACCTCGACCGCGGCGTCGAGCATCTGCTGCTCGCGGACGGCACGCGGCAACCGCTTGGTACCACCTGCCATGCGCCCACCCTTCGCCGAACGATCCGGCAAACATCTTACTGGGCGGTAAGCAGGCGGCGAACTAACAGCGCGCCGGACCCTTGATGCCGGCCACCCGGTGCAGCGACTCCTCCACCCGGGCCAGCGGCAATTCGCCGCTGTCCACGGCGGCCTCCAGCCGGTCCAGGACCGCCGGCACCTCGGCGGTGCTCACCCACAGGGCCACGTCGACACCGGCCTGCAGGCTGCGCAGCACGGCCTCGGGCACCCCGAAGCGCTGGTTGATGGCGCCCATCGAGGACAGGTCGTCGCTGAACACCACTCCGCCGAAGCCGGGGCCGCCGTAGTTGCCGCTGCGCAGCAGGCCCACCGCGGCGCCGCTGAGGCTGGCGGGCTCGCCGCCGGTCAGCCCGGGCACCTGCATGTGGCCCATCATCACGCCGACCGGCTGGGTGGTCAGCGTCCGGTACGGCACCAGGTCGGTGGCCTGCAGTTCCTCGAGCGGCGGGGTGGTGACCCCGCCGACGTGCGAGTCGCCCGAGGCGTTGCCGTGGCCGGGGAAGTGCTTGAGCACCGGCAGGACGCCGCCGGCATGCAGGCCGCGCGCATACGCTCCGGCGTACTCGGTCACCACGGCCGGATCCGAACCGAACGAACGGTCGCCGATCACGGTGCCGTCGGCCGCGTCGGTCACGTCGACCACCGGCGCGAAGTCCACGGTGATGCCCAGGCCGCGCATCTTCTGACCGCGCTCGCGCGCGATGGCGTACACCTCGTCGGGGGTCTTGGTCTGCGCCAGCACCCGCGGCGAGGGCTGGCTGCCGATCAGGGCGGACAGCCGCTGCACCCGGCCGCCCTCCTCGTCGGTGCTGACCGCCAGTGGCAGCGGTTCGGCGTTGGCGGCGATCTCGGCCAGCGTGCCGTCGGACAGCATGGACTTGTCCGTCCAGCTGCCGATGAAGATGCCGCCCACGCGGTGATCGTTGACCACGGCCCGGGCATCCGCACCGCCGCTCACCCCGACCATCAGCAGCTGCGCCAGCTTGTCGCGGGTCGACAGCGTCGAGAGGTCGCCGCAGACCGCCGGGGCCTGCGGGATCGGATTGCTCAGCGGCACCGACTCCGGCGAGGACTGCGTGCGCGGGTCCGCCGGGGCCGACGGCGCCGCCTGCTGGGCGGCCGGGGCACACCCCAGCAGCAAGGCCGGCAGCGCGACCACCGAGACGGCTACGCGGGACAGCGTGGAGGTGAAAGCCATACCTCATGGTGTCATGTGATCCACGTCGGATCGGCGACCGGCCCGCGAGCGGCCATCCGATAGGGTTCTTGAACGGGTCCGGAGCGCGCGACACGCCGTTTCACCTGACCCAAGCCGGCAGTAAGGGGATCATGGGGCATGTCTGTCGTGCTCATTGCCTACGACGGAACCTCTAACGCGCGCCGCGCCGTCAATTACGCGGGGCGTTTTCTTTCTGCGAAACGGGTGGTGGTGCTCACCGTGTGGACGCCCATCCGCTCGGGCCCCGACCCGGTCAGCGTCGATCTGGACGGGCCGCCCGACCCCATCGAGGACGACCCCGAGGAAGAGCACGACATCGCCTACTCCGATGCGCTGCGCACCAACGAGGAGGGCACCGAGCTGGCCGTGACGGCCGGGTTGAACGCCGAGCCCATGCTGGTGCCGGTGCAGGGCACGATCTGGCGCGCGATCATCAACGCCGCCGACCGCATCGACGCCGATCTGGTGGTGTCCGGGACGCGCGGCACCACCGGCCTGCGCTCGCTGCTGCAGTCCAGTGTCGCCGACCATGTGCTGCGCCACGGCCGACGCCCGGTACTGATCGTCCCCCCGGGGCACTGAGCCAACCGTGCTAGGTTGGCTGACGACCGAAGCCGACCCCGCCCGCTGAGGAGCCCACATGACCCGGTTCGTGGTGCCTGCCGCCGCCAGCATTGTGGTCGGCATTCTGCTCGGCGCCGCGGCTGTGTTCGGGGTCTCGTTGATGGTCCAGCAGGACACCAAGCCGCCGCTGACCGCGGGCGACCCCGCGTCGTCGGTGCTCAACCGCGTCGAATACGGCGACCGCAGCTGACCTGAGCGCAACCCCGGTAGCGGCCCGTCCGGGAGGGTCGATCTCCGATCCGCAGACCCCCGCCGTCGAGCCGCTGTCCCGCCGCTGGCTCTGGGTGGCCGGGCTGGTCGCGCTGCTGCTCAGCGTCGCGCAGTCCCCCGGGCAGATCGCCCCGGACACCAAACTCGACCTCACCGCCAACCCGCTGCGGTTCCTGGCCCGCGCCGCCGACCTCTGGAACAGCGATCTGCCGTTCGGTCAGGCGCAGAACCAGGCCTACGGCTACCTGTTCCCGCACGGCGCGTTCTTCCTGGTCGGCGACCTGCTGGGGATTCCGGACTGGATGATCCAGCGGCTGTGGTGGGCGATCCTGCTGACCGCCGGCTTCTGGGGGATCCTGCGAGTCGCCGAGGCGCTCGGCATCGGCACCACCTCGTCGCGGGTGGTGGCCGGCATCGCGTTCGCGCTGTCTCCGCGGGTGCTCAGCACGCTGGGCTCGATCTCCTCGGAGACCCTGCCGATGATGCTGGCGCCGTGGGTGCTGCTGCCGGTCATCCTGGCGATGCGCGGCGGGCACGGTCAGTCGCTGCGGGTCTTGGCCGCGCGCTCGGCGGTCGCGGTCGCGCTGATGGGCGCGGTCAACGCCGTGGCCACGCTGACCGCCTGCCTGCCCGCGCTGATCTGGTGGGCCTGTCACCGGCCGAATCGCCAATGGCTGCGGTTCAGCGGGTGGTGGCTGGGGGCCACCGCCCTGGCGGTCACCTGGTGGGTGGTGGCGCTGGCGTTGCTGGGGCGGATCAGCCCGCCGTTCCTGGACTACATCGAATCCTCCGGGGTCACCACGCAGTGGACGTCCCTGATCGAGGTGCTGCGCGGCACGTACGCGTGGTCGCCGTTCGTGGCGCCCAACGCGACCGCCGGTAGTTCGCTGGTCACCGGCCCGATGGCGATCTGGGCCACCACCCTGGTGGCCGCGGCCGGCCTGGCCGGGCTGGCGCTGCGGACCATGCCCGCCCGCGGCCGGCTGGTGACCATGCTGCTGATCGGCGTCACGCTGCTGGCGGTCGGCTACTCCGGCGGCCTGGGCTCGCCGGTCGCGGCCTACGTGCAGGCGTTCCTGGACGACGGCGGCGCCCCACTGCGCAATGTGCACAAGCTCGAACCGGTGGTGCGGATCCCGATCGTGCTGGGCATCGCGCACCTGCTGGGCCGCATCCCGCTGCCGGGCAGCGCCCCGCGGCCGGTGTGGTTGCGCGCCTTCACCCATCCCGAGGACGACAAGCGGGTGGCCGTCGGGATCGTGGTGCTCGCGGCGCTGACCGCGGCGACGTCGCTGGCCTGGACCGGTCGGCTGACCCCGCCCGGCTCGTTCTCGGCGATCCCCGAGCACTGGCACCAGACCGCGGACTGGCTCACCGAGCACAACACCGGGGCGCCGACGCCGGGGCGCGCGCTGGTGGTACCCGGCGCGCCGTTCGCCACCCAGATCTGGGGCAACAGCCGCGACGAGCCCCTGCAGGTACTCGGCGAAAGCCCCTGGGGGGTACGCGATTCCATCCCGCTGACCCCGCCGCAGACCATCCGCGCGCTGGACTCGGTGCAGCGGCTGTTCGCCGCGGGCCGGCCATCGGACGGGCTGGCCGACACCCTGGCCCGGCAGGGCGTGTCCTATCTGGTGTTGCGCAACGACCTCGACCCCGAGCATTCCCGCTCAGCCCGCCCGATCCTGGTGCACCGGGCCATCGAGGGGTCGCCGGGGCTGACCAAGGTCGCGGAGTTCGGCGACTTCGTCGGGCCCGGCACCCTGGAGGGGTTCATCACCGACAGTGGGCTGCGGCCGCGCTACCGGGCGGTCGAGATCTACCGGGTCGAACCGCTGTACACCGGCGTCGAGAACCCCGGCGCCCCTTATCTTGCCGACACCGATCAGCTCGCCCGCATCGACGGCGGCCCCGAGGTGCTGCTGCGCCTCGACGAGCGCCGCCGACTGGCCGACGCCGCCCCGCTGGGGTCGGTGCTGCTGACCCAGGACGCCCAGGCCGCTGGCCTGCCCACCGAGGTCGTCACCGTCACCGACACCCCGGTGGCCCGCGAGACCGACTACGGCCGCGTAGACCACCATTCGTCGGCCGTGCGCGCCGAGGGCGACGAGCGGCACACCCACAACCGGGTGCCCGACTATCCGAGCCCCGGGGCGGAGCCGTTGTACGGCAGCTGGACCGGCGGCCGGCTGACCACCTCGAGTTCGGCCGCCGACGCCACTGCGCTGCCGCATGTGGCGCCCGCGGCCGGCCCCACCGCCGCGATCGACGGCGACTCCGCCACCAGCTGGGTGTCGAACTCGTTGCAGGCCGCGGTCGGCCAGTGGCTGCGGATCGACTTCGACCATCCGGTCACCAACGCGACGATGACGCTGACGCCGAGCGCCTCGACCATCGGCGCCCAGGTCAACCGCATCGCGATCGAGACCGCCGGGGGCACCACGACGCTGCGGGTCGACGAGCCCGGTCAGCCCGTCACCGTGGCCCTGCCCTACGGCGAGACGCCCTGGGTGCGGATCACCGCCGCCTCGACCCGCGACGGCTCGGGCGGTGTGCAGTTCGGCATCACCGACCTGGCGGTCACCCAGTACGACGCGTCCGGGTTCGCACATCCGGTCGACCTGCGACACACCGTGAAAGTGCCCGGCCCGCCGGAGGATTCGGCGGTGGCCCGGTGGGATCTGGGTGCGGAGTTCCTGGGCCGCTCCGGCTGTATCGAGGGCGCCGACGCGGTGCACTGCGCCTCCGCACTCGCGCTGGCGCCCGAGGAACTGGTCAACCTCAGCCGCACGCTGACCGTGCCGGAACCGATCTCGGTGACCCCGACGGTGTGGGTGCGCCCGCGACAGGGCCCGGCGCTCTCGGATCTGGTCCGCGAGCCCGACACCACCCGGGCCGACGGCGACTCCGACTCCTTCGACGTCCTCGGCACCGCTTTTGCCGCGGCCGACGGCGATCCGCGTACCGCCTGGACCGCCCCGCAGGGCGTGGTGCGCAACCACGGCGCCCCGACGCTGACGATCACCCTGCCGGAGCCGACCGAGGTGGCGGCGCTGCGGTTGACGCCGAGCCTGTCGGAGCTGCCCACCAACCCGACCCTGGTGGCCATCGACCTCGGCACCGGCCCCCAGGTGCGTCGGCTCTACGGCGACGGCCGCCAGACCCTGCCGCTGCATCCCGCGCTGACC
>JAEWRC010000195.1 GCA_023460175.1 Actinomycetes bacterium
GCGGTGTTGTCCCGCTCGGCCTCGGCGTCGATGAAGGGGGTCGCGGGCCCGTCGGCGTCGATCCGGCCGGCGCCGGCCAGCGCGGTGACGATGCGCCAGCGCAGGTCGGTGTCGATCACCAGACCGGCCAACCCGTGGGCGGCGGGATCCTGCTCCAGCAGATCGGCCAGCAGGGCTATGTGCGGCGCCGAGAGCACCGACGTGCACAGCGAATTGACGAACGCCAACTGGTGGTCGGAGCCCGGCTCGGCGGCGCGGGCCAGCTCGACCAGACGGTCGGCGAACGCCGGCCAGCCCTCGGACTTCGCCCACCCGGGCTCGGCGTAGGAACCCAGCGCGGTCTGCGCCTGCAACAACAGGCGTTGGGCCACACCGACTTCGGTCTCGGCGCCGATACCGCGCAGCACCAGGGCGATGAAGTCGCGGGCCTTCAGCTCCGCGTCGCGGGTCATCTCCCAGGCCGACGACCACGCCAGGGTGCGCGGCAGCGGATCGGCGATGTCGGCGATGCGACCCAGCAGCGTCTCCAGCGACTCCGGGTCCAGCCGCAGCGAGCAGTAGGTCAGGTCGTCGTCGTTGACGATGATCAGCTTGCCGCGCGAAACACCCTGCAGCTCAGGAACCTCGGTGGCGTCGCCTTCGACGTCGAGCTCGTGGCGGTGCACCCGGACCAACTTGCCGGAACCGTCGTCGTCGTAGATACCGACGGCCAGCCGGTGCACCCGGGTCTCGCCGGCACCCGGCGCCGCCCCGCTCTGCAGGACCGCGAACCGGGTGAAGTTGCCGTCGCCGTCGACGTCGAAATCGGGACGCAGCGTGTTCAGGCCGGTGGTCTTGAGCCACTGCCGGCCCCACCCCGACAGGTCGCGGCCCGACGACTTCTCCAGCGCGCCAAGCAGATCCCCGAAGGTGGCGTTGGCGAACGCGTGGTCACGGAAGTAGTCCCGCAGGCCGGCCAGGAAGGCCTCCTCGCCGACGTAGGCCACCAGCTGCTTGAGCACGCTGGCGCCCTTGGCGTAGGTGATCCCGTCGAAGTTGACCTCGACGGCGGCCAGGTCGGGGATCTCCGCGGCGACCGGGTGCGTCGAGGGCAACTGGTCCTGCCGGTAGGCCCACGACTTCTCCACGTTCGCGAAAGTCGTCCAGGCCTCGGTGTATTCGGTGGCCGCCGCCTGGCACAGCACCGAGGCGAACGTCGCGAACGACTCGTTGAGCCACAGGTCGTCCCACCAGGTCATGGTCACCAGGTCGCCGAACCACATGTGCGCCATCTCGTGCAGCACGGTCTCGGAGCGCCGCTCATAGGAGTAGCGGGTGACCTTGGACCGGAACACGTAGTCCTCGAGGAACGTGACCGCCCCGGCGTTCTCCATGGCCCCGGCGTTGAACTCCGGGACGAACAACTGGTCGTACTTGCCGAACGCGTAGGGAATGCCGAAGTTCTTGTGGTAGAAGCCGAATCCCTGCTTGGTCTCGGTGAACAGCCGCTCGTGGTCCATGTAGTCGGCCAGTGAGGCGCGGCAGAACAGACCCAGCGGGATCTCCCCGTGTTCGTCGGAGTACACGTCGCGCCACACCGCGTACGGCCCGGCGATCAGGGCCACCAGGTAGGTGCTCATCCGCGGCGTGGGGGCGAAGGTGTGCACCTTCGCACCGCCGTCGCCGTCCTCGACCAGTGTGGTGGCGCCGTTGGAGATCACCTCCCAGTGCGCGGGCGCGGTGACGGTGACGTCGAACGCGGCCTTGAGATCAGGCTGATCGAAACACGCGAACATCCTTTTGGCGTCTGCGGTTTCGAACTGCGAGTACAGATACACCTCGCCGTCGACGGGGTCGACGAAGCGGTGCAGGCCCTCGCCGGTGTTCGAGTAGAGGCAGTCCGCGTCGACGACGACGACGTTGTGCTCGGCGAGCCCGCGCAGCGGGATGCCGGTGGACTCGTCGTAGCCGGACACGTCGATGGCGTGGCCGTTGAGCGTGGCGCTGCGAATGCGGTCCGCAGCGAGGTCCAGGTAGCTGTCCGCACCGGCCAACGCGTCGAACTCGACGGTGGTGATGGACCGGAAGGTGCGCTCGCCGGGGGCGCCGTTGCCGTCGGTGACGTCCAGCGTGATGCGGTAGCTGTCGACGGTGATCAGCGCGGCCCGTTCGATGGCCTGGTCATGAGTCAGATTCGGAAGTGCCACGCTCGCCAACATTAGTCGGCACTGGGGAACACTTGCCGGGTACACACGGTTGTGTGAACCGGGGGAGTGGCCCCCAACGCCGTCGAAAGGATGCTCTCGTGCCCGCCAAAGATGTCGCTGAATTCTGGTTCGATCCGCTGTGCCCGTGGTGCTGGATCACCTCCCGCTGGATCCTCGAGGTGGAGAAGGTCCGCGACATCGACGTGAAGTTCCACGTGATGAGCCTCGCGGTGCTCAACGAGGGGCGTGATCTGTCCGAGGAGTATCAGGAGCGGATGAAGCAGGCGTGGGCCCCGGTGCGCGTCGCGATCGCCGCCGAGCAGGCCCACGGTCCGGAGATCCTGCGGCCGCTCTACACCGCGATGGGCACCGAGATCCACAACAACGGCAACAAGGACTTCGACGACGTCATCGCCAAGTCCCTGGCCGAGGCCGGCCTGCCCGCCGACCTGGCCCAGGCCGCCGGCGCCGACAAGTACGACGAGGCGCTGCGCAAGAGCCACCACGCTGGGATGGACGCCGTCGGCGACGACGTCGGCACGCCCACGATCCACGTCAACGGGGTCGCGTTCTTCGGCCCGGTGCTGTCGCGGATCCCGCGCGGTGAGCAGGCCGGCAAGCTGTGGGACGCCTCGGTGATCTTCGCCGCGTATCCGCACTTCTGGGAGCTCAAGCGCTCGCGCACCGAGTCGCCCGAATTCGACTGACGCCGCCCTCGCCGTCGGCACATTGCACCCGCCGGCGGCGAGAACAGTCGTTGACAACGCGCGCCGTCACCCGCCAGAATCTGACAACAACGGTTATCAGATGGTGAGGACAGCTATGAGCGCGCCGATTCGCAGCCGGACCCGTCCCCGTCCCCGTGCCCAGCCGCGGCAACTGCGGGATCTGATGACCACGATCGGCCTGACCAACGGCGTGGCGAACATCATCATGCAGCTGTCGCTGCCACCGGTCGGCCACGGCGTGAGCGAGAGCCGCGTGCAATCGGGCAGCCCCCGGCGCTACCCGCTCAAGCGGGCCCGCACCACGGGGCAGTACCTCGCGCTGTCGGTGCTGGGCAGCGACGAGGACCGCGACGTCATGCGCAGCGCCGTCGCCGAGGTCCACAAAGAGGTGTACTCCCGGGCCGAGAGCCCCGTCCGCTACAGCGGCAACAGCCGCGAACTGCAGATCTGGGTCGCGATGTGCCTGTTCAAGTACTACCTGGACCAGTACACCTTCGTGTATGGCCCGCTCGACGAGGCCACCCTGGACACGTTGACCAAGGCCGCCGAACCGCTGGCCACCGGCGTCAACGTGCAACCCGGCGAGTGGCCGCAGACCTGGGCCGAATACCGCGCCCGCTGGGATGCCACGCTGCCGCAGCTGTCCATCGACCCGGTGGTGCACCGCGAATTCGAGACCCTGTCGGACCTGACGTTCGTCGGGGAGGCCTGGGGCGCAATCGGATACGCGTTGGCGTGGCTGCCGGGGCCGGCCTATCGGTTCATGACCCGCGCGACGCTGCCGCCGGAGTTCCGCGCCCTGATGGGGTGGGACTGGACCGCGGCCGACCAGCGCAGGTTCGACCGGGTGCTGGCGGTGCTGCGCCGCGTCGACCCGGTGATCAACCCGTTGGCGATGCAACTGGCCTACCGCCTGCAGGTGGCCGACTTCCGGCTGCGCCGCCGGTTCGGGCTGCCGGTGCTGGGCGCGCTGAAGATCAACGAGACCCTGATCCGCGACGGCGGCGGTCGTCGCCGGCTCGCCCGCCGCCGCGCGGGATAGCTCGGGTCCGAGCGCGTTCGCGGGGCGACCTGGGCAGCGGTTAGGGTAACCGCCATGCGCGTCTACCTCGGTGCCGATCACGCCGGCTACGAACTCAAAGCTGCCATCGTCGACCACCTCAAGTCCAACGGGCACGAGCCGATCGACTGCGGCGCCTTCGAGTACGACGCCGACGACGACTACCCCGCGTTCTGCATCGCGGCCGCGGCCAAGACCGTCGCGGACCCGGGCAGCCTGGGCATCGTGCTCGGCGGCTCGGGCAACGGCGAGCAGATCGCGGCGAACAAGGTGCCCGGCGCCCGGTGCGCGCTGGCCTGGAGCGTCGAGACCGCGGAGTTGGCCCGGCAGCACAACAACGCCCAGCTGATCGGCATCGGCGGCCGGATGCACACCGAGGAAGAGGCGTTGGCCATCGTCGACGCGTTCCTGGCCACCCCGTGGTCCGAGGCCGATCGGCACCAGCGTCGCATCGACATCCTCGCCGAGTACGAGAAGACGCACGACGCGCCCGCGGTCCCCGGCGCCTGACCGCACCCCATGCCCGAGGGCCACACCCTGCACCGGCTCGCCCGGCTGCACCAGCGACGGTTCGGCCGCGCACCGGTGCGCGTCGGCAGCCCGCAGGGCCGGTTCACCGAGGGCGCGGCCCTGGTCGACGGGCGCGTGCTGCGCAAGGCCGACGCCTGGGGCAAGCACCTGTTCCATCACTACGAGGGCGCCAAGGTGGTGCACGTCCACCTCGGCATCTACGGCACCTTCACCGAATTCGCGACCGGTGACATCCCCGACCCGGTGGGGCAGGTCCGGATGCGCATGGTCGGCGCCGAGTACGGCACCGACCTGCGCGGCCCGATGATCTGCGAGGTCATCGAGGAGGCCGAGGTCCCCGACGTGCTGGCCCGCCTGGGTCCCGACCCGCTGCGTCCCGACGCCGACCCGTCGCTGGCATGGCAACGAATCAGCAAGTCCCGCAGGTCGATTGCCGCGCTACTGATGGATCAGTCGGTACTGGCCGGGGCCGGCAACATCTACCGCAGCGAGCTGCTGTTCCGCCACGGCATCGACCCGCTGCGGCCCGGGACCTCGATCACCGCCGACGAGTTCGCGCAGATGTGGGCGGACCTGGTGGCGCTGATGAAGATCGGGGTGCGGCGCGGGAAGATCATCGTGATCCGGCCCGAGGACGACCACGGCGCGCCCGCCTACGGCCCGGGGCGGCCCCGCACCTATGTGTATCGCCGCGCCGGGGAGCCCTGCCGGCTGTGTGGCACCGAGGTACGCACCTCAGTGCTGGAGGGCCGCAATCTGTTCTGGTGCCCCGGCTGCCAGTCCTAGAAGTCGAACCCGCCGAAGTCGCCGCCACCGAAATCGCCGCCGCCGAAATCGCCCCAGCCGCCACCGTCGCCGCCGCTGTCCCAGCCACCGCCGTCGCCGAAGTCGCCACCGGAGTCCATGCCCGCGCCGTAGCCCTGATCGAATCCGTCGCCGTAACCACTCTCGAAGGCCTGCGCGTCATAGCCGACACCGCTCATCCCCGAGAACATCGTGCTGAACAGCAACACCGAGCCCATGCCCCAGGCTCCGGCGACCAGCGCGGGCTTCCACCACGGCTCGGAGTACCAGCCCGCCGGCACCGGCCGGCCGGCCACGCGGCCGCCGGGGTAGTAGTTCGGGGTACGGGCGGTCGGCCCGGGGGAGGCCTCGATCTGCCGGCCCTCGAATTCGACGCGGCGATCCTCGGTGACCCGGCCCGCGGACGACTGCCCGGCCAGCGATTCGAGTTCCGGCCCGGGATCCATGCCCATCGCGGTGCGCGCGGCGCGCACGTAGTAGAGGCCCTCGAGCGCGCTTTCCTTGGCCAGCATCGCCTGCTTGGGGGTGGTCGCCTGCTCGATCGCCGACGACGCGGCCGTGTAGCGCTCGGACGCGTCGGCCATCGCCTGCTTGGAGGCGTCGTCGTTGCCCGACAGGTTGAGCACCTGCCCGCCCAGGCGTTCGATCGTGCGGCGGGCGTCGGCGCGGGCGTCGTCCAGCGAGACCTCCGCCCGTCGTCCGGAGGCCTGCGAGGAGCTGTAGACGACCAGCCCGATCGCGCCGACAACGACAAGGAGCAGGATCAGCAGGGCGCCGTTCATGAGTCCAGACTACCCAGGTGATCCGGGCGTTTCGCTGAACGCGAATCTCACCTCGCGGCGATGCCGAGCGCGGCGTACACCTCGTCGGACAGTGCCACGGTGCGCGGGTCGGCATTGCATTTGGTGGCGTCGAAATGGTTCATCACGTAGGCGTAGCCGATGCGGTGCTCGAGGTCGACGAACGCATACGACCCGCCCGAGCCGCCGTGGCCGAAGCTGCGCAGGTTCGGCCCGGCCACCCCACGCTGGTTGAGCATGTAGCCCAGGCCCCAACCGTGGTCGGCCACCCGCGGGCCCAGTACCAGGTCGGCGTCGAATCCGCCCTGCGACAGGCGAACTCGCTGCATGTGCTCCCGGCTCAGCAGCTTCTCGCAGGCCATCGCGTTGTAGACCGTCGCCATGCCCAGCGCCGAGACGTGCGCATTGGTGCTGGGGAACTCCGCCATGCGCCAGGCGTCGATGGCGTGCACGCCCAACTCGTCGTCGGGCAGGAAGTTCATCGACACCGCCCAGCCGGCCATCGGGTGCTCGCCGAGCGTCCGCGGCGGGTCGGTGAGACCGGCGTCGAGCAGAAGGTTGCGCACCGTCGGCTTGTTCACCATCTCCGCGCAGCGGTGGTGTTCGCGGGCGGGCAGCCCGATGTGCACGTCGGCGCCGATGGGCTCAGCGATCTCGGTGCGCAGGTACTGGCCCAGGGTGCGGTCGGTGACGCGACGCACCACCTCGCCGAGGATGAAGCCGAACGTCACCACCTGATAGCCCTGCGCGGTGCCGGGGGCCCACCACGGTTCGGCCGCGGCGATCCGCGCGCAGACCGAGTCCCAGTCGGTGACCTCCTGCCAGTCCATCGGCTCGCGGGGACCGATGACCCCGGAGCGGTGACCGAGCACCATCGCGACGGTGATGTCCTCCTTGCCGGCCTGGGCGAACTCCGGCCAGTACCGGGCGACGGGGGCATCGAGGTCCAGTTCGCCGCGGTCGGCCAGCAGGTGCACACACGTACTGGTCAGGCCCTTGCTGCCGGAGAAGACGCTGGCCAGCGTGTCCTGCCGCCAGGGGCGGCGCCGCGCGGCATCGGCGTGCCCGCCCCACAGGTCGACGACGAGTTGACCATCGACCCAGACCGCGACGGCGGCACCGACCTCGTCACGTGCGGTGAAGTTGTCCTCGAAGGCGGCGCGGACCCGGTCGAACTCCGGTGCGTGGGTGCCCTCGATGGCGACGGGTTGGGGCATGGGACTCCAGAACAGAAGAGGGCAGCCGCGACGGTGTTGTCGTCGACTGTTGACCCCTGCGCCGAATGTAGGGGCGCCGCGTGGCCCGCGGCGAGGGTCGGCAGCGGATCGAAAGCGTTTCGAGACCCGCGCGTGACCGAGAACTCCGAGGAAATTCCCAGGAAATTACGCCGCGCCACGGCGGTGAGGCTGCTCTAAATTCAGCTGGTGAATTCACCTGGTGTGCCACCGGCGCGGGTCGCTCGCGTGGCAGAACGCTTCCGGCACATGCTGTCCCGCCTGCACCAACGCAGCGCCCCGGCGCCGGCCGCGATGCTCGAAATGATCTTCGGGGCCTGGGTGGCCCAGGGCATCGCCGTGGCGGCCGAGTTGGGGGTCGCCGACGTCCTGGCCGACGGCCCACTGCCCATCGACGAACTGGCGCGCCGCGTCGAGGCCGACCCGGATGCCCTGGGCCGGTTGCTGCGCGCACTGATCGGCGACGGCGTCTTCACCCAGCGGCGCGACGGCCGGTTCGCCCTCAACCCGTTGGCGGCCTCGCTGCGCCGCGACGCCCCGGTGTCGGTGGCGGGCATGGCGCGCTTCGTCGGCTCGGCGGCACACCGCGAGCACTGGAGCCATCTCGTCGACGCGGTCCGCAGCGGCGCGGCCGTCGTCCCCGCGCTGCGCGGCAAACCGGCCTTCGAGTACCTGCTCGAGGAGCCCGAGTTGGCCGGGACCTTCAACGATGCGATGACCAGCATCTCGGAGTTGGCGATCGCGCCGGTGGTGGCCGCCTACGACTTCGCCGCGTTCCCGACGATCGTCGACGTCGGCGGTGGCCACGGCCGGCTGCTGGCGGCGATCCTGGCCGCCGCGCCCGCGTCACAGGGCGTGCTCTACGACCTGCCGCCCGTGGTGGCCGGCGCCCCGGCCGTGCTGGGCAAGCACGGCGTGGCCGACCGGGTGCGCGTGCAGGCCGGGTCGTTCTTCGAGGCCGCGCCCGCCGGGGGCGACCTGTACGTGCTCAAGAGCATCATTCACGACTGGCCCGACGACGAGGCCGTGGCGATCCTGACCAACATCCGCGCCGCGGCCGCACCCGGCGCCACGCTGGTGCTCGTCGAGGCGGTGATCCCGGCGCATCAGCGGTCGTTTCCCGGGAAGTGGACCGACCTCGAGATGCTGGTCAATCTCGCCGCCCGCGAACGCACGGCCGACGAACACGGCGCCCTGTTGCAGCGCGCCGGGTTCCGGATGACCCGCGTGGTCCCCACCGCCGCGCCCCTCAGCCTGGTCGAGGGCAAGGCGCTCTGATGTCGGTGGCTGGTGTTGCGAGGTCTGCGGTGAGTTCTGCCGCCGCGCCGGGTCCACATCAACGTCCACCGATTTTCCTATCGAGAGTGAGCACATGGGCCAGCTGCTCAAAGTTCAAAACTTCAACGTTTCCCGTGATGGCTTTGGCGCCGGTGAAAACCAGAGCCTCGAGCGCCCGTTCGGCCATGCCGAACCCACCGAGATGTTCGCCTGGGCGGGGGCGACGGCCAGTTGGCCCAATCGCACCGAACCGGGTGGCAGCCGCGGTCTCGACGACTACCTCACCCGGGATTTCGCGCACAACATCGGCGCGGAGATCATGGGCCGCAACAAGTTCAGTCCCCACCGTGGCCCGTGGGGCGACCATGAATGGCGAGGCTGGTGGGGTGACGAACCACCGTTTCACACCCCGGTCTTCGTCATGACCCACCACGAGCGGCCGTCGTTCACGCTCTCGGACACCACGTTCTACTTCGTCGACGCAGATCCGGAAACTGTGCTGGCGCGGGCCCGCGCCGCCGCATCAGGTCGGGACGTGCGGCTCGGCGGGGGAGCCTTCACAATCCGGGAGTTTCTTGACGTCGACCTGGTCGACACCCTGCACGTCGCGGTGTCGCCGATCGAGTTGGGAGCCGGGTCTCGCTTGTGGGAGTCACCCGAGGAGTTGGACGACCGGTTCCACCATGACGTCGTGCCCAGCCCCAGCGGGGTGACGCACCATCTGTTCTGGCGACGCTGAGTCGGGCGGCGCGGTCCGTCGAACAAATTTTCGACGGACTCCGCGCCGGTCCTCCTGGAGCGGGCGACGGGAATCGAACCCGCGTAGCTAGTTTGGAAGACTAGGGCTCTACCATTGAGCTACGCCCGCGTGTGCTGCACGAGCCAAAACTGTACGGCCCGGCCAAGATCATATCCAATCCGGTCCAGGACAGATCCCGGCTGTCCGCCGTGACTTGGCCTTGCGCCGCATGTAGGCCGTAGGATGCCGAGGGCTTTTGGCTTCGCTGGAGGGCCGCATCGGGGTGTAGCGCAGCTTGGTAGCGCATCCGCTTTGGGAGCGGAAGGTCGCAGGTTCAAATCCTGTCACCCCGACAGAGCACCACCCCGACCGAACAGAAACGTCATAGGAGTACCCGTGAAGAGCACCGTCGAGCAACTGAGCCCCACGCGGGTACGCCTCAACATTGAGGTGCCGTTTGCCGAGCTCGAGCCCGATTTCGACCGCGCGTTCAAGCAGCTCGCCCAGCAGGTCCGCCTGCCCGGCTTCCGGCCCGGCAAGGCGCCGCGCAAGCTGCTCGAGGCCCGCGTCGGCCGCGGTGCGGTGCTCGAGCAGGTCGTCAACGACGCGCTGCCCAGCCGCTACAGCGAGGCCGTGACCACCACCGACGTCAAGCCGCTGGGGCAGCCCGAGATCGAGATCACCAAGATCGAGGACGGCGAGGAACTGGTGTTCACCGCCGAGGTCGACATCCGCCCGGAGATCACGCTGCCCGATCTGAGCGCGCTGAAGATCACCGTGGACGCGATCGAGGTCGCCGACGAGGACGTCGACAAGGAGCTGCAGTCGCTGCGCGCCCGCTTCGGCACCCTGACCGGCGTCGACCGCCCGGTCGCCGAGGGCGACTTCGTCTCGATCGACCTGTCGGCCACCGTCGACGGCGAGGACGTGCCGGAGGCCAAGACCGAGGGCCTGTCCCACGAGGTCGGCTCCGGCCAGCTGATCGACGGCCTCGACGAGGCGCTGGTCGGGATGTCCGCCGAGGAGACCAAGACCTTCACCACCAAGCTGGTCGCGGGCCCGCACGCCGATCAGGACGCCGAGGTCACCGTCACCGTGGCGTCGGTCAAGGAGCGTGAGCTGCCCGAGGCCGACGACGAGTTCGCCCAGCTGGCAAGCGAATTCGACACCATCGACGAGCTGAAGGCCGACCTGACCGAGCAGGTCAAGCGGCTCAAGCGCATCCAGCAGGCCGAGGCGATCCGGGACAACGCGCTGGAGGCGCTGCTCGAGCAGGTCGAGGTGCCGCTGCCGGAGCAGATCGTGCAGGCCCAGATCGACGACACCCTGCACAACGCCATCCACGGGCTCGACCACGACGAGGCCAAGTTCGAGGAGAACCTCAAGGAGCAGGGCTCCTCGCGCGAGGAGTTCGACGCCGAGTCCCGCACCAACGCGGAGAAGGCCGTCAAGACCCAGCTGCTGATGGACGCGCTGGCCGATGATCTGGAGATCCAGGTCGGGCAGAACGACATCACCGAGCGGCTGGTGCTGATGTCGCGCCAGTACGGCATCGAGCCGCAGCAGCTGATCCAGGTGCTGCAGCAGAACAACCAGCTGCCGGCGATGTACGCCGATGTGCGCCGCGGCCTGACCGTGGCCGCGGTGGTCGAGGCGGCCAACGTCACCGACAGCGACGGCAACGCCGTCGACACCAGCGAGTTCTTCGGCCGCGCCGAGGACGGCGAGGCTGCCGAGGAGGACGCCGCCGCTGGTGAGGGCGCCGCCGACGACGCTGCCGAGGCCACCGAGGCCGCCGAGGCGAAATAACGCCTAGAGCGAAAGCGCGCGTCCTGCGGAACGCGCGTCGCCGCGGTTTGGTTAGTGTCGAGCAATACCCATACGAGAAAGCAGGTAACCCGTCGTGACTGACATGCGTTCCGGTGGCATGGGCTTGAACCTCACCGATTCGGTCTATGAGCGGTTGCTGGCCGAGCGGATCATCTTCCTGGGCACCCAGGTCGACGACGACATCGCCAATCGGCTGTGCGCGCAGATTCTGCTGCTCGCCGCCGAGGATCCGACCAAGGACATCAACCTCTACATCAACTCGCCCGGTGGTTCGGTGACGGCCGGCATGGCCATCTACGACACCATGGTGCTGGCGCCGTGCGAGGTGGCCACCTACGCGATGGGGCTGGCGGCGTCGATGGGGCAGTTCCTGCTCGCGGCCGGCACCAAGGGCAAGCGTTTCGCGCTGCCGCACGCGCGGATCATGATGCACCAGCCGTCGGCGGGGATCGGCGGCAGCGCCGCGGACATCGCCATCCAGGCGGAGCAGTTCGCGCTGACCAAGAAGGAGATGAACCGGCTCAACGCGGAGTTCACCGGCCAGACCCTCGAGCGGATCGAGGCCGACGCCGACCGCGACCGTTGGTTCACCTCGCAGGAAGCCCTCGAGTACGGCTTCGTCGACCACATCATCACCCGCGCCCACCTGAACGGGAGTGCCTCATGAGCCAGCCAGTCCACGGCGCCGCCGTGAATCCGATGCAGTCGCGCTACATCCTGCCGTCGTTCATCGAGCACTCGAGCTTCGGCGTCAAGGAGTCCAACCCGTACAACAAGCTCTTCGAGGAGCGCATCATCTTCCTCGGGGTGCAGGTGGACGACGCCTCGGCCAACGACATCATGGCCCAGCTGCTGGTGCTCGAGTCGCTGGATCCCGACCGCGACATCACGATGTACATCAACTCCCCGGGTGGCTCGTTCACCTCGTTGATGGCGATCTACGACACCATGCAGTACGTCCGGGCCGACATCCAGACCGTGTGCCTGGGCCAGGCGGCCTCGGCCGCCGCGGTGCTGCTGGCCGCGGGTACCCCGGGCAAGCGCATGGCGCTGCCGAACGCGCGCGTGCTGATCCACCAGCCGGCCGTCGGCGGGGCCATCCAGGGCCAGGTCTCCGACCTCGAGATCCAGGCCGCCGAGATCGAGCGGATGCGCACCCTGATGGACACCACGCTGGCGCGGCACACCAACAAGACGCCCGAGCAGATCCGCAAGGACACCGACCGCGACAAGATCCTGACGGCCGAGGAGGCCAAGGAGTACGGGATCATCGACACGGTGCTGGAGTACCGGAAGCTCTCGGCGCAGACCGCCTGACCCGCCGGCGGGTCGCCGCCACGCATCCCGAACGGATAACCACGCATCCCAAACGGATAACTGCGGCGACACGCCAGGGACACGGCAGCGCGTTGCGCACGCGACGGGACGCCTGAGGCGATATGTTTCGTGCCACAGAGGAATACCAACGGCGCTATTCGCTTCATCGGTCGCCCGTATTCGGGTCTAGCGGGTAGCGTCGGGATGAAGACCTACCGACATTCGGCTACAGGAAGTAGGACACCACCACTATGGCGCGCATCGGAGACGGCGGTGATCTGCTGAAGTGCTCGTTCTGCGGAAAGAGTCAGAAGCAGGTCAAGAAGCTCATTGCGGGCCCCGGCGTTTACATCTGTGACGAATGCATCGATCTGTGCAACGAGATCATCGAGGAGGAACTGGCCGACGCCGACGACGTCAAGCTCGACGAGCTGCCGAAGCCGGCCGAGATCCGCGATTTCCTCGAGAGCTATGTGATCGGTCAGGACACCGCCAAGCGCACGCTCGCGGTGGCCGTCTACAACCACTACAAGCGGATCCAGGCCGGGGAGAAGGGCGGCCGGGATTCCCGCGCCGAGACCGTCGAGCTGGCCAAGTCCAACATCTTGATGCTGGGCCCGACGGGTTGCGGTAAGACCTACCTGGCCCAGACCCTGGCCAAGATGCTCAACGTGCCGTTCGCCATCGCGGATGCCACCGCGCTGACCGAGGCCGGCTACGTCGGCGAGGACGTCGAGAACATCCTGCTGAAGCTGATCCAGGCCGCCGACTACGACGTCAAGCGCGCCGAGACCGGCATCATCTACATCGACGAGGTCGACAAGATCGCCCGCAAGAGCGAGAACCCGTCGATCACCCGCGACGTCTCCGGCGAGGGCGTGCAGCAGGCGCTGCTGAAGATCCTCGAGGGCACGCAGGCCTCGGTGCCGCCGCAGGGCGGGCGCAAGCATCCGCATCAGGAGTTCATCCAGATCGACACCACCAACGTGCTGTTCATCGTGGCCGGTGCGTTCGCGGGCTTGGAGAAGATCGTGTCGGACCGGGTCGGCAAGCGCGGCCTGGGCTTCGGCGCCGAGGTGCACTCCAAGGCCGAGATCGACACCCAGGATCACTTCGCCGAGGTGATGCCGGAGGATCTGATCAAGTTCGGGTTGATCCCGGAGTTCATCGGCCGTCTGCCGGTCGTGGCCTCGGTGACCAACCTGGACAAGGAATCGCTGGTGCAGATCCTGTCCACCCCGAAGAACGCCTTGGTGAAGCAGTACACCCGGCTGTTCGAGATGGACGGTGTGGAGCTGGAGATGACGCCGGGAGCCCTCGAGGCGATCGCCGATCAGGCCATCCATCGCGGCACCGGCGCCCGCGGCCTGCGCGCCATCATGGAAGAGGTGTTGCAGCCGGCGATGTACGACATCCCCAGCCGCGACGACGTCGCCAAGGTCGTGGTGACCCAGGAGACCGTGCTGGACAACGTGCTGCCGACCATCGTGCCGCGCAAGCCCTCGCGGGCCGAGCGGCGCGAGAAGAGCGCCTAACCAGCCAGACCGAGATTGCACACAGGGTCGTGTTCCCCGCGGGGATCACGACCCTGAGTGCATTTTGGGCCAAAACATCTTGGGTCAAAACACTTTGGGCCAAACCGGGTCAGCTGTGCTTGATGCGGTCCGGCCGGCTGTAGACGTTCATCGAGTCGCCGCGCAGGAAGGCCACCAGCGTCAGGCCCGATTGCCGGGCCAGATCCACCGCCAGTGACGACGGTGCCGACACCGCGGCCAGCACCGGTACCCCGGCCATCACGGCCTTCTGCGTCAGCTCGAAGGAGGCGCGGCTGCTGACCAGCAGCACGGTGCCCGACAGCGGGATCCGGTTCTGTTCGACAGCCCAGCCCAACACCTTGTCGACGGCGTTGTGCCGGCCGATGTCCTCGCGGGCCACCAGCAGCTCACCGGCCGCGGTGAACAGGCCCGCGCCGTGCAGCCCGCCGGTGCTCGCGAACACCTTCTGCGCCCGGCGCAGCTGCTCGGGTAGCTCGGCGACGACGGCGCTGTCGACCACGGTGGGGTCGTCGCCGGGACCGTACCGGCTGACCGTCGCGATGGCGTCCAGCGCGGCCTTGCCGCACACCCCGCACGAGGAGGTGGCATAGAAGTTGCGGCGCATGTCCACATCGGGCAGCGGCACACCGGGGGCCAGCGTGACGTCCAGGACGTTGTAGGTGTTGGCGCCGTCGACCTCGCCGCGGCAGTACCGCACCGTGGCCACGTCGTCGCGGCTGCCGATGATGCCCTCGGTGAGCAGGAAACCCTGCGCCAGTTCGACATCCGAGCCGGGGGTGCGCATGGTCACGGTGAGCGGGGAGCCGCCCAATCGGATCTCCAGCGGCTCCTCGACCACCAGCGTGTCGGGGCGCTCGGTGATCTGCTCGGAGGACAGATGCGCGATCCGCCGCCGGGTGGTTACCCGTCCCATGCCGACCCCGCGGCCGGTTCCAAGCGGATGACCACGGCCTTGGACACCGGCGTATTCGATTTGGCCGCAGTGTGATCCAGCGGCACCAGCGGATTGGTCTCGGGGTAGTAGGCCGCCGCGTTGCCCATCGGCGTGGAGAACGGCACCACCAGGAAGTCCTTGGCGCGCCGCTCCTGCAGCGACCCGTCGTCGCCGGTGAACTCCGAGATCAGGTCGACGCGGGCGTCGTCGGGGAGCCCCATGGCGGCGATGTCGTTGGGGTTGACGAACACCACCCGGCGTCCGCCCTTCACGCCGCGGTAGCGGTCGTCGAGGCCGTAGATGGTGGTGTTGTACTGATCGTGGCTGCGCAGCGTCTGCAGCACCAGCCGCCCCGGCGGGATCGGGACCCATTCCAGCGGGTTGACCGCGAAGTTGGCCTTGCCTGTGACGGTGGGGAATTCGCGCGAATCGCGCGGCGGGTGGGGCAGCTGGAAGCCGTCGGGCTGACGGACCCGGGTGTTGTAGTCGGCGCAGCCGGGGACCACGTCGGCGATCGCGTCGCGGACCCGGTCGTAGTCCTCGACGAAGGATTCCCACGGCACCGGATGCTCGGGACCCAGCACGGTGCGGGCCAGCTGGCAGACGATGGCGACCTCGCTGCGCAGTTGGTCGCTGGCCGGCCGCAGCCGTCCGCGGGACAGGTGCACCATGGACATCGAATCCTCCACGGACACCAGCTGTTTGCCGCCGGCCTGGACGTCGCGGTCGGTGCGGCCCAGGGTGGGCAGGATCAGCGCGGTGCGGCCGTGCACCACGTGGCTGCGGTTGAGCTTGGTCGAAACCTGCACGGTCAGTTCGCAGTTGCGCAGCGCGGCCTCGGTGACCTCGGTGTCGGGGGAGGCCGAGACGAAGTTGCCGCCCATCGCCAGGAACGTCTTGGCCTGACCGTCGCGCATGGCGCGGATGGCCTCGACCGTGTCGTAGCCGTGCTTACGCGGTGTGGTGATGCCGAATCGGCTGTCCAGTGCGTCGTGGAACGCCGTGGGCATCTTCTCCCAGATGCCCATCGTCCGGTCGCCCTGCACGTTGGAATGTCCGCGCACCGGGCACACCCCGGCGCCGGGCTTGCCGATCATGCCGCGCATCAACAACACGTTGGTGGCCTCGCCGATGGTCGCCACAGCGTGGCGATGCTGGGTCAGGCCCATCGCCCAGCAGAACACCGTGCGCTGCGAGGCGATCAGCATCTGCGCGACGCGTTCGAGTTGCGCGCGGGGGATGCCGGTGGCCTCGGTGACGGTGTCGAGGTCGACCGCGCGGGTCTGCGCCTCGTACTCGGCGAAACCGGCGCAGTGCTCGTCGATGAACGCCCGGTCGAGAATTGTGGAGCCTTCGCCCGCCTTGTCATGGGCCTCGAGCAGCAGCTTGCCGAGGCCGGCGAACAGCGCCATGTCGCCGCCGAGGCGGATCTGGACGAACTCATCGGCGATGGACACCCCGCCGCCGACCACGCCGTGGACCTTCTGCGGGTCCTTGAACCGCATCAGGCCCGCCTCCGGCAGCGGATTGACGGCGATGATCTTCGCGCCGTTGGCCTTGGCCTTCTCCAGGACCGACAGCATGCGCGGATGGTTGGTGCCCGGGTTCTGGCCCGCGATCAGGATGCAGTCGGCGTGTTCGAGGTCAAGCACGCTGACCGACCCCTTGCCGATACCGATCGACTCGGTCAGGGCCGTCCCCGAGGACTCGTGGCACATGTTGGAGCAGTCGGGCAGGTTGTTGGTGCCGAAGCTGCGGACCAGCAGCTGGTAGAGGAACGCGGCCTCGTTGCTGGTCCGGCCCGAGGTGTAGAACACCGCCTGATCGGGATGGTCGAGCGCGTTGAGGTGCTCGGCGATCAGCCGGTAGGACTCGTCCCAGGAGATTGGGCGGTAGTGGGTGTCGCCGGGACGCAGCACCACCGGATGGGTCAGGCGGCCCTGCTGGGACAGCCAGTACTCGGGCTTGGCGGCCAGATCGGCCACCGAATGGGCGGCGAAGAACTCCGGGCCGACGGTGCGTTTGGTCGCCTCCTCGGCGACGGCCTTGGCGCCGTTCTCACAGAACTCGGCGGGCCGGCGGCCGCCCGGCTCCTCGGGCCACGCGCAGCCCGGGCAGTCGTAGCCGTGCCGCTGGTTGAGCCGGGTCAGGGTGGCGGCGGTGCGGACCAGCCCCATCTGTTCCCAGCCGCGGCGCAACGCCACCAGTACCGCCTTGACGCCCGCGGCCTCGGTCGCCCGGTCTGTGACGACGACGTCATGTTCGTCGAAATCGGCGTTGACGTGGGAATGCTGGGACGCGCTCATGCGTCCAGCCTAAGCAGCAGTGCAAACGGAGCGGGTTACGGGCACAGCACTGCATTAGGCAAGCTAAGATATCGACCATGAAGGCAGTCACGATTGCGCTTGCCGCTGTAGCTGTGGCACTGGGTTTGGCCGCGCCGGCGAACGCTGATCCGGACACCGACTTCACCAATGCGCTGCACACTCACGGCATCTACGGGCAGAAGGATTACAACGCCTGGATCGCCAAAATTGCTTGCAAACGCCTTGACCGCGGTTTGGACAAGGACGCTTACGCATCGGCGGAGTTCGTCTCGGATCAGCTGAACCGGGATGCGAGCACCGAACAGGCCTGGCAGTTCCTCGGCCTGGCCATCCCGATCTATTGCCCGGCCAAGCAGTACGTCCTGCAGCAGGCCGCGGGGCAACCCGTTGCCCCGCCCGCTGATCCGTCGGGACCGGCCCTGCCCGCTGAGCAAGCCGGCTGACCGTCCTTTTCAACCGTCTGGAGACGTGATGTTCAACCTCAAGCGATCCAAGCTCTGGCTGCGCGCAGGAGTCGGCGCGCTGGCCACCGGCGCCGTCCTGGCGACCACGCCCGCCCTCGCCGCCGCCGATTCGACGGACAACTACCCGATCCCCAATCGGATGCTGAAGACCACGTGCACCGTGGACCAGTACATGGCGGCCGCGCGTGACACCAGCCCGGTGTACTACGAGCGCTACATGATCGACTACAACAACCGGCCGGCGGACGTCCAGCAGGGCGCCCGCGACCGCATCTCCTGGTTCTTCTCGCTGGACTACGCGGCCCGCCGGCAGTACTCGGAGAACACGGCCACCAACGTGTACTACGAGCAGATGGCGACCCGCTGGGGCAACTGGGCCAAGCTGTTCTTCAACAACAAGGGTGTCGTGGCGCACGCCACCGACGCGTGCAACGAGTACCCGGTCTCCGATCCGTCGGTGTGGACCTGGATGCTCTGACTCCCTCAGACGAACGAAACTCCGTGGGCCTCGGCGTGAGCCGGGGCCCACGGAGTTTTTCTGTGCGCCTCGGCAGCCGCAACACTCCTGGGCGTCGGCAGCCGGAAAGCAGAACACCCTCGCCCCGGTTCGCGGGGGAGGGTGCGCTGTGGTGAAAACGGTTGCGCGCGGGCGGGTTAGCCGCCGCCGGTGACGGGGTTGGAAGTCAGCGGGATGAAGTAGCCGTTCTTCCAGATGCCCCAGCGGCCGCCCCAACCCGAGATCCAGACGACGGGTTCGCCGTTCCAGACCTCGGCAGGCTTGGGCGGGGCCCAGTGCGGCGGAATCTCGCCCGGCGGGGGCGACGGCACCGGCGGGGGCGGCACCGGCCCGGCGAGGGCCACCGCGGTGCCGAGTCCCAACGACGCCGCGGCCAGGGCTCCGGCCACCGCGAAGGCGGATAGAGAGGTCTTGATCGAGATCATGTGCATGTCTCCTGCGTCGATGTCGTGTGGTGTTCGGGGCCGGTCAGACCGATGCCGGCTCTTCGCTCGGCGGCTTGGGCCACTCCGAGGCCACCGGCCGCTGCCGCACCCGCTGCGGCCACCAGAACCACTTGCCCAGCAGGGCCGCGATCGACGGTGTCATGAACGCGCGGATGACGAGGGTGTCGAAGAGCAGACCCATACCGATCGTCGTACCGACCTGGCCGATCACGATGAGTTCGCTGACCGCCATGGACATCATGGTGAAGGCGAACACCAACCCGGCCGACGTCACCACCGAACCGCTGCCACCCATGGCTCGGATGATGCCGGTATTGAGTCCGGCGTGTATTTCCTCCTTCATTCGGGCCACTAGTAGCAGGTTATAGTCGGCGCCCACGGCCAGCAGCACAATGATGGCCATTGGTAGGACCATCCAGTGCAGTTCGATGCCGATCAGGTGTTGCCAGATCAGTACCGAGATGCCGAACGCGCTGCCCAGCGAGAAGATCACCGTGCCCACGATCACCGCCGCGGCCACGATGGCCCGGGTGATCAGCAACATGATGATGAAGATCAGGCACGCCGCGGCGATGCCGGCGATCAACAGGTCGTAGTTCGCGCCCTCTTGCATGTCCTTGAAGGTGGCGGCGGTACCGGCCAGGTAGATCTGCGAGCCCTCCAGCGGGGTGCCCTTGACGGCCTCCTTGGCCGCGAGCTTGATCGCATCAATGTGTTTGATGCCCTCGGGGCTCATCGGATCACCCTCGTGGCTGATGATGAAGCGCACCGAGTGGCCGTCGGGGGACAGGAACATCTTCATGCCGCGCTTGAAGTTCGGGTTCTCGAACGTCTCCGGCGGCAGATAGAAGGAGTCGTCGTTCTTCGCCTCGTCAAAGGCCTTGCCCATGGCGGTCGAGTTCTCCTGCATGGCCGACATCTGATCCTGCAGACCCTTTTGGCTCTGATACATGGTCAGCATGTAGGTCTTCATGTTCCGCATGGTCTCGATCATCGAGGGCATGAGCGCGACCATCTGGGGCATCAGCTCGTCCAGGCGCTCCATGTCGGGCATGAGGTCCTGGATGTTGTCGGTCATGACGTCGATGCCGTCGAGAGTGTCGAAGATCGACCGGATGGACCAGCAGACCGGGATGTTGTAGCAGTGCGGTTCCCAGTAGAAGTAGTTGCGGATCGGCCGGAAGAAGTCGTCGAAATTCGAGATATTGTCCCGCAATTCGGCGATGTCCAACGTCATCGTCTTCATCTTGGTGACCATGCTGTGCGTGGTCTCGGCCATCTGCACGGTGATGCCCTGCATCTGCTCCATGTTGTCGATGGTCGCCTGCATGTCATCGGCCTGCTGGAGCATGTTGGTCATCATGTCCTGCTGGTACTTCTCGTTCATCTTCTGCGTCACACCCTGCATGGAGATCTGGAACGGGATGGACGTGTGCTCGATGGGAGTGCCCTGCGGACGGGTGATGGCCTGCACGCGACCGACGCCGGGTACCCGGAAGATGCTCTTGGCGATCTTGTCGATCACCAGGAAGTCCGACGAGTTGCGCAGGTCGTGATCGCTTTCGATCAGCAGTAGTTCGGGGTTCATCCGGGACTGCGAGAAGTGCCGGTCGGCGGCCGCGTAGCCGACGTTGGCGGGCAGGTCGTCCGGCAGGTAGACGCGGTCGTTGTAGTTGGTGATGTAGCCCGGCAGCGTCAGCAGGCCGACCAGCGACAGCGCGACTGCGGCGACCAGGATCGGACCGGGCCAACGGACCACCGCGGCGCCGACCTTGCGCCAACCCCGCACGCGCATCGCACGTTTGGGCTCCAGCAGCTTGCCGAAGCGGCTGGCCGTGGCGATGATGGCCGAGCCCAGGGTCAGGCCGGTGAAGACCACCACCGTCATGCCGATCGCGAGCGGTACGCCGAGGGTCTGGAAGTACGGCATCCGGGTGAAGTGCAGGCAGAACATCGCGCCGGCGATGGTCATGCCGGAGCCCACGATGACGTGGGCCGTGCCCCGGAACATGGTGTAGTACGCCTGTTCTCGGTCTTCGCCCGCAGAACGGGCCTCCTGATATCGACCCGTCAGGAAGATGCCGTAGTCGGTCGACAACGCGATCGCCAACGTCACCAACAGACTGGTCGCGAAGACCGAGAGCCCGATGATCTCGTGATAGCCCAGGAAGGCCACCACGCCGCGCGCCGACATCAACGACAGCACGACCATGACCAGTGTCAGCAGCACGGTGGTGATCGAGCGGTAAACCAACAGCAGCATGGTGATGATCACCACGAAGGTCAGCGCCTCGATCATCCGCAGGCTGCGGTCGCTGGCGATCTGCTGGTCGGCCGAGAGGGCGGCCGGACCGGTGACGTAGGCCGCCACGCCGTCGGGCGCCTCCACACTCGCGACGATGTCCTGAACGGCCTCGATCGACTCGTTGGCCAGGGCCTCGCCCTGATTGCCCGCGGTGTAGACCTGAACGTAGGCGGCCTTGCCGTCGGGGCTCTGCGCACCGCTGGCGGTCAACGGGTCGCCCCAGAAGTCCTGCACGTGTTCGATGTGCTTGGTGTCGGCCTCGAGCTTGTCGATGATCTCGTCGTAGTAGTCGTGCGCGGCGTCGCCGAGTTGGTCCTCGCCCTCGAGCACGATCATCGCCGAGCTGTTGGAGTCGAACTCCTCGAAGACCTGACCGACCCGCTTCATGGCGATCACCGACGGCGCATCGTCGGGCGACATCGACACCGACCGCATTTGCCCGACGGTCTCGAGCTGCGGCACCGAGACGTTCAGGACGACGATCAGCGCGACCCAGGCGAGGATGACCGGCACCGCCATCGTGCGGAGGAACCGCGCGAGCCGACTGCGGCTGTCGTTCACCGCCGCGAAGGAGTCGGTGGGGGCGTCGTGGGAACTCATGCAGATTTCACCAAGCAGAAGGTCTGGGCGCTCACGCCGGTGGTGGTCTTCTCGTCCTTGATCTCGTCATCGACGGTGATCCGGCAGGTGATCGAGCTGCTGTCGCCCTGGGCCACGACGTTGGGGAACACCGACGGCGAGGTGGACTCCAGCCGCAGCGTCCAGGGCAGGCCGGCGCCGTCCACGCGCTGGGGCTCGGCGTCGAGGTCCAGGTAGTTGATGTCGGCGTAGGTCCCGTTGCCCCAGACCTCGTAGGTCACGACCTTGGGGTCGAAGGGCTCGGTGTCCTCGATCGGGGTGGAGACGCCGATGTCGTCCTGGGCGCCGAAGAAGGTTCGGATGCGGGAGACCGTCAAGCCGCCCACCACCAGGACTATTACGATGACCAGAGGGATCCAGACGCGCTTCAGCAGACTGAACATAGGACTCCCCAGACCGTTGGCCGTGCCACATGCACCCTTACGTCGGTATTTGCTTCGATGATTCACCGCAGATTAGCCCCGTTAACGGACCCGTTAGACCATATAACAGAGTTGCAGGCCAATCCTAGACACCTTCCCAAGGTAGGTAAGGATGCCGTAACTTCAGTCGCATTAATCTCCGTGCGCTGGGCGTTTAACGAGCGGTGAGTCGGTAAAAGCGGAGGACGTCACATGGCGGACCAAATGTGATCTGTCTCACAAAACGGTAGATATTCGCCTTGCGTCGCGTGGTAAAAAAGTTTGCTGGCGGGGGGTTATTGCGATGCCTCCCGGGCCGCCAACGCCACAGGCTCCGCCCGGCCGGTTTCCAGGGACCGCACCCCGGCGGCGCACACCGCGGCGGCGGCGTAACCATCCCAGGCGCCGGGTCCGTCGATGTGATCACCGGTGCGGGCGCCGGCCGCGACGGCGTCGACCCACCGCTGCACCTGGATGTCGTAGGCGCGACTGAACCGCCCGCGGAAGTCGGCGGCAATGCCGCCACCCCAGCCCCCGTCGGCGCTCTTGCGCACCAGTCCCACCTCCAGACCGATGAGCGCCGAACCCCGTTCGCCCACCACCTCCGTGCGCACCTCGTAGCCGACGCCGGTGGTGACGAACAGTTCCACATCCACGTGCCTGCCCGAGGCGGTCCGCAGGATCGCGACCTGCGGATCCTGCAAACCGGCCGGGGCGCCGGGGTTGGTGGCCGGGCACACGATCTGGATCGAGGCGATCTCCTCGTCGAGCAGGAAGCGCACGACATCCACCTCGTGCACCAGCGAGTCGCGGACCACCATCGCCGAATCGAAGCCCGCATGCACGTCCCGGTTGCGGTGCACACAGTGCATCAGCAGGGGGCGGCCGAGTTCGCCGGCGTCCAGCACGGCCTTGAGTTGGCGGTATTCGTCGTCGAAGCGACGCATGAACCCGACCTGGATCAGGCGCAGGCCCAGGGCCGCCTCCCGACGGACCACGTCCAGCGCGGTGTCGGAGTCCGTGGCCAGCGGCTTCTCGCACAGCACCGGCTTGCGGTGCTGCAGGCAGGCCAGCAGTTGTTCGTGGTGGGCGGGGCCCGGGCTGGCCAGCACCACCGCGTCCACGTCGGGATCGGCGATGGCGGCCAACGGGTCCTCGACGGCCCGGCAGCCCGGGATGGTCGCGGCCAGTTGCGCGGCCTTGGCCGGCAGGTGGTCGTTGACCACCGCGACGCGGGCGCCGGAGGTCCGGGTGCTCAGGCGCGCGACGTGGTCGGCGCCCATGACGCCGACTCCGATCACCGCGACCCGCAGATCGGCCTTCGGTGCGGTCATCCCGTCAGCTTTCGGTCGGCGTGATCAGCGGGCGTTGGACGCGTTTCCAGTCGGCGTAGCGCGCCTGGGCGCGTTGGGTGGACTCGAGCGTGGAGACCTCGCTGACCGGGACGTCCCACCACGAATTGCTGTCCGGTGCAGTCACACTCGGGTCGGTCTCGACATGGATCACCGTCGTGCGTTCGGCGGCCTTGGCCGTCTTGACGGCGTCGGTGAACTCGGCGGCGGTGCGCACCCGGATGACGTCGGCGCCCAGGCTCGCGGCGTTGGCGGCGAGGTCGACGGGAAGTTTGTCGCCGTCGAGGCGGCCGTCGTCGTCGCGGTAGCGGTAGGCGGTGCCGAACCGTTGGGAGCCCAGCGATTCCGACAGCCCGCCGATGGACGCGAATCCGTGGTTCTGCACCAGCACCCCGATGATCTTGATGCCCTCCTGCACGGCGGTCGCCAGCTCGGTGGCCATCATCAGGTACGAGCCGTCGCCGACCATCACGAACACGTCGCGGTCGGGGGCGGCCAGGCGCACCCCGATTCCCCCGGCGATCTCGTAGCCCATGCAAGAGAAGCCGTATTCGACGTGATAGCCCTTGCGGTCGCGGGTGCGCCACAACTTGTGCAGGTCCCCGGGCATCGAACCGGCGGCGCACACCACCACGTCGCGCGGGTCGGACAGTGCGTTGACCAATCCGATGACCTGGTTCTGGTTCAGCGGCGTGTCGTCGGTGACCCGGACCGCGGCGTCGACGGTGGCGTTCCACTCGTCGACGAGTTCGGCGGTGCGCGTGCGGTACTCGGCGCTCACGGTGTGGTCGCTCAGGCTTTCCGCCAGGGCCGCCAGTGCTTCGCGGGCATCGGCGACGAGGCTGAGCCCGCCCTGCTTGACCGCATCGAGCGACGCGACGTTGATGTTGACGAAGCGCACGTCGGGATGGTTGAACGCGGTCCGCGAGGCGGAGGTGAAGTCGCTGTAGCGGGTGCCGATACCGATGACGACGTCGGCGTGGGTGGCCAGGGCGTTGGCGGCGGTGGTGCCGGTGGACCCGACGGCGCCGACGGACTGCGGGTGGTCGTGGGGCAGCGATCCCTTGCCGGCCTGGGTCTCGCTGACGGGGATCCCGGTGCGGGCGGCCAGGGCGGCCAGGGCGTCGCCGGCATCGGAGTAGATGACGCCGCCGCCGGCGACGATCAGCGGCGTGGCGCCCGACCGGATGAGGTCGGCGGCGCGCTCGAGCACCGCGCGCTCCGGCAGCGGGCGCCCGACGTGCCAGGTGCGTTCGGCGAACAGTGCGACCGGCCAGTCGAACGCCTCGGCCTGGACGTCCTGCGGCAAAGCGATTGTCGCGGCGCCGGTTTCGCTCGGGTCGGTGAGCACCCGCATGGCGCCCAACAACGCGGCGGGCAGTTGCTCGGGCCGCCAGACCCGGTCGAAGTAGCGCGACAGCGGCTTGAAGGCGTCGTTGACGGTGATGTCGCCGCTGCCGGGCAACTCCAGTTCCTGCAGCACCGGCGCGCTGACGCGGGTGGCGAAGGTGTCCGACGGCAGCAGCAGCACCGGCAGCCGGTTGATGGTGGCCAGGGCGGCGCCGGTGAGCATGTTGGTGGCGCCCGGGCCGACGCTGGCGGTGACCGCCCAGGCCTGCAACCGGTCCCGCTGGCGCGCGTAGGCGACCGCGCTGTGCACCATGGCCTGTTCGTTGCGGCCCAGGACGTACCGCAGGCCCGGCGCGGTACCGGCGGCGCGGGCCTCGACCTCGTCCTGCAGCAGCGCCTGCCCGATCCCGGCGACGTTGCCGTGGCCGAAGATGCCGAAGCAGCCGGCGAAGAACCGGTGCCGGTCGCCGTCGCGTTCGACGTACTGGTTGGCCAGGAACCGGACCGTGGCCTGGGCGACGGTGAGCCGGACCCGGGGCTCGCCGTCGGCGAGCTTGTCGGTGGATTTCGGCGCGGTGGAAACCACGGTCATTCTCCTCGGGTGCCGGCTGCGGGGAAGGGAAGGCGGGGGTCGACCTCCTGGTGCTCCCAGCTGCCGCGCAGCCAGGTGTGGGCCGGGTCGTCGCAGATCCGCCACGCCCGCTCGGGCCCGGATCCGGCCATCACGTTGAGGTAGTACATGTGATGGCCCGGTGCCGCGATGGACGGTCCGTGGTAGCCGTGCGGCACCAGCACCGCATCGCCGGAGCGCACCTCCTCGAGCACCTCGATGGGGCGCTGCGGCGTGCCGTAGACACGGTGATAGCCGAAACCCGGTGTGCCGGCGGGACTGTCGTCGATCTCGAAGTAGTAGATCTCTTCCAGCTGGGTTTCCACCTCGGTGTTCTCGTCGTGCTTGTGGGCCGGGTAGCTCGACCAGTTCCCGCCCGGGGTGAGCACCTCGCAGGCGATCAGCGAGTCCGCCTCGAAGGCGGTCGCGGTGCCGAAGTTGTGCACCTGGCGGCTGCAGTTGCCCGCGCCGCGCAGTTCGACGGCCACGTCGGCCGCGGCCACCCGGCGGTTGGGGAACGACGTGGCGGCCCGGGCGCCGCAGATTGCGAAGCGGCCGGTGCCGGCCAGCGTGTAGCTGCGGTCGATGCCGAGGTAGACCATGTCGGCGGGGCCGTCGAACACCGAGGCGCGCGGTGCCAGTTCGAAGGTTTCGCCGTCGCAGTGCACCGCGCCGCCGCCGGCCAGCGGCAGGATCATCACCTCGGTGCCGCCCGTGGCCAGTCGGATCTCCTGCGGCGCCGCGAATTCCACCACCTGCAGGCTGGATTCGGCCCAGCCGGCCGAGGCCGGGGTGATGTCGACCAGATACGGCGCACCGGCGGTCTCGGTGGCGCTGCCGGCGGGAATGTAGAGCTTGCTGTGCACGGGCTACCTCACCATCGCCACGGCGGTGGCCACCGCGGAACTCACGTCGTCATCGGGCGGATACAGCAGGGTGCGGCCGACGATCAGGCCGCGCACCGACGGCAGGGCCAGCGCCTTCTCCCAACTCGCGAAGGCCTGGTCGGGGTCGGTGGGGTCGCCGCCGAGCAGCAGCGTCGGCAGTGTCGTGGCGGCCATCACGCGGTCCATCTCCTCGACGACGGGCAGCTTCATCCAGGTGTAGGCCGAGGTCGAGCCCAGGCCCTGGGCGATGTGCACCGACTTGATGACGGCGTCGGGGCTCAAATCGTTGCGCACCTTGCCGTCGACCCGGCCCGACAGGAACGGCTCGAGCATCGCGATCAGGCCACGCTCGGCGAGCTCGTCCACCGCGCGGGCGCACGCCGCCATGGTCGCCACCGTGCCCGGATCGTCGAGATCGATGCGGCACAGCATCTTTCCGCCGTTCATCTTGGCGACGGCGGTGGAGGTGGCGGTCGCCCCGGTCATCCGGTCGTCGAGTTCGAAACTGGACCCGGCCAGCCCGCCGCGGTTGAACGACGAGAACACCACCTTGTCCTCGAGCGCACCCAACAGCACCAGGTCATCGAGGATGTCGGCGGTGGCCAGCACGCCGTCGACGCCGGGGTCGGCCAGCGCGGCGCGCAACCGGTCCAGCAGGTCGGTCCTGCTGTTCATCGCGGTCGGTCGGCTCCCGACGGACAGGGCGCCGCGGGCCGGGTGGTCGGCGGCGACGATCATCAGCCGTCCGTTGCCGCGGGAGACCGGGCGGGTGGTCCGAGCCTGCCAGGCCCGGGCGATGGCGCCCGGGTCCTGCGCGCGCAGGTCGGTGAGGTCCGCGTAGGTGGTCGCATCAGACATTGGCGGCCTCCGCGGCGGCGTCGTCGGCCAGTGCGGCCACCTCGTCGGCGGTCGGCATGGCGGTGGAGCATTCGAGCCGGGAGGCGACGATCGCGCCGGCGGCGTTGGCGTGGCGCAGCGTCTTGGCCAGCGGCCAGTCGCGCAGCAGGCCGTGAATCAGGCTGCCGCCGAAGGCATCCCCGGCGCCCAGGCCGTTGACGACGTCCACCTCGTTGGGGGCCACCGTCACGGCCTCGTGCTTGGTCTTGCCCAGCACCCCGCGTGGGCCCTGTTTGACGATCGCCAGTTCCACGCCCAGATCCAGCAGCGCGTCGGCGGCCTTGTCGGGCTCGGTTTCGCCGACCGCGATCTCGCACTCCTCGCGGTTGCCCACCGCCACGGTGACGTGCTGCAGCGCGCGCTGCACCTGGGCGGTGGCCTCGGCCGCGCTCACCCAGAACATCGGGCGGTAGTCGAGGTCCAGCACTGTCAGCGGGGCGCGGCCGCGGGCCTGCCATGCCGCGAAATGCGCGCCGCGGCTGGGCTCTTCGGACAGGCCGGTGACCGTGGACCAGTACAGGCGGGCCGAGCGCACCGCGGCCAGGTCGAGCTCATCGGCGCGGATCTGCAGGTCGGGGGCCGACGGCTTGCGGTAGAAGTACAACGGGAAGTCGTCCGGCGGGAAGATCTCGCAGAACGTCACCGGGGTGGGGTATTGCCCGTGCGTGCTCACGTAGGTGTTGTCCACGCCGAGGCGGGCGAGTTCGGCGCGGACGAACCGGCCGAACGGATCGTCGCCGACCCCGGAGATCAATGCGCTGCGGTTGCCGAGACGCGCGGCGGCGACCGCGACGTTGGCCGCGCTGCCGCCCAAGAACTTTCCGAACGATTCGACGTCCTCGAGGCCGACTCCGACCTGCAGCGGGTAGACGTCGACGCCGCTGCGGCCGATGGCGAGGACGTCATGGGGCGGGGTGGATGAAGCAGTCAAGGCTTGACTCCCTGGTGCAAGTGGTGCGTGCGGGTGCGCCACCCCGATGGCGGCGAACGCACCGGCGTCTCGCTATCGACTGTGCTATCCGATCCGGCCCATGTCAAGACTTTGTTCTGACATTATTACTTGCAGTCAATGGCATGTAATCTGAATCGCACCGCCGGGCGACGCCGGCGCGGGCCCGCCGAGAGGAATGGGAGCCAGGGTGCCCACGATGCTGCAGATCGACCTGGACCGGTCGAGTCCGGTACCGCTGTACTTCCAGGTCGCGCAGGTTTTCGAGAAGGCCATCATGGATGGTGTGCTCAAGCCGGGGGAGCGGTTCGAGAACGAACTCGCCCTCGCCGACCGCCTCAACCTGTCGCGGCCCACCACTCGTCGGGCCATCCAGGAACTCGTTGACAAGGGCCTGTTGGTGCGCAAGCGCGGGGTCGGCACGCAGGTGGTGCAGGCCCCGGTGCACCGGCCGGTCGAATTGACCAGTCTCTACGACGATCTCGCGCGCGCCGGCCAGGAACCCGCGACGCGGGTGCTCGACTACGCCGTCGGACCGGTGGCCGACGACGTGGCCGCGCAGTTGAACCTGGCGGTCGGTGCGGAGGTGGTCACCGTGCGCCGGTTGCGCTTCTCCGGCGGGCAGCCGTTGGCGTTGATGAGCAACCATCTGCCGGTCAACCTGGCCCCGGAGCGCGAGGAACTCGAGCGCTCGGGGCTGTATCAGGCGCTGCGGGCGCGCGGCGTGCATATTCGGTTGGCGCGCCAGCGGATCGGGGCCAAGTCCGCCGATCGCGAGGAGGCCAAGCTGCTCGACGAGAAGCCCAAGGCCCCGTTGCTGGTGATGGAGCGGACCGCCTTCGACGACTCGGGCCGCGCCGTCGAGTACGGCAGTCACGTCTACCGCGCCTCGCGTTACTACTTCGACACCACGCTCGTCGACCGCTGACCGCATCTTTGATAAGCGGTCCTAATGTCAGAACAAAGTCTTGACTTTCGACTGTGAGCGGTATTACATCGACGCCATAGCCGTGTCGCTTGCTACCTGAAGTCCCGGACCGCAAGCACCCGCGGCGATGTCGAGGACAGGGACGAGGAGAGACAATGACGTTGAGTCGGCTCGTGGCGGCAATCGGGGCCGGGGCGCTGCTCGTGGGCATGACCGCGTGCTCCAGCACCGGCGGCAAGCCCGACACCAGCGGCGGTGGCATGGGCGCCGGCACTGCCGACACCCCGCGGATGAAGGTCGCCATGATCACCCACGAGGTCCCCGGCGACTCGTTCTGGGACCTGGTCCGCAAGGGCGCGGAGACCGCGGCCAAGAAGGACAACATCGAACTGCTCTACTCCGCCGACCCGGAGGCGCCCAACCAGGCCAACCACGTGCAGTCCGCGGTGGACAGCGGGGTCGACGGCATCGCCGTCACGCTGGCCAAGCCCGACGCCATGCGCCCGGCGGTACGTAACGCGACGGCCAAGAACATCCCGGTGGTCGCCTTCAACGCCGGTCAGGACGCCTGGCTGGACATGGGGGTCACCCAGTACTTCGGGCAGGACGGCTTCATCGCCGGCCAGGAAGCCGGCAAGCGACTTGCCAACGAGGGCGCCCAGAAGGTCATCTGCGTGATCCACGAGCAGGGCCACGTCGACCTCGAGGCCCGCTGCGCGGGGGTCCGGGACACCTTCCCGGCCGTCGAGACACTGAACGTCAACGGCAAGGACATGCCGTCGGTGGAATCGACGATCACCGCCAAGCTGCGCCAGGACCCCGCGGTGGACACCGTGCTCGCGCTCGGCGCGCCCTACGCGTTGACCGCGGTGCAGTCGGTGGGCAACGCCGGCAGCGACGCCGAGGTCGCCACCTTCGACACCAACGCCGCGCTCGTCGACGCGATCCGCAACGGCGACATCCAGTGGGCCGTCGACCAGCAGCCGTTCCTGCAGGGATACCTGGCCGTCGACTCGCTGTGGCTCTACCTCAACAACGGCAACGTGATCGGCGGCAACCAGCCGACGTTCACCGGGCCCGCGTTCATCGATGCGAGCAACATCGAGGATGTCGCCGAATACGCGAAGGCGGGAACCCGCTGATGAGCACCCAGGCCGAGGTCAACCTGGCCAACCGCCAGGTGGTGCACGACGAACGGGTCAAGGAGCAGAACCGACTGCAGCGCTTGATCATTCGACCCGAGATGGGCGCCCTGGTGGGCGCGGTCGCGATCTTCGTGTTCTTCCTGATCGTGGCGCCGCCGTTCCGCTCCCCGGAATCGCTGGCCACCGTGCTGTACGCCAGTTCGACGATCGGCATCATGGCCGTCGGCGTCGGTCTGCTGATGATCGGCGGCGAGTTCGACCTGTCGGCCGGCGTCGCGGTCACCACGAGTTCGCTGGCCGCCTCGATGCTCTGCTACAACCTGCACCTGAACCTGTGGACCGGCGCGGCGCTGGCGCTGGTGGTCTCGCTGGCCGTCGGGTTCTTCAACGGGTACATGGTGATGAAGACCAAGATCCCGTCGTTCCTGATCACGTTGAGTTCGTTCCTGATGCTCACCGGCATCAACCTGGCGGTGACCAAACTCGTCAGCGGTCAGGTGGCCACCCCCAGCGTCTCGGACATGCAGGGATTCGACTCGGGCCGAACCATTTTCGCCTCGTCGCTGCCCATCGGTCCGGTCTCGGTGCGCGTCACCGTGCTGTGGTGGATCCTGTTCGCGCTGATCGCCACCTATGTGCTGTTCAAGACCCGGATCGGCAACTGGATCTTCGCCGTCGGCGGCAACCAGGACAGTGCGCGTGCGGTCGGCGTGCCGGTGACCAAGGTCAAGATCGGACTGTTCATGGCCGTCGGCTTCTGCGCCTGGTTCGTCGGGATGCACCTGCTGTTCTCGTTCGACACCATCCAGTCCGGCCAGGGCATCGGCAACGAGTTCTTCTACATCATCGCCGCGGTCATCGGGGGCTGCCTGCTCACCGGCGGGTACGGCACCGCGATCGGCACGCTAATCGGCGCGCTGATCTTCGGCATGACCAACCAGGGCATCGTCTACGCCGGGTGGAACCCCGACTGGTTCAAGTTCTTCCTGGGCGCCATGTTGTTGTTCGCGGTGATCGCCAACAACGCCTTCCGGAACTACGCGACCAAGCGCTAGGAGACAGAGCATGAGCACCACCGCGGAAGCCCCCACCGCCGACTCGTCCTCCGGTGCCGAGGTGCCGTTGGTCGAACTCAAGGGCGTCGGCAAGAGCTACGGCAACATCATCGCGCTCAAGGACATCAACCTGCGCGTGGGCGCCGGCGAGGTGACCGGCGTGCTCGGCGACAACGGCGCGGGCAAGTCCACGCTGATCAAGATCATCGCCGGGCTGCACAAGCCCACCGCGGGCCAACTGCTGGTCGACGGCAAGCCCACCGAGTTCAACTCGCCCAAGGACGCGTTGAAGGTCGGCATCGCCACGGTCTATCAGGACCTGGCCGTGGTGTCCCTGATGCCGGTGTGGCGCAACTTCTTCCTGGGTAACGAGTTGCGCAAGAAGGGCTTCCTGAAGTCCTTGGACATCAACGGCATGCGCGCCACGACCATCTCGGAGCTGAAGAAGATGGGCATCGACCTGCCCGACGTCGACGCCCCGATCGGCTCGCTGTCCGGCGGACAGCGGCAGTGCGTGGCCATTGCCCGCGCGATCTTCTTCGGTGCCCGGGTGCTGATCCTCGACGAGCCCACCGCTGCCCTGGGCGTCAAGCAGTCCGGCATGGTGCTGCGCTACATCACCGCGGCCAAGGAGCAGGGTTTCGGCGTCATCTTCATCACGCACAACCCGCACCACGCGCACATGGTCGGCGACCATTTCGTGCTGCTCAACCGCGGCCAGCAGAAGCTGGATTGCAGCTTTGGGGAGATCACGCTGGAACAGCTGACCCAGGAGATGGCCGGGGGCAACGAACTCGAGGCCCTCAGCCACGAACTCGGCCGCACTTGAGCTCGCCACTCACCCCTCGCGCGGGTGCAGGGGACTTCTCGCGAGCGGGCGCGTCCCCGGCCGACACGCCGCGCCTAATCCCGGGTTTGCGCACCTTCGCGCCGCCCTGACCAGGCCTGTCACGAATCTGTCATAGATCACGGTCGGTTAAGAATCGGCCTCCAGCTCTAAGGAAACCGTTCGCCGACGGCGAATTCTGGGGCCGCGCAGCCGCTATTTGAGGTTTAACTCACGCCGCCGGGGTGTAACACCGGCGACCACTGACGCGCGCCGCAATTTGCCTGGGCCGACGGTGTATTCGGCGCACGTACCTTGGTTTTCGGGACGGGGAAAGCAACACTCGAAGAGGAAAAGTGATGATGAAATTCAACCGTGGAATGAGCCGAGTCGCCGGCGTCTCAGCGGGTGCTCTGCTCGGGGGAGCCGTGGCGGCGGTCATCGTCGCCCCGACCGCTTCGGCGGCGCCCGACTGCAGCCCCGGCGGGGTGGCCAACACCGTCGACAACGTGCACGCCTCGGCGCTGTCCTACCTGAACGGGCACCCGGGTGCGAACCAGGCCGTGAACGCCGCGCGCGGAAAGGCCCCGGCCCAGGCGTCGGCGGACCTGCGCGCCTACTTCACCGCCAACCCCAGCGAGTACTACGCGCTCCGGGGCATCCTGGCTCCCATCGGCGAGACCCAGAGCCAGTGCAACGTGTCGGCGCTGCCGCCGTCGCTGTCGGCCGCCTACGACGAGTTCATGGCCGGCTGAGTCCCGCTCGACAACAGAGGCTGCGGTCACCGTGCAGGGTGACCGCAGCCTCGTCGTCGGCGCGGTCAGCGCGGCGGCAACCCCGCGCTGCGGTAGGCCGCATCGATGAGCGCCATGTTCGCCACCGCGTCGGCGGCGTCGACGGGCAGGGTGCGGGTGCCGGCCAGCGCGTCGGCGAACGCCTCGAGTTGATAGCTGTACGACGAGCGCCGGCCCAGCCGCTCGACGCGCTCGACATCGGTGCGCACGCTGATCCGGTCGTCCTCGTGCGGCTTGATGAAGTTGTGTGCCAACGCTTCTCCGTGGCTGCCCTGCAGCGCGATGCGGAAGTCGTACTCGTCGGCGACCATGCTGTTGATCGACCGCGCGCTGACCTCGCCGATCCGCAGGTCCACCTCGCAGGTGGCGTCCACCCCGGCGGTGCGCTCGGTGGCCTTGGCCGACGTGATCCGCGGGGTCGCCCCCAACAGGTTCGCCACCGTCCGCACGAAGTGCAGGCCGTAGCACCCCAGGTCCATCAGGGCGCCGCCGGCCAGTTCCAGCGACCAGCGCGGGTCGTCGTCGGCCGGTGCGGGCATGGTCATCGTGACCTCGACGTGCCGCAACTCGCCGATCTCACCGCCGCGGATCAACTCCAGCAGCCGCAGCGTCACCGGGTGGTAGCGATAGTGGAACGCCTCGATGACCGGCACCCCGGCGGCCTCGGCCGCCGCGGCAACTTGTTGCGCCTCGGCCTGGTTGCGGGCATACGGCTTCTCCGTCAGCGTCGGCTTACCCGCCGCGATCGCCGCCAGGTTCAGCGGCGCGTGCAATGCGTTGGCCAGCGGGTTGTAGATGACGTCGACCTGCGGGTCGGCGATCACCGCCTGGTAGTCGTCCAGAACCCGTTCCACGCCGTACTTCTCGGCGAAGGGCTCGGCGCGGCGCGGGTCGCGGGCCGCGACCGCGACCAGTCGGTGCCCCAGTTCCCGGGCCGGACCGACGATCGCCAGTTCCGCGATCCGGGCGGCCCCCAGGACACCGATGCGCAGCGTCATGCCACGGATTGCAGATAGGCGACGCTGGTCAGTACGTCGCTCAGGGGGCCGTCCTCGTCGGCCGGTTCGGCGTCGAGGATGCTGTCCTGCTCCATCACGTACCAGCCGTCGTATCCGTTGTCCTCCAACAGCTTGACGATCCCGGTGATGTCGATGTCCCCGGCGCCCAGCGGCACGTAGATCCCGGCGGCGACCGCCTCGGTGTAGGTCATCTCACCGGACTGGACCTTGGCGCACAACGCCGCGTCGACGTCCTTGAGGTGGGCGTGCTCGATGCGGTCGGGCGCGGTCCGGGTCAGCTCCAGCGGATCGGTGCCGCCGATCAGCAGATGCCCGGTGTCCAGGCACAGCGGGATGGTGGAGCCCGCCAGCACCCGTTGCACCTCGGCGTGGTTCTCCACCATGGTGCCGACGTGCGGGTGCAGCACGGCCTTGATGCCGCGTTGCGCGGCCGTGGCGGAGAGCCGATCCAGGTTGGAAAGCAGAGTGGCCCATTGGGTCTCGTCGAGCTCGGGCCGACTGTCGTAGCCGTCGGTGCCGGTCGCGGCGGCCAGGATGACCACCCCGGCGCCCGCGGCGACCAGCGAGTTCAACGGACCCTCGAGGTCCCGCACCGGGTCGTGGTCGGCGTCATGCAGCACCACCGGCACGAAGCCGCCCACGCAGGCCAGCCCGAAACCGTCCAGCAGCGAGGTCAACTCGGTGGTGTCGGCGGGCAGGAACCCGTCGGGGCCGAGTTCGGTGGCGCTCAACCCGGCGCGGCGCATCTCGGCGAGCACCCGGTCGGGGCGGAGTTGATGGCCCCAGCCGGGGACCTCGCACACGCCCCAGGAGATGGGGGCACCGGCGATCTTCATTTCTTGACCTCCTCGAGGGTGACGGGGGCGTTGCGGCGCAGCGACTCGGCGGCGGCTTCGGCGATCCACGTCGCCTCCACCGCGTCGGCGACGGTGGCTCCCGAAACGGGTCCGCCCTGAACGACTTTCAGGAAGGCGCCGAGTTCGGCGCGGAAGGCTTCGGTGAAGCGATCCATGAAGAAGTGATGCGGTGTGCCGGTCGGGAAGACCGCCGCGGCGGCCGGGTCCGCGTTGCGGACGGGCACGTTCTGATCCCAGCCGGCGACGACGGTGTCGTCGAACCCGTGCACCTCCAGTCGGCAGTCGTAGCCGCGACCGTTGTACCGCGCGGCCGACACCAGCCCGAGCGCGCCGCCGTCGAAGCGGACGGTTACCGCCGCGGTGTCGACGTCGCCGTGGGTGGTGAACAGCGGATCGCCCTGCACGCTGCCGGTGGCGTAGACCTCGACGGCCTCCTGACCGGTGATCCAGCGCAGCACGTCGAAGTCGTGCACGGCACAGTCCCGGAAGATGCCGCCCGAGGCGGCGATGTACTCCATCGGCGGGGGAGCGGGGTCCATCGTGGTGCTGCGGACGGTGTGCAGCGCGCCGAGCGCGCCGCTGTCCGCGGCCGCCTTGGCGGCGGTGAAGGCCGCGTCGAAGCGCCGCTGATAGCCGATCTGCACGGGAACCCCGGAGCGCGCGATGACGTCGGCGACGTGCGCGCTCTCGGCGGCGCTGCCGGCCACCGGCTTCTCGCAGAACGTCGGCAGTCCGCGCTCGACCGCGGCCAGCGTCAGCGCGGCGTGCGCCGGCGTGGCCGCGGCCACCACCACCCCGTCGACCCCGGAATCCAGCAGCGCCTGGACCGAATCCGCCGGGGTGGCACCGTATTTGGTGGCCACCTGCGCCACAAGGGCGGCACGCTCGTCGGTGACGATCAGCCGGTCGACGCCGGGCAGGTCGGTGAGCGTGCCGGCGTGGAAGGTGCCGATGCGGCCCAGCCCGATGAGTCCGAGGGTGGTCATGGTGTTCTCCGTTCGTCCTGGTTGCCTAGGGCGGCGTCGAGGTCCGCGGCCGTGGCGTCGGCGGCGAGCGCCGCCAGCACGACGTCCACCTGGCTCGGCGGTGCCAGGCTGCCGACCGGCGGATCGGCGTCGAGGTTGGTGGGGAAGGGATAGCCCTCGGCCGCGGCGACGACGGCGTTGTGGATCTGCCGCTCGGGCCGGCCCGCGGTGCGCATGGCGCGCAGCGCCGGATACACGGCACGCACCATGGCGGCGCGGTCCAGCGCCTCCATCGCCCGGCCGAACGGCGAGGACACCTGCAGCAGGTTGGCCATCCGGCGGATGTCGGCCGAGGTGTTCGCCCCGGCCCCGTGGTACAGCGCGGGGTTGAAGAAGACCGCGTCGCCCTTGCGCAGTGGGGTCTGCACGTGGTGGGCGGCGAAGTACTCGACGAACTCCGGCCGCGAGAACGCCACGTAGCCGCCGGCGAAGCGCTGCGAGTGCGGCAGCAGCATGGTCGGGCCGCTCTCGAGCGGCATGTCGCAGTGTGCGACCGCGCCCTGCAGCGTCAGCGCCGCCGACATGCGGTGCAGGTGCGCCGGATAGTCCGACAGCTGATCGGCGGCGACGAAGCCCAGGTGGTAGTCGCGATGCGGAACCTGGGCGGCGCCACCGGGATTGACGACGTTGACCTGCGAGGTGACCTGGTAACGCGGCCCCAGCCACGCCTGCGAGACCAGTGCCAGCGCGTCGTTGGCGTAGTAGTCGGCGAACACCGCGGGGGCGTGCAGCGCCAGCTTCTGCGCGGCGTTCCATACCCGGTCGTTGGCGCCCGGCTTGCCGAAGTGGTCACCGCCCTCGGCGCCCCGGGCGCGTTGGGCGGCGATCAGTTCCGCGAAGGCGGCGCTGGCGGCGTCGACGACGGCGTGGTCGAAGGCGTCCTCGACGACGACCACGCCCGGGCCGTCGGTCAGGGCCGCGATCAGTTCGGCCTGCAGATGGCGCCGCCCCGCCGGGCTCAGCTCCGGCCAGGCCGTCGCCGAGTAGACCAGCACCCCGGCGCGCACCTCGCGGGCGTGCGGATAGTCGCCGAGTGCGGTGCGCCGGTCCAACTGGGCGCGGAAGTCCTCGAGGCGGCAGTCCGCCTCGGTGATCCAGGCGCCCGTCGGCAGCGTCTTCGCAGTGGACATGCCGCCAGTCTTGCTGTGCAATGGGACACAATCAACACCAAAAACCCATCAAAAATCCATCACCAATATGCAATATCGACAGCCAGTGAGGAGCCGATGGCGCACCGCTACAAGGTCCGTGAGATCGCCCAGCAGGCGGGGCTGAGCGAGGCGACCGTCGACCGGGTGCTCAACGACCGCCCCGGCGTGCGCGAGAGCACCCGGGCCGAGGTGCTGCAGGCCATCGCGGATCTGGACAAGCAGCGCGCCCAGCTGCGGCTCAATGGCCGGCGCTACCTGATCGACGTCGTCATGCAGACCCCGCAGCGGTTCTCCGACGAGTTCCGCGCGGCCGTCGAGGCTGAGTTGCCGACGTTCGCGCCGGCGATGCTGCGCGCCCGCTTTCACCTGTGGGAGACGGGCACCGCGCAGGCCACGCTGGACCGGCTGGCGCGCCTGCGCGGTAGCCACGGCGTCATCCTCAAGGCGCAGGACGAACCCGAGGTGGCCGAGGCCATCGATGCCCTCGAGGCCGCGGGCACCCCGGTGGTGACCTATACGACCGACGTCGCCAGCAGCAGCCGGACCGGCTACGTCGGGATCGACAACCACGGCGCGGGCAGCACAGCGGCGTATCTGGTCCGGCAGTGGCTGGGGCCGGCCGCCGGCGCCGGCACGCCGGTCCTGATCACGCTGAGCCGAACCGTCTTCCGCGGGGAGGGGGAGCGCGAGGTCGGATTCCGCGCCGCGCTGCGCGGGTCGGGCTACGAGGTGGTCGACGTGTCCGACAGCGACGGCATCGACGAGACGAACGAGCGGCTGGTGCTCGAGGCGCTACGACGTCACCCCGGGATCGAGGCGGTCTACTCCGTCGGCGGCGGTAACGCCGCGACGGTCTCGGCGTTCGAGAAGCTCGGCCGGACCTGCCGGGTCTTCATCGCCCACGATCTCGACGTCGATAACCGACGGCTGCTGCGTGAGGGCAAGATCTCCGCGGTCCTGCACAACGACCTGCGCGCCGACGCCCGGCTGGCGCTGCGGATGATCCTGCAGGCACGCGGGGCGATCCCCGCCGAGCCGGCGAAGTTGGTGCCCGTCCAAATCGTTACCCCGTACAACATTCCGGGGTGATACTGTAATGCTGAGCGATCGCTCAGCAGCGGCTTGGCGAAGTTACTCGCGCGTATTCCCAGGTTCTTAGAGTTCGGCCCGTGGCGAAAGTGAGGAAACACACATTCATGCCCCGGTTCACGTACCCTTATGGCTCTGAACTGCGTCTTCGGGCGCGGGCGGTCGGCGTGTCGACACCCCCCGACGCGTGGGGCCGCCTAAGAGAAGTGCAATAATCGTGACTACCAGTGACACCAACTACGGATGGTCCGCTATGACGGCGCGTCCGCATTCGGACGGCGACGCCCGGGAGATCCCCGGACATACCGAGGTTCAGGGTCATACAAGCACACATCAGCGCATGTAGAGACCCCTACAGGACGAGTTTCACCCCAAAGACAAACAGATATCAGCCCAGACAACAACGCAGACAGTGCAGACGAAAGGCGGAGACGTGGGTCCAAGCGACAGCACGCCAGTCGATGGGACTCCGAGCGTCAACGGTTCGGCGACACCCCCAAGGCAAAAGCTGGAGAAGGTCGTCATCCGGTTCGCCGGTGACTCCGGCGACGGCATGCAGCTCACGGGTGACCGGTTCACCTCGGAGGCCGCGCTCTTCGGCAACGACCTCGCGACCCAGCCCAACTATCCCGCGGAGATCCGTGCGCCGCAGGGCACGCTGCCGGGCGTCTCGTCGTTCCAGATCCAGATCGCCGATTTCGACATCCTGACCGCCGGTGACCGCCCCGACGTGCTCGTGGCGATGAACCCGGCCGCGCTCAAGGCCAACATCGGCGACCTGCCGCGCGGCGGTCTGGTGATCGCCAACTCCGACGAGTTCACCAAGCGCAACCTGGCCAAGGTCGGCTACGACGCCAACCCGCTGGAAAACGAGGAGCTGTCCGAGTACGTCGTACAGGCCGTTCCGATGACCACGCTGACCCTGGGCGCCGTCGAGGAGATCGGCGCCACCAAGAAGGACGGTCAGCGCGCCAAGAACATGTTCGCCCTCGGGCTGCTGTCCTGGATGTACGGCCGGCCGATCGAGACCAGCGAGACGTTCATCCGGGAGAAGTTCGCCCGCAAGCCCGACATCGCCGAGGCCAACGTGCTGGCGCTCAAGGCCGGCTGGAACTACGGCGAGACCACCGAGGCCTTCGGCACCACCTACGAGATCGCCCCGGCCAAGCTGCCGTCCGGCGAGTACCGGCAGATCTCCGGCAACACCGCGCTGGCCTACGGACTGGTCGCGGCGGGTCAGCTCGCCGATCTGCAGGTGATGCTGGGTAGCTACCCGATCACCCCGGCGTCGGACATCCTGCACGAGCTGTCCAAGCACAAGCACTTCAACGTCCTGACCTTCCAGGCCGAGGACGAGATCGCCGGCATCGGTTCGGCCATCGGCGCCTCCTACGGCGGCTCGCTGGGTGTCACCACCACCTCCGGCCCCGGCATCTCGCTGAAGTCCGAGGCCATGGGCCTGGCCGTGATGACCGAGCTGCCGCTGGTGATCGTCGACGTGCAGCGTGGCGGCCCCTCGACCGGACTGCCGACCAAGACCGAACAGTCCGACCTGCTGCAGGCGATGTTCGGCCGCAACGGCGAATCGCCGGTGGCCGTGCTGGCGCCGCAGTCGCCGTCCGACTGCTTCGACATGGCCCTCGAGGCCGCCCGGATCGCCGTCAAGTACCACACCCCGGTGGTGCTGCTGTCCGACGGCGCGATCGCCAACGGCTCGGAGCCGTGGCGGATCCCGGACATCGCCGGCTACGAGAAGATCGAGCACACCTTCGCCAAGCAGGGTGAGCCGTTCCAGCCGTACGCCCGCGACGCGGACACGCTGGCCCGCCAGTTCGCCGTGCCCGGCACTCCCGGACTCGAGCACCGCATCGGCGGCCTGGAGTCGGCCAACGGCTCCGGCAACATCTCCTACGAGCCCGCCAACCACGACCTGATGGTCCGGCTGCGGCAGCAGAAGATCGAGGGCATCACGGTGCCCGATCTCGAGGTCGACGATCCCACCGGGGATGCCGAACTGCTGCTGCTCGGCTGGGGCAGCTCGTACGGACCGATCGGTGAAGCCTGCCGACGGGCGCGGCGCAACGGCATCAAGGTGGCCCACGCACAGCTGCGCCATCTCAATCCATTCCCGGCCAACCTCGGCGACGTGCTGAAGCGTTATCCGAAGGTGGTCTGTCCCGAGATGAACCTCGGCCAGCTCGCGCTGCTGTTGCGCGGCAAGTTCCTGGTCGACGTGCAATCGGTGACCAAGGTGCAGGGAATGGCGTTTCTGGCCGACGAGGTCGAGGGCATCATCGACGCGGCTCTCGATGGCACGTTGGCCGAAAAGGAAAGTGACAAAGCCAAATTCGCGCGCGTGGCGGCAGCCACGGTGGATTCAGGCGTAGGAGCGAACGTATGACGGATTTGATGGGAAGCATCAGCGGTGTCGACCTGGGCATCACGCCCGGGCCGAGCAAGACCAGCGGGGTGCCCACCACCGACGTGCCTCAGAAGGGCAAGGACTTCACCAGTGACCAGGAGGTCCGCTGGTGCCCCGGTTGCGGCGACTACGTCATCCTCAACACCATCCGCAACTTCCTCCCGGAGTTGGGTCTCAAGCGCGAGAACATGGTGTTCGTCAGCGGCATCGGTTGCTCGAGCCGTTTCCCGTACTACCTGGAGACCTACGGATTCCACTCGATCCACGGTCGCGCGCCGACCATCGCCACCGGCCTGACGCTGGCGCGCGATGACCTGTCGGTCTGGGTGGTCACCGGTGACGGTGACGCGCTCTCGATCGGTGGCAACCACCTGATCCACGCGCTGCGCCGCAACATGAACATCACGATCCTGCTGTTCAACAACCGGATCTACGGCCTGACCAAGGGGCAGTACTCGCCCACCTCGGAGGTCGGCAAGGTCACCAAGTCGACACCGATGGGTTCGTTGGACACGCCGTTCAACCCGGTGTCGCTGGCGTTGGGCGCCGAGGCCACGTTCGTCGGTCGGGCGCTGGACTCCGACCGCGCCGGGTTGACCGCGGTGTTGCGCGGTGCCGCCGAGCACCGCGGGGCCGCGATCGTCGAAATCCTGCAGGACTGCCCGATTTTCAACGACGGCTCATTCGACCTGCTGCGCAAGGACGGCGCCGAGGAGCGCGTCATCCGGGTCACCCAGGGCGAACCGATCACCTTCGGGGCCGACGGTGAATATTGCGTCGTGCGTTCGGGATTCGGGCTCGACGTGGCCAAGACCGCCGATGTGGCGGCCGAGGACATCGTCGTGCACGACGCCACGATGGCGGATCCGGCCTACTCGTTCGCGCTGTCGCGGCTGAGTGACCAGAACCTCGAGCACACCGTGATGGGCATCTTCCGTCAGGTGAGCCGCCCGACCTACAACGATCAGGCCCGGGCGCAGGTCGCGTCGGCGCGGGAGACCATCCCCAACGACACCGCCGCCCTGCAGTCGCTGCTGCGTGGCCGCGACACCTGGACCGTCTGACACCCAACCAACCCGTTGGGCGCGAAAACCGCACGGATTTCGCGCCCAAAGGCCTTTTTCGGCCCGCACCGCGGGCTAATCTGTCTCCCATGTCCTCCCCGTTGGCCGGCGTCGTCCTGGCCGGTGGGGCGTCGCGACGGATGGGCCGGGACAAGGCCACGGTGCTGTTCGGTGGGCCCGACGGCGATCAGACCATGGTCGAATTGGTGGTCGCCGCGCTGAGCGCGCGCTGCGCACCCGTCTTCGTCATCGCCGCACCCGGACAACAACTTCCGGAGTTGTCGGCCACCATCCTGCGCGACGAGATCCGCGGTGTCGGACCGCTGCTGGCCACCGGGCGGGGCCTGCGCGCCGCCGCCGAGGCCGGCCGGGAGCGGGCGTTCGTCTGCGCCGTGGACATGCCGCTGATGACACCGGCACTCATCGACGAACTTGCCGCCCATGTCGGCCCGGACGTCGTGTTGCCGTGGGACGGCCGCGACCATTACCTGGCCGGGATCTACGCGACGTCCTTGGCCGAGCGGATCGACGAACTCGTCGCGGCCGGCGAGCGCAGCATGCGCGCGCTCGTGGACACCGTGCACACCCAGCGGATCGTGCTGGATCCGACGCCGGCCCTGAGCAATATCAACTCCGCGGCCGATCTGCCCTGAGCCCGGCGGGCCAACATCGTTGCGCGGCAACGCGATCACCGATATCCGTCGCCGCGAGCAACGCGCAACGCGGGATCCGATAGCGCGGCACATGCGCTGAAACAATGGTTTGGTAACGACGCCCATCCGAATTCGTTAGCAGGGCTCGATATTGCGTCCGCAACGGTTTAATGGGCACTGCCGAGCCCGGCGAAATGTCGGGTCACGACTTTCACAACAGTAACGCTGCTATCAGAACGACTGTCCTGCAATCGATTTGGCGACCGGATCGTTACGTGTTGCGAATCACAAAATCATGGTGATTCGCATCACAAATACGGCCGTGGCGTGCGAGATCGCCCCGCTTTCAGAATCCCCGCGTGACCTGCACAGATTTCTCTCAGCTTCGACCGTGATCTGTCCGTTATCAAACCGAGATACCCATTTTGGCGATGTGACTAACCCGAATCGGGTCCGTACGTTCGATTCCGACCCGAACAGGGAAACGAAAAACTGAATCTACGAACCCCTGCGTGTGAATGGGACCGTGAGAGGCCGACAGGCCTCACCGGCCGCCGGACCGATGTTCCGGCGGGGTGCTCTACCCCCCGTTGTCGTGCCTGACCGAGATGGCACGCCCCAACCCAAACGCTGGCCTGGCGACAGGCATCACACGTCCGACTCGAAGCCGAGTTGGACGTGTTCTTCGGCGCGCGCGTTGCGAAAGGAATGACCTTTGAAGAACCTCCGGAAGAAGCTCACCATGGCCGCCATCGGTGGAGCGTTTGTTGCCGCTCCGCTGGCCCTGGGGACCGCTACCGCCAACGCGGACAGCGTCAACTGGGATGCCATCGCGGCCTGCGAGTCCGGCGGTAACTGGGCCATCAACACCGGTAACGGGTACTACGGTGGTCTGCAGTTCTCCATGAGCACCTGGCACGCCAACGGCGGCTCCGGCTCCCCGCACAACGCCAGCAAGTCCGAGCAGATCCGCGTCGCGGAGAACACCCTGCGCAGCCAGGGCATCGGCGCGTGGCCGAGCTGCGGCGGTCGCGGCTAGTCACCACCTCAACGCGCACAGCGCCGGACACTTCCGAAGTGTCCGGCGCTGTTGCGTTCGGTTCGAGGATCAGACCGCGGGCAGTCGGAACGCCGAGCCGGCGGCGATGCCGGCCAGGTGCCGCGTCACGAACGCCTCGGGAATCAGCACGGTGGCCCGGCTCGCGGCCGCGCTGAGAACGGCCGGTTGCAGGTTGACCACCCGACCCACCAGCTTCGACTCCCACACCAGGCGCCGCAGCCGCGGACGGCGCACCCGTGCGTACCGGGCGAAGACCGCCGCGAGATCCGACGGACCCGCGCCGACGAGGTGCGCCAGGATTGCGGCGTCCTCCAGTCCCTGGCAGCCGCCCTGGCCGAGATGGGGCCGCATCGGATGGGCAGCGTCGCCGACGAGCACCACGGGCCCCGCCGCCCAGGTGCGGGCGGGAGCCCGGTCGTACAGATCGTTGCGCAGGACCTGTCCGGCCGCGGTGGCGGCCAGCACCGCGGGCACCGGATGGGCCCAATCGGCGAACTTCGCGCGCAGGTAGGCCAGCTCGCCGTCGGTGCAGCGGTGCCCCTCCGGGAGCCGCTCGGTGGCGAACCAATAGGTGTGGTCGGCACCCAGGGGCACGTGACCCACCTCGGTCCCGGCGCCCAGCGTCTCCCCGGCCAGGTCGGGGTCCAGGGCGACGTCGGCGACCCCGCGCCAGGCCGTGTACCCGGCGTAGCGCGCCGACAGAGCGCCGTTGAGGTGCCGCGCCACCACGGAGTTCACCCCGTCGGCGCCGATCACCGCGTCCGCCTCGATCCGCTCACCGGCCGCGGTGCGCACGGCCGCGCCGGCCGCCGTGGGTTCGACGGCCGTCACCGCCTCGCCGTAGGACACCGTCCCGTCCGGTAGCGCCCCGGCCAAAATGTCGCTCAGCGCGCCCCGCTGGATCACCACCAGCGGCTCGCCCAGCGCCTTGACCATGCGTTGCGCCGACGGCCGTCGCAGCCAGGTGCCGTCGTGCCAGCGCAGCGCGCCGGCGGTGACCCGACCACCGGCCCGCCGCACCGGGTCGCCCAGCCCGATCTCGTCGAGGGCGGCCAGCGCGTTGGGCCAGATGCTGATGCCCGCGCCGATCGCGGTATCCCGGCGTTCCTCGAACACCCGCACCGAATGACCGTGGCGCTGCAGCGCCGCCGCGGTGGCCAGACCGGCGATCCCGGCCCCGACGACGAGAAAGGACCTGCCCGCACCCGCGCTACCCGCCACAGGTTCGAACCTAGGTCACCGCGGCGTCATTGCCCCGGTGTCGGCGCCGCCGCCGGCGGTAGGTTGATTCCCATGGCCGAAACACACCGGGAATCCGACCGCGAGTTCGACATCGTCGTGTACGGCGCGACGGGGTTCGTGGGCAAGCTGACCGCCGAGTATCTGTCCCGCGCGGGCACCGGGGCGCGTATCGCGCTGGCCGGGCGCTCCCCGGACAAGGTGCTCGCGGTGCGCGACTCGCTGGGCGCCGCGGCCCGGGACTGGCAGATCCTGACCGCCGATGCGTCCGCACCCTCGACGCTCAACGACATGGCCGCGCGCACCAGGGTGGTCATCACGACCGTCGGCCCGTATGCGAAGTACGGTCTGCCGCTGGTCGCGGCGTGCGCGGCGGCCGGTACCGATTACGCGGACCTGACCGGGGAACCCAACTTCGTCCTCGAGAGCATGGACCTGTACCACAAGCAGGCCATCGACACCGGCGCGCGGATCGTGCACGCGTGCGGGTTCGATTCCATCCCGTCGGACATGAACGTCTACGCGCTGTACAAGCGCGCCCAGGCCGACGGGGCCGGCGAACTGCGCGACACCAACCTGGTGGTGCGGACCTTCGCGGGCGGGGTGTCCGGCGGTACGACGGCCTCGATGCTGGAGTTGATGACGGCGGCCTCCAACGACCCGCGGCTGCGCGACGAACTCAACGACCCCTACACCTTGAGCCCGGATCGCGGCGCCGAACCGAACCTGGGCGCCCAGCCCGACGTGCGGTGGCGTCGCGGCGCCGAGATCGCCCCCGAGCTGCGCGGATACTGGACCGCGGCGTTCGCGATGGCGATGCCCAACAGCCGAATTGTGCGGCGCAGCAACGCATTATTGGACTACGCCTACGGCCGCAAGTTCGAATACGGCGAGCAGATGAGCGTCGGGCGGTCGCGGCTGGCGCCGCTGGCCGCCGCCGCGGTCACGGGCGTCAACGCGGCGGCGCTGGGCCTGGGCAGCCGGTTCTTCAAGTTCCTGCCGCGCGGCCTCGTCGACCGCGTGGTGCCCAAGCCCGGCGAGGGTCCCAGCGAACAAACCAGGGAACGCGGTCACTACACCATCGAGACCTACGCGACCACCGACACCGGGGCGCGCTACCGGGCCACGATCGCTCAGCAGGGCGACCCCGGATACAAGGCGACCGCGGTGCTGCTGGGGGAGACCGGGCTGGCGCTGGCGATGGACCGCGATGCGCTATCTCCGCTGCGTGGCGTGCTGACCCCGGCCGCGGCGGCCGGGGACGCGCTGCTGACCCGACTGCCCGCCGCCGGGGTCACGCTGACCACGGAACGGCTGGACTGAATCGACGACGATCATGCCTGAACCAAGATCGTGTGGACTATTGTCATCGGCGAAACACGTCCACAAGCAGCAAATACCAGACAGAAGGTGAAGCATGGCTGGACTCGATGATCTGTTCGCACAGATCCCGGTGCAAGACATCGCGAACAAGCTCGGGGCGTCCGAGGGTGAGGTCAACAACGCCATCCAGCAACTGGTGCCGGCGCTGGTGGGCGGGCTGCAGGTGAACGCGCAGAACGACGACCAGGTTGCCAGCAAGATCGCCTCTTCGGCCGAGCAGCACGCCGGCCTGCTCGACGGCGGCGTGGCCGTCGACAACGTGGACGAGAACGACGGCGACAAGATCGTCGCCAACATCTTCGGCGGGAACAACAGCGACACGGTGGCGTCCGCGCTGGCCGGCGGCGGTGCCGGGGGCGCCGGCGGCGACCTGATCAAGCGGTTGCTGCCGATCCTGGCGCCCATCGTGCTGGCCTACATCGGCAAGCAGTTCGCGGGCAACAACGCCCCGGAGGCCCAGGCCCAGCAGGGCGGCGGCGGGGTGCTCGGTGACGTGCTCGGCGGCATCCTCGGCGGCGCGACCGGCGGCGGTGGCGGCAACAACGCGCTGGGCAGCATCCTGGGCAGCGTGCTCGGCGGCGGCAGCGGCGGCAACAACCCGATCGGCGACATCCTGGGCGGGTTGCTCGGCGGCAAGAAGTAACGACTCGTCGACCCGGTGGCGGGCGCGGTTCAGCGAACGCGACCGGTTCCGAAGGCCCCCGATCTCCGTCGAGGTCGGGGGCCTTCGCATCGGTTTGAGCTGCTACCTAGAATCGATGGGTGACCGCCACCCCCAACACCCGCGCCGAATCCCTTCCGAAGTCCTGGGATCCGCAGGCCGTAGAGAGCGAGCTGTACCAGGGTTGGGTGGACGCCGGCTACTTCACCGCCGACCCCGCCAGCGACAAGCCGGCCTACTCGATCGTGCTGCCGCCGCCGAACGTGACCGGCAGCCTGCACATGGGCCACGCGCTGGACCACACCCTGATGGACGCGTTGACCCGCCGCAAGCGGATGCAGGGCTACGAGGTGCTCTGGCTGCCGGGCATGGACCACGCGGGCATCGCCACCCAGAGCGTGGTGGAAAAGCAGCTCGCCGCCGACGGCACCACCAAGGAAGACCTGGGCCGCGAGAAGTTCATCGAGAAGGTGTGGGACTGGAAGCGTGAGTCCGGCGGCACCATCGGCGACCAGATGCGCCGCATCGGTGACGGCGTCGACTGGAGCCGCGACCGGTTCACCATGGACGACGGGTTGTCGCGCGCCGTCCGCACGATCTTCAAGCGGCTCTACGACGCCGGGCTGATCTATCAGGCCGAGCGGCTGGTGAACTGGTCGCCGGTGCTCGAGACCGCCATCAGCGACCTCGAGGTCAAGTATGACGACGTCGAGGGCGAGTTGGTGTCCTTCCGGTATGGCTCGATGTCCGATGCCGAGCCGCATCTGGTGGTGGCCACCACCCGGGTGGAAACGATGTTGGGCGACACCGCGATCGCGGTGCACCCCGACGACGAGCGGTACCGCGGCCTGGTCGGCACCACGTTGCCGCACCCGTTCCTGGATCGCGAGATCCGCATCGTCGCCGACGGACACGTGGATCCCGAGTTCGGCACCGGCGCGGTCAAGGTGACCCCGGCGCACGACCCCAACGACTTCGAGATCGGGCTGCGGCACCAGCTGCCGATGCCCACCATGATGGACACCAAGGGCCGGATCGCCGACACCGGAACCGAATTCGACGGCATGGACCGGTTCGAGGCGCGGGTGGCGATCCGCGAGGCGTTGGCCGCGCAGGGCCGCATCGTCGAGGAGAAGCGCCCGTATCTGCACAGCGTCGGCCATTCCGAGCGCAGCGGCGAGCCCATCGAGCCGCGGCTGAGCCTGCAGTGGTGGGTCAAGGTCGAATCGCTGGCCAAGGCCTCCGGTGATGCGGTGCGCAACGGCGACACCGTGATCCATCCGCCGAGCCTGGAACCGCGCTGGTTCTCCTGGGTCGACGACATGCACGACTGGTGCATCTCACGGCAGCTGTGGTGGGGGCACCGCATCCCGATCTGGCACGGCCCCGACGGCCAGAAGGTGTGCGTGGGCCCCGACGAGACCCCGCCGGAGGGCTGGGAGCAGGACCCGGACGTGCTGGACACCTGGTTCTCCTCGGCGCTGTGGCCGTTCTCCACCATGGGCTGGCCCGACCACACCCCCGAACTGGCGAAGTTCTATCCGACCACGGTGTTGGTGACCGGCTACGACATCCTGTTCTTCTGGGTGGCCCGGATGATGATGTTCGGCACCTTCGTCGGCGACGACGCGGCCATCACCGCCGACGGCGCCCGCGGCCCGCAGGTTCCGTTCCAGAATGTATTCCTGCACGGCCTGATTCGCGATGAACACGGCAGCAAGATGAGCAAGTCCAAGGGCAACGGCATCGACCCGCTGGACTGGGTCGAGCTGTTCGGCGCCGACGCGCTGCGGTTCACCCTGGCCCGCGGTGCCAGCCCCGGCGGTGACCTGTCGATCGGCGAGGATCACGCCCGGGCGTCGCGCAACTTCGCCACCAAGGTGTTCAACGCGACCCGGTTCGCGCTGATCAACGGCGCCGCCCCGGCGCAGCTGCCCGCGCTCGACGCGCTCACCGACGCCGACCGCTGGATCCTGGGCCGGCTGGAACAGGTTCGCGCCGAGGTGGATTCGGCGTTCGACGCCTACGAGTTCAGCCGGGCGTGTGAATCGCTGTACCACTTCGCCTGGGACGAGTTCTGCGACTGGTACGTCGAACTCGCCAAGGTGCAGCTGGGTGCGCAGGACGCGGCGGACGCGGCGCACACCACGGCGGTGCTGGCCACCGTGCTCGACAGCCTGCTCAAGCTGCTGCACCCGGTGATGCCGTTCGTCACCGAGGTGTTGTGGAAGGCGCTGACCGGCGCGGAGTCCCTCGTCGTCGCGCCGTGGCCCCAGCCCAGCGGCATCGCCCTGGAACCCGCGGCGGCCAAGCGGGTTTCGGACATGCAGAAGCTGGTGACCGAGGTGCGCCGGTTCCGCAGCGATCAGGGCCTCGCCGACCGGCAGAAGGTCCCGGCCCGGCTGTCCGGCGTCGACGCGGCCGACATCTCCTCGCAGCTGGCCGCGGTCCACGCGCTGGCGTGGTTGACGGCCGCCGAGGACGGCTTCACCCCGACCGCCTCGATCGAGGTGCGCCTGACCGACGGCACCGTGCTGGTGGAGGTCGACACCTCCGGCACCGTCGACGTCGCCGCCGAGCGCCGCCGGCTGGAGAAGGACCTGGCCGCCGCGCAGAAGGAATTGACCGGCACCACAGCGAAGTTGGGCAACGAGGCGTTCCTGGCCAAGGCCCCCGAACCGGTCGTCGCGAAGATCCGGGACCGGCAGCGGCTGGCCACCGAGGAAGTCGAACGCATCAGCACCAGGCTGGGTGCGCTGCCCACATGAGCGAACCGACACCGGACGAGATCGCCGCGCTGCTGCAGGTCGAGCATCTGCTCGACCAGCGCTGGCCGGAGACCAAGATCGAGCCGTCGACAGCGCGGATCTCCGCGCTGTTGGAGATGCTGGGATCACCTCAGCTGTCCTATCCCTGCATCCACGTCGCGGGCACCAACGGCAAGACGTCGGTCGCGCGGATCATCGACGCGCTGCTGACCGCGCTGCACCGGCGGACCGGGCGCACCACCAGCCCGCACCTGCAGTCGGCCGTCGAACGCATCGCGATCGACGGAAAGCCCATCAGCCCGGCGCTCTACGTGGAGACCTACCGCGAACTCGAGCCGTTCATCCAGCTGGTCGACCAGCAGTCGGAGTCCGGCGCGCTCGGTGCGCCCGGCCCGGCCATGAGCAAGTTCGAGGTGCTCACCGCGATGGCGTTCGCGGCGTTCGCCGACGCCCCGGTGGACATCGCGGTCGTCGAGGTCGGGCTCGGGGGCCGCTGGGACGCCACCAACGTCGTCAACGCACCCGTCGCCGTGATCACCCCGATCGGCGTCGACCATTCCGAATACCTCGGCTCCGACATCGCCGGTATCGCCCGGGAGAAGGCCGGGGTGATCAAGCGCCAACCCGACGACCTGGTGCCCATCGACACCGTCGCCATCATCGCCGAGCAGACCCCCGAGGCCATGGAGGTGCTGCTGGCCCAGGCCGTCGAGGCCGACGCCGCGGTCGCCCGCGAGGGCTCGGAGTTCGCGGTGCTGAGCCGACAGGTCGCCATCGGCGGCCAACTGCTGGAACTGCAGGGCCTCGGCGGTGTCTACTCCGAGGTGTTCCTGCCGCTGCACGGCGCGCATCAGGCGCACAACGCCGTCGTGGCGCTGGCCGCGGTGGAGGCCTTCTTCGGCGCCGGCGCCGACCGGCAACTCGACATCGACGCGGTGCGGGCCGGTTTCGCCGCGGTCTCCAGTCCGGGCCGGTTGGAGCGGATGCGCAGCGCCCCAACAGTATTCATTGACGCCGCGCACAATCCGGCGGGCGCGGGCGCGCTGGCCGCCGCGTTGGCCGAGGAATTCGACTTCCAGTACCTGGTCGGCGTGGTCGCGGTGATGGCGGACAAGGACGTCGACGGCATCCTGGCGGCGCTGGAGCCCGCGTTCGACCAGATCGTGGTCACCCACAACGGTTCGGCGCGCGGGATGGACGTCGCCGAACTCGCGCTGCGGGCCGAGGAACGCTTCGGGCCGGAGCGGGTGATCGTCGCACAGACCCTGGCGGATGCCATCGAGACCGCCACGGCGGTGGCCGAGGACGCCGGCGCGGACGCGGCGATGTCGGGCACCGGCATCGTCATCACCGGTTCGGTCGTGACCGCCGGCGCCGCGCGCACACTGTTCGGGAGGGAACCGCAGTGACCGACCAGGAACCGACACCGGCCGGCCCGGACCCGTGGAAGAGCTTCCGCGGCGTCATGGCGGCGACCCTCATCCTCGAGGCCATCGTGGTGCTGCTCGCCCTGCCGGTGGTCGGCACCGTCGGCGGGGGACTGACGCCGGTCTCCACCGCGTTCCTGGTGGCCTTCGCGCTGTTGCTGGTGCTGATGTCCGGCATCCAGGGCCGGCCCTGGGCGATCTGGGCCAACCTGGGCGTGCAGGTGATCCTGATCGCGGGCTGGGCGCTGTACCCCGGGGTGGGCTTCATCGGGATCATCTTCGGCATCGTCTGGCTGATGATCGTCTACCTGCGCGCCGAGGTGCTGCGCCGGCAGCGACGGGGTTTGCTGCCCGGCCAACAGCCGCCGCCGCCCGCCGGTTGAGGGCACCATCGGTGCGGTGACGTACCTGCCGATCCTTCGGTCCCGCGCCGCCGTCGCGGCGCTCGTCGTCGTGCTGGTCGGGTGCAGTCCCGGCCCCGAGCCGGACCCGGAACCGGATCCTTCGAGCACGGCAGCGCCCGAAACCACGACCACCGTCGTTCCACCGCCACCCCCACCGCCGGAGCTACCCCCACCGCCGAGCCCGCCCGCTGACCCGCCGCCGGCCAGCACCCATCCGGTCACGGCCGCGGAGCTGGGTGCCAGCTGGCGACCGGACTGCCCCGTCGACCCGGCGCAGCTGCGGCGAATCAACCTGAGCCACATCGACTTCGAGGGACAGACCCGGCGCGGGGACCTGGTGGTGCACCAGGACCTGGCGGCCGAGGTCATCGAGATCTTCGACGAGCTGTACCGGATGCGCTATCCGATCGCGAAAATGGTGACGCTGGACCACTATCCGGGCGCCTCGGACGAGGCCTCGATGGAGGACAACAACACCTCGGCGTTCAACTGTCGGCGCATCCCCGGCAGCGGCAGTTGGTCGTTCCACGCCCGCGGCCGGGCCATCGACATCAACCCCGTGCTCAACCCGTTCATCGACGCCGGCGGCGCGGTCGAACCGCGCAACGGTGCGCCGTTCGTCGATCGGCGTCGCGTCGACCCCGGGACGTTGCACGACGGCGGTTCGGCGGTGCGGGTGTTCACCGATCGGGGCTGGGACTGGGGCGGTCACTGGCGCAGCCCGCTGGACTACCAGCACTTCGAACACCGATGACGATCAGCGGCCGATTCCGGCACCCGGTACGCTGATCGCCGTGACTGAGCGGACCCTCGTATTGATCAAGCCCGACGGTGTAGAGCGACAGTTGGTGGGGGAGATCATCAGCCGCATCGAACGCAAGGGGCTGTCGATCGCCGCGCTCGAGCTGAGGAACGTCAGCGACGAGGTCGCCCGCGCGCACTACGCCGAGCACGACGGCAAGTCGTTCTTCGACTCGCTGCTCGAGTTCATCACCTCCGGTCCGGTCATCGCGGCCATCCTGGAGGGTCCCCGCGCGGTCGCCGCGTTCCGTCAGCTGGCCGGCGGCACCGACCCGGTGGAGAAGGCCACGCCCGGCACCATCCGCGGCGACTTCGGGCTGGAGACGCAGTTCAACCTGGTGCACGGCTCGGATTCGACCGAGTCCGCCGAGCGCGAGATCGCGCTCTGGTTCCCCGCGCGCTGACGCTCCGCTCACGTCCGCAAATTCCCAGCCTGGTCCGACGGCCTGGCGCGGTGTGGGATACTGACTCCGGGTGAACGTCGTCAAAACCGGCGGCGAACGTCCGGATGAAGACTTTGACGAGCGCGACCACCGCTACCAGCGATGCGGCGCCGACCGTCCCAGCCGTCATTCAACCAGGCACCGAGTGGGCCCCCTGAGAACCTTCAGAGCTGCTCGGGGCGAGACCTACAATCCCGGGAAGCCACCGGGTGAATACGGAGGCCCTCGCGCGGCCGCGTCCTCACGACGCGCCCGGGGGCTAAAGGAGAATACGTGGACCACGATGCCCAAATCCATGACGACAGCAACCACGACACCGCGGCCGGCGCCGCGGCTCCCGAACACCCCGATATTCCTGAACGTTTGAGGGTGCATTCGCTGGCCCGGGTGCTCGGCACCACCAGCCGGCGGGTGCTCGACGCGCTGATCGAATTCGACGGTCGCTCCCGTAGTGCCCACTCCAGCGTGGACCGGGCCGAGGCCGTCCGGGTGCGGGATCTGCTCGCGGCCGCCGACAGCGCCGAGGCAACTGAGGCCACCGCGACCGCTGAGGTCACCGAGACCGCTGAGCCGGCCCAACCCACCGAGGTCACCGAGGCTGCCGAGACCGCCGAGCCGGCCCAACCCGCCGACGCCGTCGAGGTGACGGCCACCGTGGCGACCGTCGAGTCCGTCGCGACCGAATCGGCCCCGGTGGCCGACCCGACTCCGGAGCCCGACGAGCCCGAATCGCGGCTGCTGCTCGAAACCCCCGAACCTGCCGCCGAGAGCGCGCCGGTCGCCGATTACCTGCCGTTGTTCGTGGCGCCCCAGCCCGTGCAGCCGTGGCGCCCGCAGCCCAGCACCGACGTCGCCGAGGACACCAAGGAGTCCGACGACGAGGACAGCGGCGACGATCAGGCCGACAGCGACGACGGCGATGAGGCCGGCCGGCCGGCCAACCGGCGTCGGCGCCGCGGGCGTCGGGGTCGTGGCCGCGGCCGTGGCGGCGAGAGCGCCGGTGACTCCGACGGCGACGACGATCAGGACGACGACAAGTCCGACGACGACACCTCGAACGGGGCGTCCGGCGACGGGTCGGACGACTCCGATTCCGACGACCAGGGCTCGGACGACGACAACTCCGACGACGACGAGAGCAGCAGCGGTGACGGCGCAACCCGGCGGCGCCGCCGGCGGCGGGGGCGCAAGTCCGGGTCCGGCGACGACAACGACAACGGCTCGCCCGACGACCCGCCGAACACCGTGGTGCACGAGCGTGCGCCCCGGACCAGGGCCAAGAGCGACAACGACGAGATCCAGGGCATCACCGGGTCCACCCGGCTGGAGGCCAAGCGTCAGCGTCGCCGCGACGGTCGCGACGCGGGCCGGCGTCGGCCGCCGATCCTGTCGGAGGCCGAATTCCTGGCGCGCCGCGAGGCCGTCGAACGCGTCATGGTGGTGCGCGACAAGGTGCGCACCGAACCCCCGCACGCCGGCGCGCGCTACACGCAGATCGCGGTGCTCGAGGACGGCGTGGTGGTCGAACACTTCGTCACCTCGGCCGGTTCGGCATCCCTGGTCGGCAACATCTACCTCGGCATCGTGCAGAACGTGCTGCCGTCGATGGAGGCGGCGTTCGTCGACATCGGTCGCGGCCGCAACGGCGTGCTCTACGCCGGCGAGGTGAACTGGGAGGCGGCCGGCCTCGGCGGCGCCAACCGCAAGATCGAACAGGCCCTCAAGCCCGGCGACTACGTGGTGGTCCAGGTCAGCAAGGACCCCGTCGGACACAAGGGCGCCCGGTTGACCACTCAGGTCTCCCTGGCCGGCCGCTACCTGGTGTATGTGCCCGGCGCGTCCTCGACCGGGATCAGCCGCAAGCTGCCCGACACCGAACGCCAGCGGCTCAAGGAGATCCTGCGCGAGGTCGTCCCGTCCGACGCCGGCGTGATCATCCGGACGGCCTCCGAGGGCGTCAAGGAAGAGGGCATCCGCGACGACGTGACGCGGCTGCAGGAACGCTGGACCCAGATCGAGGCGACGGCCACCGAGACCAAGAAGAAGGCCGCCGGGGCCGCGGTGCCTCTCTACGAGGAGCCCGATGTCCTGGTCAAGGTCATCCGGGACCTGTTCAACGAGGACTTCTCCGGGCTGATCGTGTCCGGCGACAACGCCTGGACCACCATCAACGATTACGTGAATTCGGTTGCGCCGGAATTGCTTCCGAAGCTGAACAAGTACGAGACGGCCGAGGACGGCCCCGATGTGTTCGCCGTCCACCGGATCGACGAGCAGCTGACCAAGGCGTTGGACCGCAAGGTCTGGCTGCCGTCGGGCGGCACGCTGGTCATCGACCGCACCGAGGCCATGACCGTCGTCGACGTCAACACCGGCAAGTTCACCGGCGCCGGCGGCAACCTCGAGCAGACCGTCACCAAGAACAACCTGGAGGCCGCCGAGGAGATCGTGCGGCAGCTGCGCCTGCGCGACATCGGCGGCATCGTGGTCATCGACTTCATCGACATGGTGCTCGAGTCCAACCGGGACCTGGTGTTGCGCCGCCTGACCGAGGCGCTGGCCCGCGACCGGACCCGCCATCAGGTCTCCGAGGTGACGTCGCTGGGGCTGGTGCAGCTGACCCGCAAGAAGCTCGGCACCGGCCTGATCGAGGCGTTCTCCACGACGTGTACGCACTGCGCCGGCCGCGGGATCATGATGCACAACGATCCGGTCGACGCCGCACCCGCCGCGGCCCGCAGCAGCGGCTCCAGCGGCGGTAGCCGCCGCAGCCGTCGCGGTAAGAAGGGACGCACCGAGGAAGCCGCGCCCGTGGTGGCCAAGGTGCCCACGCACCCGGCCGGCGAGCACCCGATGTTCAAGGCGATGGCCGAGGCCAACGACAAGGACGAGGACGAGGACTCGACCGAGGACACCGACGAGACCTCGACCGCCAAGACCGCGCCCGAGGGTGAGGCCGACGACAGCGCGCCCAAGGACGAGGACACTCGCGAGGTCGAGGACGCGGCGGAGTCCGACGAGGATGACGCCTCGGACGACTCCGACGACGATGACGACTCGGATGACTCCGGCGACGATGACGACTCGGACGACGACTCGGATGACGACGACGACGAGGACGAGATCGACCTCGACGATGACGACGACGAGGCTGACGAGGAGGACTTCGATCCCATCGACCTCGATGACTCGGACGACGACTCCGACGATGACTCGGACGACGAGGACGACGACTCGGACGATGACGAGGACGATGACGACGGGGATGACGACGGGGATGGCGACGTCGACGACACCCCGCCCCCGGCGTCGGTCGGTCGGCACCGGCGTCGCCGCTCGGCGGCCCGGCCCGCCGGCCCGCCGGCCTGAGGACTGGGCGGTTTGACCCTCTACCCGCTGGTCACGTAACCTTGAGCAGTTGTCTGCAGGCCCCGTGGGCCCGCAGCGGCGGACGGCGGCGGTGAAAGCCGCGGCTCCGCACCCAGACCCGCGCTCGCAGCCTCCGGGTGGCGCGCGCCCGCTAGACCCAGACGAACGTAAAGGAACAGGGCAAACGATGGCGACATATGCAATCGTCAAGACCGGTGGCAAGCAGTACAAGGTTGCCGCCGGCGACGTGCTCAAGGTGGAGAAGCTCGAGGTCGAGCCCGGCGCCACGGTCGAGCTGCCCGTTGCCCTGGTGGTCGATGGCGCCAAGGTCACCAGCGACGCCAAGGATCTGGCCAAGGTCGCCGTCACCGGTGAGGTGCTCGAGCACATCAAGGGCAAGAAGATCCGCATCCACAAGTTCAAGAACAAGACCGGCTATCACAAGCGGCAGGGCCACCGTCAGCCTCTGACGGTGCTCAAGGTCACCGGCATCAAGTAACGACGGAGCGAACGACATGGCACACAAAAAGGGCGCTTCCAGCTCACGTAACGGTCGCGATTCGAATGCCCAGCGGCTCGGCGTGAAGCGGTTCGGCGGGCAGGCCGTCAAGGCCGGCGAGATCCTCGTCCGTCAGCGCGGCACCCACTTCCACCCCGGCGTCAACGTCGGCCGCGGTGGCGACGACACGCTGTTCGCGCTCTCGGCCGGTTCGGTCGAGTTCGGCAGCAAGCGCGGTCGCAAGACCATCAACATCGTCCCGGCGGACGCGTAACCAACCGAGGACTTCCCCGCGATGTGAAGCTGCTGCGAGTTCTCGTCTCCTCGCGCTAGCTTCACATTCGACGAAAGGTTGTCCCCATGCCCCGGTTTGTCGACCGCGTGGTGATTCACGCGCGGGCAGGTTCCGGCGGTAATGGTTGCGCCTCGGTGCACCGCGAGAAGTTCAAACCCCTCGGCGGGCCCGACGGCGGTAACGGCGGTCGCGGCGGCAGCATCGTGCTGGTCGTCGACCCGCAGGTGCACACGCTGCTCGACTTTCATTTCCACCCGCACGTCGTGGCGCCCTCGGGCAAGCAGGGCGCCGGCAGCAACCGCGACGGCGCCGCCGGTACCGATCTCGAGGTCAAGGTGCCCGACGGCACCGTCGTCCTCGATGAGCAGGGCCGTCTGCTGGCCGATCTGGTCGGCGCCGGGACCCGGTTCGAGGCGGCCGTCGGCGGTCGCGGGGGCCTGGGCAACGCGGCGCTGGCCTCCCGCGCGCGCAAGGCGCCGGGCTTCGCCCTGCTCGGCGAGAAGGGCGACGAGCGCGACCTGACCCTGGAACTGAAGACCGTGGCCGACGTCGGCCTGGTCGGGTTCCCGTCGGCCGGCAAGTCGTCGCTGGTCTCCACGATCTCCGCCGCCAAACCCAAGGTGGCCGACTACCCGTTCACCACCCTGGTGCCCAACCTGGGCGTGGTGTCGGCGGGGGAGAACACCTTCACCGTCGCCGACGTCCCGGGTCTGATCCCCGGGGCCTCGGAGGGCCGCGGCCTGGGATTGGATTTCCTGCGCCACCTCGAACGGTGCGCGGTGCTGGTGCACGTCGTCGACTGCGCCACGCTGGAACCCGGGCGCGACCCGCTCTCCGACATCGATGCGCTCGAGGCCGAACTCGCGGCGTATCAGCCGTCCCTGCAGGGCGATTCGACGCTGGGCGACCTGGCCGAGCGCCCGCGCGCGGTGGTGCTCAACAAGATCGACATCCCCGACGGCAAGGAGTTGGCCGAACTCGTCCGTCCCGATCTCGAGAAGCGCGGCTGGCCGATCTTCGAGATCTCGACGGTGAGCCGAGAAGGGCTGCGGCCGTTGATCTTCGGGCTGTGGGAGATGGTCGCGGCCTACCGTGCGGCGCAGCCGGTACTGGAACCGCGCCGGCCCGTGATCCGGCCGGTCCCGGTCAACGAGACCAGCTTCTCGGTCGAACCCGACGGGCAGGGCGGCTTCCTGGTGCGCGGCACGCGGCCCGAGCGGTGGATCGCCCAGACGAACTTCGACAACGACGAGGCCGTGGGCTATCTGGCCGATCGCCTGGCCCGCCTCGGCGTCGAGGACGAGTTGCTGAAGCTCGGCGCGAAGCCGGGCGCCGAGGTGACCATCGGCGACATGACCTTCGACTGGGAACCGCAGACCGAGGCCGGGGTCGACGTGACGCCGACCGGTCGGGGCACCGACGCCCGCCTGGAGCGCTCCGACCGGGTGGGCGCGGCCGAGCGCAAGGCTGCCCGCCGCGAGCGCCGGCAGTCCGACGCCGACATGGACCGATGAGTCGGCACCGCGAGGCGATCCGCACCGCACGTTCGGTCGTCGTCAAGATCGGTACGACGGCGCTCACCACGCCAACCGGCGAATTCGACCCGTCCCGGCTGCAGTATCTGGCCGACTCGATCGAGGCCCGGATGCGCGCGGGCTCCGACGTGGTGATCGTGTCGTCGGGCGCGATCGCCGCGGGCCTCGAGCCGCTCGGATTGTCCAGGCGCCCAGCCGATCTGGCGACCAAGCAGGCCGCGGCCAGCGTCGGTCAGGTGGCACTGGTGAACTCGTGGAACGCGGCGTTCGGCCACTACGGCCGCGCCGTGGGCCAGGTGCTGTTGACCGCGCACGACATCTCGATGCGGGTGCAGCACACCAACGCCCAGCGGACCCTGGACCGGCTGCGGTCGCTGCACGCGGTGGCCATCGTCAACGAGAACGACACCGTGGCCACCAACGAGATCCGGTTCGGTGACAACGACCGGCTCTCGGCGCTGGTGGCGCACCTGGTGCGCGCCGATGCGCTGATCCTGCTCAGCGACGTCGACGGCCTCTACGACGGTGACCCGCGCAAGGCCACCGCGGATGCTCCCGCGCGGTTCATCCCGGAGGTCGCCGGGCCCGACGACCTGGCCGATGTGACGGCGGGGCAGGGCTCGAGCCTGGGCACCGGGGGCATGGTGTCCAAGCTGTCGTCGGCCCTGCTGGCCGCCGACGCCGGCGTGCCGGTGCTGCTCGCGGCGGCCGCCGAGGCCAAGGCCGCGCTCTCGGATGCCTCGGTGGGCACGGTGTTCGCCCCGCGCAGCACCCGGATGTCGTCCCGCCGGTTCTGGGTGCGCTACGCCGCGGAGACCACCGGCGTGCTCACCCTCGACGAGGGCGCGGTGCGCGCGGTGGTGCAGCAGCGACGTTCGCTGCTGCCGGCCGGGATCACCGCCGTCGCGGGCCGGTTCCTGGGCGGCGACGTCGTGGAACTGCACGCCCCGGACGCGACGGTGATCGGCCGCGGCGTGGTGGCCTATGACGCCACCGAATTGAGCACCATGTTGGGCCGCTCCACCGCGGATCTGCCCGCCGAGATGCGTCGGCCCGCCGTGCACGCCGACGACCTGGTCCCCGGCTAGCGGCTCGCCTCAGGGGCGCCGAAATACAGCGTGCTCCAGACGATCTCGGTGAGCACGTCGGCCAGCTCGGCATCGTAGGAGCCCGGCCGGTTCGGCAGATTCTGCTGGCAGGTTCGTTCCACCATCCAGGTCAGCGTGTCGGCGGTGGTGGTCGCGGGTAGCTGCGCGCGGATGCTGCCGTCGGCCTGCCCGTCGGTGATCACCCGGGTCAGGCCGGTGCTCACCCCGCTCAGCAGTTCGCGGTAGGTGTCGCCGACGGCGGCGTCGTAGGGCGCGAGCTCATTGAGCGCCACCAGCACCGGCTGGTGCTGCCGATAGACGGCGATGATCGCGGCCATACCCGCGTGCAGGTCGGCGCGTTGTTGGCGTTCGGCCACCGACCACCAGAGTTGCGCCGCGGCGGTGAGGTCGGTGAACACCTGGGTGGCCAGCCGGCGCAGCAGGTGGCCCTTGTCCTCGAAATAGATATAGAAGCTGGCCCGCGAGATCCCCGCCGCGGTGGCCAGCCGGTCCACGCTGAGCTCGGTGAAGCTGGCGCCCTCGCTCATCAGCCGGTCGGTGGCTTCGAGCAGTTGCCGTTCGATGCGCTCGCGCCGCTGGGTGCGGTCGGCCCGGGGGCTTCGGGTCACGGAGGCCATGGGCGCAGCCTAATCGAAAATCTTGCAGCTTGACTAGACGCACTGTCTAAATCTAATCTCGGCGGTATGACTTCTGTGACCTCGAACACACCGCCGGCGGCCCCCGGCGATCGTCCGTACGACCCCATCGATCTGTCCTCGCGCGCGTTCTGGTCGACCACCGCCGTCGACCGCGAGCGCTCCTTCGCGGAACTGCGCGCCGAGCGCCCGGTGAGCTGGCATCCGCCGGTCGAGGACTCGTTGATGCCCGATCCCGAGGACAAGGGCTTCTGGGCGGTCACCCGGCACCCCGACATCGTCGAGGTCAGCCGCAACAGCGAGGTGTTCCTGTCGGGCCACGGCGTGCTCTTCGAGAACGTCCCGCAGGAACTGCTGGAGGCCTCGCAGTCCTTCCTGGCGATGGACCCGCCCCGGCACACGCTGATCCGCAAGGTGGTCCACTCCGCGTTCACCCCGCGCCAGGTGCGCCGCATCGAGGACTCGATCAAGGCCAGCGCCAAGGACATCGTCACCGAACTGCGCGAGGCCGGCAGCGGCGCGGACTTCGTCAAGTACTGCTCCAAGGAACTGCCGTTGCGGACGCTGGCGGACATGGTCGGCATCCCCGAATCCGAACGCGTGCAGGTGGCCGACGCCGCCGACGCGCTGGTCTCCTGGGGCGACGAGGAGTACCTGGCCGGCCGTAACCCGCTCGAGGTGCTCGTCAGCAACCAGATGTACCTGCACCAGGTCGCGCTGTCGCTGGCCGCCGAACGGCGGGAGAACCCCGGCGACGACCTGTTCAGCGCGCTGGTGCAGGCCGAGGTGGAGGGCGCGCGGCTGACCGACCCCGAGATCGCGGCCTTCTTCGTGCTACTGGCGGTGGCCGGCAACGACACCACCCGGCAGACCACCAGCCACGGCATGAAGGCGCTGTGCGACTTCGGCGATCAGCGGGAGTACCTGGCCGCCGACTTCGACGGGCGCATCGGCCTGGCGGTCGAGGAGTTCGTCCGGTTCGCCAGCCCGGTGATGACCTTCCGGCGCACCGCGGCCACCGACTACGAGTTACACGGTCAGCAGATCAAGGCCGGCGAGAAGGTCGTGATGTTCTATCCGTCGGGCAACTGGGACACCGAGGTGTTCGACCGGCCCGACCTGCTCAACCTCGCCCGGGACCCCAACCCGCACGTGGGCTTCGGCGGCGGCGGCCGGCACTTCTGCCTGGGCGCGCACGTGGCCCGCGCGCAACTGCGGGCGATCTTCGGCGAGCTGCTGCACCAGCTGCCGGATCTCCGGGTGGGGGAGCCGTCCTACGTGGCCGGCAACTTCATCCACGCGGTCCGCAGCATGCCCGCCTACTGGTGATTTCGGCGTGATCGTCCACGGTGAGCGTGTGTGATCACGCCGAACTCACCGGGGTGAGCTCGCCCGCCAGCAGCGCCAGGATCTCCGAGCAGCCGGCGTCCAACTTGACCGTCGCCAGCTCGTCGCCGCGGGTGGGGCCGCGGTTGACGATCGCCACGGCCATCCCGCGGGCAACAGCGTGCCGGACGAATCGGTAGCCGGAGAACACCGTCAGCGACGACCCGGCCACCAGCAGGGCGTCGGCGTCCTCCACCAGTGAATAGGCCTGCTGCACAACTTCTTTGGCGACGTTCTCGCCGAAGTAGACGATGTCGGGTTTGAGGATGCCGCCGCACTGCGGGCAGTCCAGGTAGCGGAACGCCGCGATGGACGCCGCATCGGATACCAGGGCGTCGGCGTCGGGGGCCACCCCGATGCCGCCGACGGGTTCGGCGCGCTCGGCGAACCCCGGATTACGGGCGTGCAGTTCCTCGGCGAGCGCGGCCCGGCTCATCGTCGCGCCGCAGTCCAGGCAGACCACCCGCGCGTAGGTGCCGTGCAGGTTGATCACCGTGCGACTGCCCGCCTTGGTGTGCAGCAGGTCGACGTTCTGGGTGATCACCCCGGCGACGACGCCGGCGTCCTCGAGTGCGGCCAGCGCGCGGTGCCCGGCGTTCGGTTCGCAGGCGTCCATGTGCCGCCAGCCGATGTGGTTGCGCGCCCAGTAACGCTGCCGGAACTCCGGACCCGACAGGAACTGGGTGATGGTCATGGGGTTGCTCGGCGGCGAATCCGGTCCGCGGTAGTCCGGGATCCCCGAGTCGGTGGACAGCCCGGCGCCGGTGAGCACGGCGAGGCGTCGGCCGCTCAGCACCCCGACAAGCTCCGCCACGTCCACGCCATCGAGACTAAAGGGTGAGGGTTACGGGTACGAGAAGCTCGAATCGCACGTTTCGTTGGTGCCCCGTCACCAGATCTTGATGTCGAGCAGGAAGAATGGCCGCCGATGGACTTCTACAGCGTCTACCAGCACGGTTTCGTCCGCGTGGCCGCCTGCACGCTGACCACGACCCTGGCCGACCCCGGCGCCAACGCCGAGGCGGTGCTGAGCACCGCCCGCGAATGCCACGACGAGGGGGTGGCGCTGGCCGTCTTCCCCGAGCTGACCCTGACGGGGTACTCGATCGAGGACATCCTGCTGCAGGACACCCTGCTCGACGCGGTGGAGCGGGCCGTGGTCGATCTTGCCGAGGCCTCGGCCGAGCTGGTGCCGGTGTTGGTGGTCGGCGCCCCGCTGCGGTTCGGCAACCGGGTCTACAACACCGCGGTGGTGCTCCACCGCGGCACGGTCCTGGGTGTCGTGCCCAAGTCCTACGTGCCGAACTACCGCGAGTTCTATGAACGACGGCAGCTCGCCCCCGGCGACGATGAGCGCGGGCTCATCTCCTTCGCCGGGATCGAGGCGCCGTTCGGTGCCGACCTGCTGTTCGCCGCCGAGGACCACCCGGACTTCGTGTTGCACGTCGAGATCTGCGAGGACATGTGGGTGCCGGTGCCGCCGAGCGCCCGCGCCGCGCTGGCCGGGGCGACGGTGCTGGCGAACCTGTCGGGCAGCCCCATCACGGTGGGCCGCGCCGAGGATCGCAAGCTGATGGCGCGCTCGGCGTCCTCGCGCTGCCTGGCCGCCTACGTCTACGCCGCGGCCGGTCAGGGCGAATCGACCACCGACCTGGCCTGGGACGGCCAGACCATGATCTACGAGAACGGCATGCTGCTGGCCGAATCCGAGCGGTTCCCCAAGGGGCCGATGCGCAGCGTGGCCGACGTCGACGTGTCGCTGTTGCGCGCCGAGCGGCTGCGGATGGGCACCTTCGACGACAACCGGCGCACCTTCGGCATCGACCAGACCAGCACGCGCCGAATCGAATTCACCCTCGACCCGCCCGACGGCGACATCGGGCTGCGGCGCCGGGTGGAACGCTTCCCGTTCGTGCCGTCGGATCCCTCGCGGCTGCAGCAGGATTGCTACGAGGCCTACAGCATCCAGGTCGCCGGGCTTGAGCAGCGGCTGCGGGCGCTGAACTATCCGAAGGTGGTGCTCGGCGTCTCCGGCGGGCTGGATTCGACCCACGCGCTGATCGTCGCGGCAAGGGCCATGGACCGAGAAGGCCGCCCGCGCAGCGACATCCTGGCGTTCACCATGCCCGGATTCGCCACCGGTGACCGGACCAAGGGCAACGCGATCGCGCTGTCGGAGGCGCTCGGCGTCACCTTCGCCGAGATCGACATCCGCGACACCGCCAAGCTGATGCTCACCGAGATGGACCACCCGTTCGGCCGCGGCGAGGAGGTCTACGACGTCACGTTCGAGAACGTGCAGGCGGGCCTGCGCACCGACTACCTGTTCCGGCTGGCCAACCAGCGCGGCGGCATCGTGCTGGGCACCGGTGATCTGTCCGAGCTGGCGCTGGGCTGGTCCACCTACGGGGTAGGCGATCAGATGTCGCACTACAACGTCAACGGCGGTGTGCCGAAAACCCTGATCCAGCACCTCATTCGGTGGGTCATCTCCAGCGGGCAGTTCGACGATGACGTCGATGCGGTGCTGCAGTCGGTGCTCGACACCGAGATCAGCCCCGAACTGGTGCCCACCGGCGAGGACGAGGAGATCCAGAGCAGCGAGGACAAGGTCGGTCCGTATGTGCTGCAGGACTTCTCGCTGTTCCAGGTGCTGCGCTACGGGTTCGGGCCGGCCAAGGTGGCGTTTCTGGCCTGGCACGCCTGGCACGACGCCGAGCAGGGACACTGGCCGATGGGGTATCCGCTGGACAAGCGGCCGGCCTACTCGCTGACCGACATTCGGCACTGGCTGCAGGTGTTCGCGCAGCGGTTCTACTCGTTCAGCCAGTTCAAGCGCTCCGCGCTGCCCAACGGCCCCAAGGTCTCTGCGGGCGGTGCGCTCTCCCCGCGCGGCGACTGGCGCGCACCGTCGGACATGTCGGCGCGGATCTGGCTCGACGCCATCGAACGTGAGGTGCCCGAGCGCTGACGGCGGCTCAGCCGGATCCGAGCGCCAGCACGTCCTCGATGGCCTCGTCGGTGGGCGCGCAATCCCCGGCGCCCTCGGTCAGCGTCGCCAACGCGCCCGCGGCGCACGCGCGGCGCAGCGCCCGGAGCGGATCCGCGGTCCAGCCCGCCGCGAGCACCCCGGCGAACACATCACCGGCGCCGCTGGTGTCGAGCGCCTCCACGGCCGGCGAGTCGACCGTCACCTCGCCGTCGGGCCCGGTGTAGCGGGCCCCGTCGGCGCCCCGGGTCACCACCAGATGCGGCACCGGCCACTGCCACTGCGCGGCCTCGGACTCGTTGACCACCACCACGTCGACCGCGCCGGCCAGCTCCGCCAACGCCGCCGGGTCCGCATCCGGCGGGGAGGCGTTGAGCATCACCGTCGCCCCCGTGGAGCGGGCTTGGCGGGCCGCGGCCAACGCCGTCGGCAACGGAATCTCGAGCTGCACCAGCAGCACGTCGCAGTCGCCGACGAGGTCGCGCACGCGCTGCGAGTCCAGCGTCAGGTGCGCGTTGGCGCCGGGGGAGACCACGATGAGGTTCTCGGCGCTGTTCTCCTCGACCAGGATCACCGCGGCGCCGCTGGGCGCCGGCAGCGTGGCGACGCCGTCGAGGCCGACGCCGTTGGCATCCAGGTGCGCGCGCAGCTGCTTCGCGGCGCTGTCCTCGCCGAGCGCGGCCACCAGCTGCACCTGCGCCCCGGCCCGGGCCGCGGCCACC
>JAEWRC010000196.1 GCA_023460175.1 Actinomycetes bacterium
CGGCCACCGCCAGCGGCGCGGCGGCGCGGCCGGTCAACTCGTCGCGGTAGCGGGACTGGTCCAGGCGCGGGACCAGCACCAGGCCCAGGCACACCGCGGCGGCCAGGTCGGCCACGGCGCGCGCCCCCGTCATCGCCGGGGACAGCTGCCCGTCGCTGACCAGCCACGCCAACGCGGTGGCCGCGGCGATGACGGCTACGCCGAACCCGACCGCCACCCCGCGTGGCCGGATCCGGCGTTCGGTCACGTCCGGCGCCGGACGGCCCAGACGACAGCGGCCGCCACGACCAGGATCGCGGCCACGGCGAACGGCCAGACCGGCAGCGACGAGTCGGACGCCTCGGGGGCCTCGACCGGCTGCGGCGCCGGATCACCGGCACCGGCGGCGGTCACCTCGAAGGACCACGCGCCGGTGACCACGTGGCCGTCGGCGGAGGTGGCGCGGTAGTTGACGGTGTAGGTGCCGGCGGGCCCCAACGGCCGCACGGCGACGCTGATCACCGGGCCCTCGACGACGGGGTCGCCGTCGGCCCACATGTTGCCGTCGGGGCCGACGACGGTCATGGCCGCGAACGTCGGCTGCATGTCCTCGTTGAACGTCGCGCTGACCCGCTCCGGACCGGCGGGCAGCGACGTGCCGTCGGCCGGGTCGGTGCTGATCAGGGTGGCGTGGGCACCGGCGACGGCGGTGCCGGCGAAGGTCAGCAGTGCCACCAGGACAGCCAACACGCCCGCACGCGCGGCGGAGCGGGATCGACGGAGTGCAACGGAGATCATGGCCACACTTTCTGCAGGTACTGCGGTATTTCGGTAGGGCGCGCCTACATCACGCCGAGGCGCGCCATCAGGTCGGCGTCGATGCCGTCGAGTTGGTCGGAGATCGCGGTGTGCGCCGCTCGGCGCTGGCCGACGGGCATGTTCTCGGCGGCGGCCACGGCCGCGGCCAGGTCGGTGAGCCGGCCGGTCATGGCCTCGACGAACTTCGCGGTCTCGGGATCCTTGGGGGCCTTCTGGGCCACCGCGCTCAGCGTCCGCTCGGCCCCGGAGATCCGCGCCGACAGCTGGCCGCCCTGCCCGGAGAACTGGCCGAGCTGACTCAGCGGCACCCCGAGCTTCTCGGCCTTGCGCTCGTCGAGGAAGCCGCGGGCCGCGGTGGCGGCGCGATAGACCACCGGGATCAGCACGGGCGCCAGCAAGCGGGCCACCGTCAGCAGGCGGCGCACACGGGTCGGGGAGAGCAGCTTGCCCTCGCGGGCGGCTCGCAATTGGGTCTCGGCGACCTTCAGCGCGGCACGGTCGCTGTCGCGCTGGGCGCGCAGCGAGGCCTTGGCGGCCTTGTCGTTGGCGCGCTGTTCGGCCTTGAACCGGCGCACCTCGTTCTTGGCCTGGAGCTTGGCCTCCAACTTGGCTTTTGCCTTGAGCGCCTTGGCCTCGGCCCGACGCGTCGCACGACTCTTGCGCTTCTTGAACAGCGCCATTCCGGCCGCCTTCCGTGGTCTTTGCGCACTTCTGCCGGGTCGCCGCGGGTGCGGCCGACGACCCAGCGCCAACCCTAGCGCCTGGCGCTATACGCAAAATCGCCACCTGCGGATATGCCACAATGGCGAAGGACATTCCAGGGGCGGAGTCAATCCGCAGGACGACGGAACAGGGCAAAGTGGACGGGTCGCGGATGCGGAGCGCGGCGATCAGCGGGGTGGTCGCCTGCGGTCTGCTGGTCGGCGGCGCGGGAACCGTCGGTCTGGCGGTCGCGACGGCGGCTCCCGGCGGCGATCGCGGCGGCGATAGCAAACCTCGCGACCGCGCGGAACGCACCCAACGCTCTGCGGACCGTGACTCCGGTGCACGCTCGACCGAACGCGGCCCGCGCAAGTCGTCGGGCAGCACCGGGTCCAAGTCGGGCAGCGCGGGATCCCAGAAAGACCGCTCCCGGACGGACCGTTCGCAGAGTGATCGGTCCCAGCGTGATCGCTCCAAGTCCCAGACCGACCGCTCGAAGACCGACCGCTCGACGAGTCAGCGCTCCAAGGATGAGCGCGGCACCAGCACGTCGAAGCGGGCCGACCGAACCGACAAGAGCCTCTCGGCGCGGTTTGACCGCGAACGTCGCAAGCTTGACCGGCGCGAGTCCGCCGAGGAATCCGCATCGCCGGGCACCGCCCGCGACCGGGTCCGGGGCTGGCCCCGCAGCCACGACCGCACCGAGTCCGACGAGGCCACCGAGACCACCGAGGCCGGCGCCGAGGATCGCCCGATCCGGGTCGCGGGCTGGCGCGCAAAACTCAAGGACCGCAAGGAATTCGGGCGCGGCCAGGGCCGATTCCACTGGGGTCACGACCGGGACCGCCACTGGGGGCACGACCGGGACCACCACTGGGGTCACGACTGGGACTGCGGTGGAACGGACCCCGAGGAGCCGACCGATCCCGAGGAACCGACCGATCCCGAACTGCCCGAGATCATCGCGGGCGGCAACGCCGGGGGCGGCGGAAGCACCCGAATTCCGTGGGGCGCCAACAGCGACACCGCCGCGGACCTGAGCGCGACGTCGGTCGAGCAGCCCGCGAGGACGCTCGACCTGGACGCGCTGGCCGCCGCCGTCGAGGCTGAAACCCCCCAGCCACCAACGGCATCCGCGCCCGCCCCGCCCGCGGCCGTCGCGCTGCTCGCGCC
>JAEWRC010000197.1 GCA_023460175.1 Actinomycetes bacterium
TGGCCGCAGGGCTTGCGGTCACCGCCTGTGAAGACCAATCGAGGCCCGCGGGCCGAGCGCGGTCACCGAAGCAGGAACCAGCAGGAAACCGCGAGGAATTACTGCTCCAACCCACCACTGCTGCACCCGCAGCATGAACCGGTTGGAATCCCCCCCGGCTTCAACCGTGGGGAGGACGTCAATCGACGGGAGTGCTCGTGATGCTGCCCGACCTGCTCTGCCGGGACTGCACGACGGCCCGCGCCGTGGACGCCCCGGGTTGGCGCTGCGCGTGCGGCGGGCTCCTCGACGTCGCATCGCCGGCGCCGCCGCTGGACCTCGGCGGGGCGGTGGGAGACCGAAATTCGCTGTGGCGCTATCAATCCGTGCTGCCGGTGGCCTACGACCCGACGGTGAGCATGGGCGAGGGGAACTCGCCGCTGGTCGCCTCGGCGCTGCCGAACGTCCGGCTCAAGCTGGACTTCCTGATGCCGACGCTGTCGTTCAAGGATCGCGGCGCGGTCGTCCTCGCGACGCTGGCGCGTCGGCTCGGGGTCGAGGCCGCCGTCGTCGACAGCAGCGGCAACGCCGGGACCGCCGCCGCGGCGTATCTGGCGCGGGCCGGGGTGCCGTGCCGGGTGTACGTGCCGGCCGATACCGCGGCGCCCAAGCTCGCGCAGATGCGTGCCCACGGCGCGCAGGTGGTGGCCGCGGGCACCCGCGCCGAGGCAGCGGCCGCCGCGCAGGGCGCCGCCGAGCAGGCGGGGGTGTTCTACGCCAGCCACGTGTTCCACCCGTACTTCCTGCACGGGGTCAAGACCTACGGCTACGAACTGTGGGAGCAGTGCGGCCGCACCCTGCCGCGCACGGTCGTGGTCCCGGTCGGCAATGGCACCCTGCTGCTGGGGTGCGCGCTGGCCTTCGGTGAATTGGTCGCGGCCGGGTTGGCCGAGCGGGCGCCCACGCTGGTGGCGGTGCAGGCGGCGGCCTGCGCTCCCGTCGCCGCGGCGTTCGAATCGGGTTCGGTCCCCGCTGTCGCGTCGACGGCACCGACCGTGGCCGAAGGCATCGCCATCGCCGCGCCCCCGCGGGGCGCGCAGATCCTGGCGGCGATCCGGGCCGGCGGTGGCGCCGTAGTGACGGTCGACGACGCCGAAATCCTCGCGGCCCGAACCGAATTGGCCGCACAGGGCCTGTTCGTCGAGCCCACCGCGGCGGCCTGCTGGGCGGCGGTGCGCAACCGGGTGTCGACGGTGCCCGCTTTGGGCGGCGACGATGTCGTCGTGCCGTTGTGCGGTGCGGGACTCAAGCACCCCGAGTAGGCATCAGCGCGGGGCGCGGGGGACCAGGGCCAGGATCTCGTTGATGGTGTTGCGGATGTAGGTGCCGGGCCGCCACTGCGGCATCGAGGGCGCGCTGGGGGTCCCGACGGTGGAGAACGGGGCGCCGGCCTTGGCGCCGCACTTCGGCCACGCCTTGAGGCCCTGGGTGGTCAACACCCGCTCGGCCACCTGGATCTGCTGTTCGCGGGAGGCGTGCGCGGGATTGCCCACCCCGCCGTTGGACGCCCACGTCGCCGGGCTGAACTGCAGCCCGCCGTAATAACCGTTACCCGTGTTGATCGACCAATTGCCACCCGATTCGCATTGCGCGATCGCGTCCCAATTCACGCTGTCGGCGTTCGCGGTGCCCGTGGAAACTCCGAGCAGGGCGGCCAGCATCGCGGCCAGGAAGGCGCCGGTCAGAGCGGCCGTGGCGAAGAACTTCCGGATGGCTTTCATATCACCTCTTTCGTCCCTATTGACGCTTCTGTTACTCCTATCACAGCTTTTTCTCTAAGAATTCGTTGGCATTCACGTTTGCGCCGGTCGTCGCGCGAATTTGTCGTGTGATCTGGGTGTGATCGGCGGCGTGTCGGGGTAATCGCTCGGCCTATCCCGGGAGGAAAAATGATGGGGAATTTGCTTCGGCGGGCCCGCAGCGGCGTGCTCGTCACCGCGGCGGCGATCCTGATGAGCGCGGGCCTGGTCGCCGGGCCCGCGCCGGTGGCCTCGGCCGACCCGCGACTCGACTTCACCGGCACCACCATCTCCGGCGCACCGTTCGACGGGGCCAGCCTGCAGGGCAAGCCCGCGGTGCTGTGGTTCTGGACGCCGTGGTGCCCGTTCTGCAATCAGGAGGCGCCGACCGTGAGTCGGGTGGCCGCGGCCAATCCCGACGTCACCTTCGTCGGCGTCGCGGGCCGCTCCGAGCCCGCGGCCATGCAGGAGTTCGTCGCGAAGTACAACCTGAACTTCACCAACCTCGACGACGCCGACGGCGCGATCTGGGCCCGGTTCGACGTGCCCTGGCAGCCCGCCTACCTGTTCGTCGAGCCCGACGGCACCTCGACGTTCGTCAACAACCCGACCTCGGCCATCAGCGAGCAGGATTTGTCGGCCCGGGTGGCCGCGCTGACCGCCTAGCCCGTCGGTAGCCCCTCGTGGATCTCGAGCTGGCCGGCCTGGCGTTGGCGGCCGGCCTGGTCGCTGCGCTCAACCCGTGCGGGTTCGCCATGCTGCCGGCGTACCTGACCTTCGTGGTCGCCGCGCCCGGCACCCGGCGCGGCACCGCGGTGGTCCGCGCCGTGGCGGCCACCGCGGCGATGACCGCGGGCTTCCTCACGGTCTTCGCGGTCTTCGGCGCACTCACGGTGGCGCTGGCCTCGACAATCCAGCGCTACCTGCCCGTGGCCACGGTCGTCATCGGGGCGGTGCTGCTGGTGCTCGGGATCTGGTTGCTCAGCGGCCGGCAGTTGCGGTTCGGCCTGCCCATCGGGCTGGCTGCGCGCACCGAACGCGCGCCGACGGTGCGGCTGCTGTCGATGTTCGGTTACGGCCTGGGCTTCGCGGTGGCGTCGCTGTCCTGCACCGTCGGCCCGTTCCTCGCGGTGACCGCGGCCGGGGCGCGGGCGTCGTCGTCGGGGGCTTCCTCGTCGGCGGCCTGGGGGACCGCCGCTCTGGTCTACCTCAGCTATGCGGCCGGTTTCGCTCTGGTGGTCGGGACGCTGGCGGTCGCCGCGGCCTTCGCCAGTTCGGCGCTGGCGGACCGGCTGCGGCGCGTGCTCCCGGTCGTCAACCGGGTGGGCGGCGCGGTGGTCGCGCTCGTCGGCCTCTATGTCATCTACTACGGGATCTACGAACTCCGGTTGTTCCACGGCGGGGGCGACCCGTCGGATCCGGTGATCGCGGCCGCCGGCCGGATCCAGGGGGCGCTGGCGGGCTGGGTGCACCGCACCGGCGCCTGGCCGTGGGCGTTGGCGCTGGTGGTTCTGGTGGTCACGGCGCTGTGCTGGCGCAGGCTCCGTCGTCGTCCCGCTACGACGGCACCCCGGTCGGCTGCGGACACGCTTTAGGGACCGATGGCCCGGGATCGGGGACCTTCGCAAGTGTCCGCAACCCGTGGTCACACTTACCGTGGTGGCCATGACCTACGTGATCGGTAGTGCCTGCGTGGACGTGGTCGACAAATCCTGTGTCCAGGATTGCCCGGCCGACTGCATCTACGAGGGTGAACGCTCGCTGTACATCAATCCCGACGAGTGCGTCGACTGCGCGGCGTGCGCGTTCATCTGCAAGGTGGATGCCATCTACTTCGAAACCGACCTGCCCGAGGACCAGCGCCAACACCTGGCCGACAACGCGGCGTTCTTCACCGAGATCCTGCCCGGCCGCAGCGCGCCCCTCGGCGCCCCGGGTGGTGCCTCCGCGCTCGGCGCGGTGGGCGTGGACACGCCCCTGGTCGCGGCGATGCCCCGGAAAACCTGAGCCTTTCCATTCGCGTTTCGGCACGCGATGCGGTAGAGAAATGCACTGAAGTGTGTCGAGGGTCGACGACACGCGTCGCCTTCCCGGCGCGTTTTCTCGCGTGATCGGAGTTCGCTGCGGCGCCGCGGCGGTCCGGGCACGAAGGGAGAAGCTGCGTGGACACGGTGCTGGGCCTGTCTGTAACGGCCACCAACGTCCAAACCGTCCTGGTCGAGGGTCGCGGTGCCGACGGCGCCACCCTGGGGCACGACGAATTCGACGTGTTCGCCGGGGAGAACGCGCCCGGGCGCGCCTCCGAGCAGGTCGCCGAGGCGGTCCTGAGCATCGCTGAATCCGACGGCCACCGGTTGCACTCCATCGGCGTCACCTGGAGCGCGGACGCGGACCTGGAGGCCTCGCTGCTGCTCGATTCGTTGGCCGATCTGGGCCTGGCCAATGTGGTCGCGGTGCAGTCGCCGCGCGCGGCCGAGGCGCTGGCCCGCAGCATCGGCCGGATGATCGGCTATCAGCGCACCGCGGTCTGCGTCCTGGAACCCGACGCCGTGATCCTGTCGCTGGTCGACACCTACGACGGCGAGATCGACACCGCGGTCAGCTACGCCGTCGACAGCGAGGACCAGTTGCTGGCGTGGGTCCAGGCCAGCCTGGGCCGCCAGGACTGGCGGCCCGAGGGGCTGTTCCTGGTCGGGTCCGTGGGCGGCCTCGACGCGCTGGCCGCGCTGCTGCAGGACGAGCTGGGCCTGCCCGTCTTCGACCCGCCCGAGGCCGAACTGGCGCTGGCCCACGGCGCCGCGCTGGCC
>JAEWRC010000198.1 GCA_023460175.1 Actinomycetes bacterium
GGGTGGTGAGCCCGGGGGGGCCGCGCAGACGCCCCGGCACGAGATGGTCACCCAAACCTGAGCAGGGTGCCGCGGCACCCGCGATGAACTGCGACAACGCGCCCCAAGAACGCGAGTTGTCAGCCGCGGTCCGCGGGCCCACGATCGAGGTATGGATATCGAGCAGTACGCCGCGTTTCTGCCCGCCGCCCGTCGCCACGGCACGGTGGCGCCCGAGTCGACGTGGCTGCCGTGGCGGGGCCGGCGGATCCACATCGCCCGCGCGCTCGACCCGGCGGCCCCGGTCCGGATGATCGTCGTGCACGGCGGCGGTGGCTACTCCGGTGCGCTGTGGCCGCTGGCCCGACTGGTCGCCGAGCAGGGAGTGGAGGTGCTCTCGCCGGACATGCCGCTGTACGGGCACACCGAAGAGCCCGATCCGGGGGCGGTGCGCTACCGCGACTGGGTCGACCTGCTCTGCGACATCATGACCGAGGAGCGGCGCCGCGACGACCGGCCGATCGTGTTGTTCGGGGCGAGCATGGGCGGGATGCTGGCCTACGAGGCCGCGGCCCGCACCGGCGACGTCGCGGCCGTGCTGGCGACGTGCCTGCTCGACATGGCCGACCCGGCCGCGCTGTCGGCGGCCTCGCGCTGGAAGGTCAACGGTCGCCTGAGCGCCGCGTCGCTGCGAATCGCCGGGGCCGCACTGGGTTCCGTGCGCGTCCCGATCCGCTGGATCGCCGACATGTCCGCGATGAGCCGCAACCCCGAGCTGTCGAAGCTGTGCGCCGAGGACCCGCGCGGCGGCGGCGTCAAGGTGCCGCTGGGATTCCTGTCGAGCTGGGTGAGCTACCCGCACACCGCCCCCGAGCAGTACCGCGGGGCGCCGGTCACCCTGGTGCACCCGGCCGCGGACGCCTGGACCCCTCCGGAGCGCAGTATCGCTTTCCTGCAACGGATCTCGGCGCCCACCCGCACCGTCCTGCTGGACAATTGCGGGCACTACCCGATCGAGGAGCCCGGCCTGACCCAACTCGAACAGACCGTCCGCGAGACACTCACGGCGGTGGTGGAGCAAGCCGATCGAAAATGAGCCGCAGCTGCGCGGCGGCGTCCGGGCCGTAGCCGTGCCGGGGCAGCACCCGGTGCACCTGCGCGTCGACGGCGTGCACGATGGTTCGCGCGGTCAACTCGGGATCGGCGCCGCCGCGGTCGCAACGCTTGAGGTGGTAGGCCACCTCGGCGCTGATCCGATCCTCGAAGTCCACCAGCGCGTCGAGGTCCCCGGCGGCGGTCGCGACCCGATGCAGCAGCGCGTGCAACCGCGGGCGATCGCTGTGCAACTCCACCACCAACTCCAGCACCTCGGTCATGGCGTCGTCGAACGGCGGTTCCTCGCGGCGCAGTCGGTCGAAGACCTCCGTCAGCCGCTGCTCGGCGGTCCGCAGATGCCGGCCGGCCACCGCGCGCAGCAGCGCGTGCTTGTCGGGAAAGTACTGATACAGCGTGCCCACCGACACCCCGGCGCGCTCGGCGATGCGGTTGGTGGTGGCCGCGATGCCCTCCCGCGAGAACACCTGGGCCGCCGCCTCGATCAGGGTGTCGAGGGTTTCGCGCGACCGCTGCTGGCGGGGTTTTCTGCGTGAGGTACCGATGCCGCCATTGTCGCCCAGGGCGCGGTGTTGACCAAGTGCGTTGCGGGCGGCCCAGAGTTCCGACAGGCTGGACTCAACCGTCACGACCCGTGCCGAAAGCGCCGACCAGGAGGTTGACCATGACCGTGTATGCACACCCGGGCGCCGAGGGCGCGGTGATGTCGTTCGAGGCCCGCTACGACAACTACATCGGCGGTCAGTGGGTGGCGCCGACGGCGGGCCGGTACTTCGAGAACCCCACCCCGGTCACCGGTGCGGTGTTCTGCGAGGTGGCCCGTTCCGACGAGGCCGACATCGACAAGGCCCTGGACGCCGCCCACGCCGCGGCCCCGGCCTGGGGTAAGACCTCACCGGCCGAGCGGGCTCTGATCCTCAACAAGATCGCCGACCGCATCGAGGAGAACCTCGAGTCCATCGCGGTCGCCGAGTCCTGGGACAACGGCAAGCCGGTGCGGGAAACGCTGAACGCCGACATCCCGTTGGCGGTCGACCACTTCCGCTACTTCGCCGGTGCGATCCGGGCGCAGGAGGGGTCGCTGTCGCAGATCGACGACGACACCGTCGCCTACCACTTCCACGAGCCGCTCGGCGTCGTCGGGCAGATCATCCCGTGGAACTTCCCGATCCTGATGGCCGTGTGGAAGCTGGCCCCGGCGCTGGCCGCGGGCAACGCGATCGTGCTCAAGCCCGCCGAGCAGACCCCGGCCTCGATCCTGTACCTGATGTCGCTGATCGGTGACCTGCTGCCCGCCGGTGTCATCAACGTCGTCAACGGATTCGGCGTGGAGGCCGGCAAACCGCTGGCGTCGAGCCCCCGGATCGCCAAGATCGCGTTCACCGGCGAGACCACCACCGGCCGGTTGATCATGCAGTACGCCAGCCAGAACCTGATCCCGGTGACGCTGGAACTGGGCGGCAAGAGCCCCAACATCTTCTTCAACGACGTGCTGGCTGCCAACGACGACTACCAGGACAAGGCGCTCGAGGGCTTCACCATGTTCGCCCTCAACCAGGGCGAGGTGTGCACCTGCCCGTCGCGCTCGCTGATCCAGTCCGATATCTACGACGACTTCCTGGCCCTGGCCGCCGTGCGTACCAAGGCCGTGCGCCAGGGCGACCCGCTGGACACCGAGACGATGATCGGAGCGCAGGCCTCCAACGATCAGCTGGAGAAGATCCTGTCCTATATCGAGATCGGCAAGAGCGAGGGCGCGACGGTGCTCACCGGCGGCGAACGCGCCGAACTCGGCGGCGCCCTGGCCGGCGGCTACTACGTGGCGCCGACGATCTTCACCGGCAACAACAAGATGCGGATCTTCCAGGAGGAGATCTTCGGTCCCGTCGTTGCGGTGACGTCGTTCTCCGATTACGACGAGGCCATCAACATCGCCAACGACACCCTCTACGGCCTGGGCGCCGGGGTGTGGAGCCGCAACGGCAACACCGCCTACCGCGCCGGCCGCGACATCAAGGCCGGCCGGGTGTGGACCAACTGCTACCACCAGTACCCCGCGCATGCGGCGTTCGGCGGCTACAAGCAGTCCGGCATCGGCCGGGAGAACCACGCGATGATGCTCGACCACTACCAGCAGACCAAGAACCTGCTGGTCAGCTACAGCAACAAGGCCCAGGGCTTCTTCTGACCGGCCCGTGACGCAACGCGGCAAGGAGAACGTCACGTGAGGTTCCACCAACAGGTCGCGGGGGTCAACTACACGTTCGACGGCCTGGTCGACGTGCTGGCCAAGGCCACCCCGCTGCGGTCCGGCGATCAGCTCGCCGGGTGCGCGGCCGAACACGACGCCGAGCGGGCGGCCGCCGCCTGGGTGCTGGCCGATCTGCCGCTGGACACGTTCCTCAACCACGTCGTGGTGCCGTACGAGACCGACGAGGTCACCCGGCTCATCATTGACGGCCACGACCGGGAGGCGTTCTCGGCGATCTCGCACCTGACCGTCGGCGGGTTCCGGGATTGGTTGCTGGAGAACATCTCCGGCGACGACGGGGCGCAGCGGATCGCGGCGGTGGTGCCGGGGCTGACCCCGGAGATGGTGGCGGCCACCTCGAAGCTGATGCGCAATCAGGACCTGATCGCGGTGTCGGCGGGGTTGCGGGTGTCCGCGGCGTTCCGCAGCACCATCGGCGTCCCCGGAACCATGGCGACCCGGCTGCAGCCCAACCATCCGACCGACGACCCGCAGGGCATCGCCGCGGCGGTGCTCGACGGTCTGCTGCTGGGCTGCGGCGACGCCGTCATCGGGATCAACCCGGCCACCGACTCCCCGCACGCGACCCGCGATCTGCTGCACGTGCTCGACACCATCCGGGACCGCTACGACATCCCGGTGCAGTCCTGCGTGCTGTCGCACATCACGACGACGATCGGGCTGATCGAGGAGGACGCGCCCGTCGACCTGGTGTTCCAGTCCATCGCGGGCACCGAGGGGGCCAACAAGGCCTTCGGGGTGGACCTGGCGCTGCTGCGCGAGGGCAACGCGGCGGCCCGGTCGCTGCAGCGCGGCACGGTCGGTAACAACGTGATGTACCTGGAGACCGGCCAGGGTTCGGCGCTCAGTTCCGGTGCGCACCTGGGCGTGGGCGGCAAGCCGGTGGATCAGCAGACCCTCGAGGCTCGCGCGTACGCGGTGGCTCGCGACCTGGAACCGCTGCTGATCAACACGGTGGTCGGCTTCATCGGCCCGGAGTACCTCTACGACGGCAAGCAGATCATCCGGGCCGGGCTCGAGGACCACTTCTGCGGCAAGCTGCTGGGCCTGCCGATGGGGGTGGACGTCTGCTACACCAACCACGCCGAGGCCGACCAGAACGACATGGACACGCTGCTGACGCTGCTGGCCGCGGCCGGGGTGGCGTTCGTGATCACGGTGCCCGGCGCCGACGACGTGATGCTGGGCTATCAGAGCCTGTCGTTCCACGATGCGTTGACGACGCGGCGCACCCTGGGCCTGCGGCCGGCACCGGAGTTCGAGGCGTGGCTGCAGACGGTGGGCATGATCGACGACGCCGGCCGGCTGACCCCGTTCGACGCGCGCCGCTCGCCGCTGCGCGCGCTGGCCGCCCCCGGAGCGGAGCTGCCATGACGACCGAAGACGTTGCTGTCCAAGAGTTCTGGGACGAACTGCGCAAGACCACCCGGGCGCGGATCGGCCTGGGCCGGGCGGGCACCGCGCTGTCCACCCGCGCGGTGCTGGAGCTGGCCACCGCGCATGCCGCGGCCCGCGACGCGGTCCACGAGCCGCTGGACGTCGAACGCCTGGTCGCCGACGTGCGCGGCTGCGGCCTGGGCGAGCCCACCGTGGTGGCCAGCCAGGCCGGCTCGCGCGCGGAGTACCTGCGCCGGCCCGACCTCGGTCGGCTACCTGCGGAGTCGACGACGGTGGCAGGCGGCGACCACGACATCGGCGTGGTCCTCGCCGACGGGCTGTCGCCGCTCGCGTTGACCCGCCACGGCGCACCGCTGCTGAGCGCACTGGTGGACCAGCTGGGGCCGCGGTACACGCTGGCACCGCCGGTGATCGCCACCCAGGCGCGGGTGGCGCTCGGCGACCACATCGGCGAGCGCGCCGGGTTCCGGACCGTGCTCGTCGTCATCGGCGAGCGCCCCGGCCTGAGCTTCGCCGACAGCCTGGGCATCTACCTGACCCATCGGCCGCGGCCCGGCCGCACCGACGCCGACCGCAACTGCGTCTCCAACATCCACCCGCCGGACGGGCTGGGATACGCCGACGCCGCCCGGATCACCGCAGGCCTGCTGACCGGCGTGCTGGCGCTGGGGCGCTCCGGGGTCGACGTCAAGGACACCTCGCGGATGGCGCTGGATCCGGGTGCGGCGGCCCCGGAGCTGCCGGGGTGAGCCGGTAGGCGCGGCGCCGAGACCAGCGTCACGGCTGTGACCGGGCCCGTCGGGCAGCCCGCACGGCGATTTCGCCGGGACAGGGCCTGCCGGGGCATTTTGACCTGCACGGACGTCGGCCGGTAAGCTCCTCCGTTGGTGTGCAACCGCCCCGGTGGGGCGCAGAACTCGGGTCAATGTCGGTCGCCGGGCTTCAGAGTTTGCACATTGACCGGCACCCGGTCCATTCCGGGATCCATTCTCCGGGCTCCCCGCCCGGATAACCGAGAGGTAAGCGCTGTGCCTACGTACACGCCCAAGGCGGGTGACACCACGCGTCAGTGGTACGTCATCGACGCCACGGATGTGGTGCTCGGCCGCCTTGCCGTTGCAGCAGCCACCCTGTTGCGCGGCAAGCACAAGCCGACGTTCACCCCCAATGTCGACGGCGGTGACTTCGTCATCGTCATCAACGCCGACAAGGTCGCCATCAGCGGCGACAAGCTGCAGAAGAAGTTCGCTTACCGGCACTCGGGTTATCCCGGCGGCCTGCGCAAGCGCAGCATCGGCCAGCTGATGGACAAGCACCCGACCCGCGTGGTCGAGAACGCCATCCTCGGCATGCTGCCCCACACCAAGCTGGGGCGTCAGATCCAGAAGAAGCTGAAGGTCTACGCGGGCCCGGATCATCCGCACGCCGCGCAGCAGCCGATCGCATACGAGATCAAGCAGGTGAGCCAGTGAGCGAGACCGACGTGACCGAAGAAGTCACCGAAACCACCGAGACCCCCGTCGCTGAGGCGCCGGTCGAGGTCGTCGAGGTCACCGAGACCGTGGAGACCTACGAGACGGCCGCCGACGAGTCCGCTCCGCGCGAGCCCGTCTACATCGACCGCCCGATCCAGACCGTCGGCCGCCGCAAGCAGGCCGTGGTCCGGGTGCGTCTGGTCCCCGGCACCGGCAAGTTCTTCCTGGACGGCCGCTCGCTGGAGGAGTACTTCCCGAACAAGGTGCACCAGCAGCTGATCAAGGCCCCGCTGGTGACCGTCGACCGGCTGGAGAGCTTCGACGTCTACGCCCACCTCGACGGTGGCGGACCCTCGGGACAGGCCGGCGCGTTGCGTCTGGCCCTGGCCCGTGCGCTCATCCTGGTGTCGCCCGAGGATCGTCCCGCGCTGAAGAAGGCCGGCTTCCTCACCCGCGACCCGCGTGCCATCGAGCGCAAGAAGTACGGCCTCAAGAAGGCCCGTAAGGCACCTCAGTACAGCAAGCGCTGATACTGCGAGCAGGTCACTTTCTGGTCGCGAGCGTGCGTCGTTCCGCGTTTGCGGTCGCGTGTCGCATCGCGGACACGCACGCTCGCGCCGGAAAGTGGAAACCGACCATCAAACCGGGAGGTTTGTCTGTATGGGTCGCCTGTTCGGCACCGACGGCGTTCGCGGCTTGGCCAACCGTGAGCTGACTCCGGAACTGGCCCTCGCGCTCGGGTCGGCCGCCGCTCGCCACCTTGCGCGCAGTGGCCCGGCGCGTCGCCGGGTCGCGGTGGTCGGGCGCGACCCCCGCGCCAGCGGCGAAATGCTCGAGGCCGCGGTCGTGGCCGGACTGACCAGCGAAGGTGTCGACGCCCTTCGGGTCGGTGTGTTGCCCACCCCGGCGATTGCCTATCTGGCCGGCGCCTACGACGCCGACTTCGGCGTGATGATCTCCGCCTCGCACAATCCCATGCCGGACAACGGCATCAAGATCTTCGGCCCCGGCGGCCACAAACTCGACGACGCCACCGAGGACCGCATCGCCGAACTCGTCGCCGCGGGCCCCGGCGAGCGCCCGGTGGGTGCCGACATCGGCCGCGTGGTCCCCGCCGAGGACGCCCTGGAGCGCTACCTGCGCCACGTCGGCAAGGCCGCCACCACCCGCCTCGACGGCCTGACCGTCGTGGTCGACTGCGCGCACGGCGCCGCCTTCGAGGCCGCCCCGCAGGCCTACCGGGCCGCCGGCGCCACTGTGGTGGCCATCAACGCCGAGCCCGACGGGCTCAACATCAACGACAACTGTGGCTCCACCCACCTCGAGGAGGTCAGGTCCGCGGTGCTCGCGCACGGCGCCGACCTGGGCTTGGCGCACGACGGCGACGCCGACCGCTGCCTGGCTGTCGACGCGACCGGCGCGGTCATCGACGGCGACGCCATCATGGTGATCATGGCCCTGGCGATGCGGGAGGCCGACGAGCTGGCCTCCAACACGCTGGTGGCCACGGTGATGAGCAACCTCGGGCTGCACCTGGCCATGCGCGAAGCGGGAATCACGGTGCGCACCACCGCCGTTGGGGACCGTTACGTGCTCGAGGAGTTGCGCGCCGGTGAGTTCACCCTCGGTGGCGAACAGTCCGGACACATCGTCCTGCCGGCCTTCGGCACCACCGGCGACGGCGTGGTCACGGGCCTGCGGCTGATGTCGCGGATGGCCCAGACCGGGTCGACCCTGGCCGAACTCGCGGCCGGCATGCGGTCGTTGCCGCAGGTGCTGATCAACGTCGCGGTCGCCGACAAGACCACCGCGGTGCAGTCCCCGGCTGTGCAGACGGCGGTGCTCGAGGCTGAGGCCGAGCTGGGGGATACCGGCCGAATCCTGCTGCGGCCCTCCGGAACCGAACAATTGGTGCGGGTCATGGTGGAGGCCGCCGACGAGGACACCGCGCGCCTGGTGGCCGGCCGGGTCGCCGAATCCGTCAGCCGACAGCAGTAGTTTTTTCTTCTCCACGGAACCGATGCCGTCCCGGCACCGTCTGAGTAGGCATGGGACGAATTGGGGTGCGAGTCGATGCCGCCGAATTGCGGGCGGTGGCCGGGAACTTCGAGCGGATCGCCGAGACCGTGGCGCGCGCCGCCCGGGTACCGCTGAGTTTCGGGGCGGCGGTCGCCGGCCGCGACCACGGCGGCGACGGGGACGCGG
>JAEWRC010000199.1 GCA_023460175.1 Actinomycetes bacterium
GGGCGCTGCGCAGCTGGGTGGGCCGCGAGGAGCGCCACATCGCGCAACTGCGCAGCCGGCCGGTGCTCGCCGATCCGCTGCGCATGCTCAGTGACCGCGCCGACGGGGTGCACCGGGCCCGCCGCACCATCCGCAAGGACGTCACCCGCCTGGTCGCCGGGGAATCGGACCGGGTCGAGCATCTGCGTGCCCGGTTGTCGACGCTGGGGCCCGCCGCGACGCTGGCCCGCGGCTACGCGGTGGTGCAGGCCGGGGCGCAGGTGCTGCGTGCGGTGGCCGATGCCCCCGCGGGCACCGAGTTGCGAATCCGCGTCGCCGACGGCGCCGTGACGGCTGTGAGTCAAGGAGAGGCACGTGACTGAAAGCGACGACACTAGAGCCCTTAGTGAGCTCGGCTACGAGGATTGCCGCGACGAATTGATCGACGTTGTGCAGGCCCTGGAGCAGGGCGGCCTGGATCTGGACGAGTCGCTGAGACTGTGGGAACGCGGCGAGAAGCTGGCCAAACGCTGCGAGGAATACTTAGCCGGGGCGCGCGAACGGATCGAGAAGGCACTGGCCTCCGACGACGACCCGGACGGGGACTAGACCCGAGATTTCTCGCCGAGGGGTCGTAACTGGAACACGTTTCAGTTACGCTTCTCGATCATGGGTGATGCAACGCTGACCACCGACCTCGGCCGTGTCCTGGTCACCGGCGGTTCCGGTTTCCTCGGCGCCAACCTGGTGACCGCACTGCTCGAGCGCGGGCTGACCGTCCGCTCCTTCGACCGTGTCCCGTCGCCGCTGCCGACACACGATCGACTCGAGACCGTCGTCGGCGATCTCACCGACGCCGGGGACATCGCGCGGGTGGTCGACGGCATCGACACGATTTTTCACACCGCCGCGATCATCGACCTGATGGGCGGCGCCTCGGTCACCGAGGAGTACCGGCAACGCAGCTATTCGGTCAACGTCGAGGGCACGAAGAATCTGCTGCAGGCGGCCCGCGCCGCCGGGACGCGGCGGTTCGTGTACACCGCGTCCAACAGCGTGGTGATGGGCGGTCAGGTGATCTCCCGCGGCGACGAAACCCTGCCCTACACCGAGCGTTTCAACGATCTCTACACCGAGACCAAGGTGGTCGCCGAACGCTACGTGCTGGAGCAGAACGGCGTCGAGGGCATGCTGACGTGTTCGATCCGGCCCAGCGGTATCTGGGGCCGCGGCGATCAGACGATGTTCCGCAAGGTGTTCGAGAGCGTGCTGGCCGGCCACGTCAAGGTGCTGATCGGCAACAAGAACGCCAAGCTGGACAACTCCTACGTGCACAACCTGATTCACGGTTTCACGCTGGCCGCCGAGCACCTCGTTCCCGGCGGGACCGCGCCCGGGCAGGCGTACTTCATCAACGACGACGACCCCATCAACATGTTCGAGTTCTCCCGGCCCGTGGTCGAGGCGTGCGGCCAGCACTGGCCGAAGTTCCGCGTCTCCGGCCGGTTGGTGCGCGCGGTGATGACGGGCTGGCAACGGCTGCACTTCAAGTTCGGCCTGCCGGCGCCGCTGTTGGAACCCCTTGCGGTGGAACGGCTTTACCTGGACAACTACTTCTCCATCGAGAAGGCCCGCCGCGACCTCGGCTATCGCCCGTTGTTCACCACCGAGCAGGCGCTGGCCGAATGCCTGCCCTACTACGTGGAGCTGTTCGAGACGATGAAGGCCGGGCAGGGCGCACCCGCGGTGGCTGCTGCCCGTTAGGCGTTTCCCCGCCACTCTGGCGTAGGCGTTGCCGGTAGGCAATGATTCCTGCAACGTGTTCTATATGAGCCAACGAGGGGGAGGCAATCTATGACGGTCCTTGTCACCGGCGCATTCGGCCTGGTCGGATCGGCGACGGTGCGGCAGTTGGCCGCCGACGGGCAAAACGTCGTCGCCAGCGACCTGGACGTACCGGCCAACCGGGAGGCCGCGGCCAAGCTGCCCTCGGAGGTGCAGGTGCGCTACGCCGACCTCACCGACCCGGCCGCCGTCGACAACCTGATCGGCGGCGTCGCCCCCGAGGTCGTCATCCACCTGGCCGCCGTCATCCCGCCGCTGATCTACGCCCGCCGGGAGCTGGCGCGCAAGGTCAACGTCGACGCAACCGGCCACCTACTGGCCGCGGCGGCCAAACAAGCAACACCCCCGCGGTTCGTGCAGGCCTCCAGCATCGCGGTCTACGGCGCCCGCAACCCGCACAGAATCACCGACCTGCTGACCTCGGACACCCCGCCCAACCCGTCGGATCTCTACGGCGCGCACAAGCTGGCGTCGGAGCGACTGGTGCGCGCGGCCGAACTGGACTGGGTGATCCTGCGTCTCGGCGGCGTGATGACCGTCGAGGTCGCCGGGCTGATGAACTTCGACAACATGTACTTCGAAGGTCTGCTGCCCACCGACAACCGGCTGAGCACGGTCGATGTCCGCGATGTCGCGCGGGCCTTCGCAGCGGCGACCACCGCCCCCGTCCTCGGCGAGACGTTGCTGATCGGCGGCGACGATTCTCACCGCCTGCTGCAGGGCGATGTCGGTTCGGCGGTGGCCGCGGCCATGGGGCTGGTCGGCGGCCTGCCCGTCGGCCTCAAGGGCAACCCGAACAGCGATACCGACTGGTTCGCCACCGACTGGATGGACACCACGCGGTCCCAGGAAGCTCTTGGCTTCCAACATCATTCGTGGCCTGACCTGTTGATCGAGACCGCCGAACGGACGGGGTGGAAGCGGCCGCTGCTGCGGCTGGCTGCGCCGCTGGCCCACGCGATCCTCCAGCGGCGCGCGCCCTACTACCGGGCCGAGGGGCCCTATGCCGACCCGTGGGGGGCCATCGCAGCCAAATGGGGCGACCCGAGTCCGGAGCACCTGTGAGCAACCCCGCACACGCCGTCGTCATCGGTGCCGCCTCCGGAATCGGTTGGGCCACCGCACAGACGCTGGCCGCCGACGGCCATGTCGTCACGCTCGCCGACTGCAACCTCGACGCCGCCCGGCAGCGCGCCGCCGAACTCGGCGACCCGCACACCGCGGCACCGGTCGAGGTCACCGACGAAGCCTCGGTGCAGCACCTGTTCGCCACCGCGGCACCGCCGGACGCCGTGATCAACTGCGCGGGCTTCTCCGGATTCGGGGTGATCGCCGATCTGGCCGTCGAGCAGTTCCGCGAGGTCGTCGACGTGTGCCTCACCGGCGGCTTCATCGTCCTCAAACACGCCGCACCACGGATGTCGGCCGGCGGGGTGATCGTGTCGCTGGCGTCGCTGAACGCCCGCCAGCCCGCGATCGGGATGAGCGCCTACTGCGCGGCCAAGGCCGGCCTGGCGATGCTCACCGAGGTCGCGGCGCTGGAACTGGGCCCGCGGGGCATCCGGGTCAACGCCGTGGCCCCCGGTTTCGTGCACACCCCGCTGACCGAGGGCGCCGCGCTGGTTCCCGGGGTCGTCGAGGAGTACACCGAGAACACCGCGCTGGGCCGCACCGGCACCCCGCAGGACATCGCGGACGCGGTGGCCTACCTGGTCTCCCCCAAAGCGTCCTGGATCACCGGCGAGGTGCTCGACATCAACGGCGGCGCGCACCTCAAGCGTTATCCCGACATCGCCGCCCACATCGCAAAGCTCGCTGCGCAGTAACGATTTCCGCATAGGATCGGGCCGTGCTCAACGAGTTCACGGTGACGCAGAAGCGCGTCCTGGCCGTCCTGACGATCATCGCGTTGGCGTTCGGCGCCTATTTCCTGCGCAGCTACCTGGTACTCATCGCGATGGCGGCGGTGCTGGCGTATCTGTTCCGGCCCATCTACTCGCGGCTGCGGGCCCGCCACAGCGTGGGCCTGTCCGCCACGGCGACGCTGTTGGCGTCCATCGCGATCGTGGCCGCACCGCTGAGCGGGATCGTGTTCCTCGCGGTGATCCAGATCAGCCAGATGGTCAACGGCATCAGCCATTGGATGGCGGAAACCGACCTCACCGAGTTGGGCAAGCGACTGCTCGACACCGCCAACGAACTGCTGGCCAGGGTGCCGTTCCTGAACATCGAACTGACCCCGGAATCGGTGCAGGACACCATCACCCGAATCGGTCAGAACGTCGGCGAGATGGCCCTGCACGTGGCCCGCGGTTCGGTGGGCAGCATCGCGATGGTCATCACCTCGGCCATCATCTTCCTGTACGTGTTCCTGGCGTTGCTCACCAACGGCGAGAAGGTCCTCGCGCTGTTCCGCGACCTCAACCCGCTGGGCCAGGACGTGTCGAACATCTACCTGGCCAAGGTCGGGGCCATGGTCACCGCCACCGTGCGCGGCCAGTTCATCATCGCCGTGTGTCAGGGTGTCGCGGCCGCGATCTCGTTGTACATCGCCGGTCTGCACGACGGCTTCTTCATGTTCGTCATCTTCTTGAGCGCGCTGTCGTTCATCCCGCTGGGCGCCGGCATCGTGACCATCCCGCTGGGCATCGGCATGGCGTTGTTCGGCAACGTCGTCGGCGGCATCTTTGTCGTCGTGTTCCACCTGGTGGTGGTCACCAATATCGACAACGTGCTGCGGCCGTTCCTGGTCCCCAAGAGCGCGCACCTGCACCCGGCCCTGATGTTGCTGTCGGTCTTCGCCGGGCTGAAGATGTTCGGCTTCGTCGGCATCGTGCTGGGTCCGGTGCTGATGATCGTCATCGTCACCACCATCAGCGTGTATCTGGCGGTCTACAAGGGTGCCCCGCTGGACGAGTTGGACGCCGCCGACGACGAGGACGACGAGGCCGAACGCAAGGAACCGTTCTGGAAACGCTGGTGGCCGTTCGGCCGCACCACGACCGACAAGCCGGCACCGGCTACGGCGTCAGCCGATTCTTGAGGAACTCCACCGTCCGCCGGCGCGCCTCGTAGGCGGGATGGCCGTCGCGCTCACGCACCTGATCGGTGAGCACCGAATGCGCCATCCGGCTCAGACCGGTCGGATTGCCCGGGGCCGAATTGATCTCGATGACCTCGAAGGCGTCGCCGAGGCGCGCCTTGAGCGTCTGGAACCGCGCGCCCGGTGACATCGGGTCCTCGCTGAAGCGCAGGCCCAGTGCGCACAGGCCCTCCTCGGCGGCCCGCTTCTCCACGATCCGCAACTCGCCCTCGGAGATCCCCGGATCGCGGCGCTGCTTGGCGGTCAACGGCAGCGGCAGCGACGGCTGGCTCAGCACGGGCGCCAGCACCGCGTCGTCGACGGCGGCGGCCAACGCGAAACCGCCGGAGAAACACTGGCCGATGACGCCGACGCCCTTGCCGGGGGTCTTGTCGTTGAGATCGCGCGCCAGCGCCCGCAGGAAGTCGCTGATCGGGCGCTTCTTGTTGGTGGCGAACGCGGCGAACTCCTTGACCACGCAACCCTTCAGCAGCGTGACCACCGTGCCCGGCCCGATCGCCGCGCCCGGCGTGCCGTACAGCGACGGCGCCGCGACCGTGAAGCCGTTGTCCACCAGGTGATTTCCCAGGGCCAGCACGCCCGGGTGCAGCCCCGGCATCTCCGGGATGAGCACCACCCCGGGGCCCTGGCCCTTGCGGTACACGTCGTAGGTGAGCCCACCGCCGGTGAAGGGTTCACACGTCCACCCGCTGAGATCTGCTTCCGGTGCTTCGCTCACGGTGCTCCTCTCGGCGGGTGCGGCTCGGCTCAGGCCCGGGGGGCCAGCGGCGCCTGCGACTGTGTCGCCCTGGCCAGGGTACGGAACTCGTCAACACTGCCGGCGCCGGTGATCGCCAGCTGGGTCTTGCCCTGCGGGGCGGGCAGCAGCGTCGTCCACACCGGCTCGTCACGCTCGCCGCCCTCGTAGATCACCCAGGTCACCCCGTCGACGTCGACGCTGCCCGTCGGGACCACATCGGGTTGGATCGAAGCGACCAGCCTGGCCTCGTCGGCGTCGCTCTGGGTCAGGCTCAGGTAATGCCCGGATCCGGTGATGTAGCCGACCGTGGAGACCAGCGCGCGCACCTGGGCGCCGGTGTCCGGGTCGGTGCGGGCGGCCTCGAGGCCGCCGCGGCGCCCGGAGTTGGACTGCCAATCCTCGGGGACGGCGGGCAGGCGGATCGGGAAGTCCATGGTCTCGGCGTCGGCCTGCAACGCGCCGGCCGCGTCGTAGCTGGGGATGTTGCCCATCGTGGGCCCACTGGCCTGGAACGAACACATGCCGAGCAGCCCCGCCAGCACGATGCACGCGACGATCAGCGGCGCCATCGACCAGAACATGTCGCGGCCGTCCTGCAGCACCCGCGGTTTGGCCTCCTTCGGGTGCGGAACCCCTGGTCCACCGGACGCCGGCGGCTGCGGAGTCGCCGAACCGGCGGCCTCGGTCGGCTCTGGTCCTGGGGTAGTCACCCCACCAGTATCCCAGCTCCCAATCGCAGACCCGCTTCTGGGACAATCACGCACATGACTGACGGTGCCGCCACATCAGCCCAGCCCAAGCGCCGCGAGGCTCCCGACCGCAACCTCGCCCTGGAATTGGTGCGGGTCACCGAGGCCGGGGCCATGGCCGCCGGCCGCTGGGTGGGGCGCGGCGACAAGGAAGGCGGCGACGGCGCGGCCGTCGACGCCATGCGCGAACTGGTCAACTCCGTGTCGATGCGCGGCGTCGTGGTCATCGGCGAGGGCGAGAAGGACAACGCCCCGATGCTCTACAACGGCGAAGAGGTCGGCAACGGCGACGGGCCCGACTGCGACTTCGCCGTCGACCCCATCGACGGCACGACCCTGATGAGCAAGGGCATGCCGAACGCCATCTCCGTGTTGGCGGTGGCCGAGCGCGGCGCCATGTTCGACCCGTCGGCGGTGTTCTACATGAACAAGATCGCCGCCGGCCCGGACGTGGCCGAGTTCATCGACATCACCTCGCCCATTGCGGCCAACATCCAGCGCATCGCCAAGGTCCGTAAGGCCTCGGTCTCCGACATCACCGTCTGCATCCTGGACCGGCCGCGGCACGCGAAGCTGATGGCCGACGTCCGCGAGGCCGGCGCGCGCATCCGGCTGATCTCCGACGGCGACGTGGCCGGCGCCATCTCGGCGTGCCGGCCGGAGTCCGGCACCGACCTGCTGGTGGGCATCGGCGGCACCCCGGAGGGCATCATCACCGCCGCGGCCATCCGCTGTATGGGCGGCGAGATCCAGGCCACCCTGGCCCCCACCGACGACGAGGAACGTCAGCGCGCCCTGGACCGCGGCCACGACCTGGACCGCGTGCTCAGCACCAAGGACCTGGTGTCCGGCGAGAACGTCTTCTTCTGCGCCACCGGCGTCACCGACGGCGACCTGCTCAAGGGCGTGCGGTTCTTCGGCGGCGGCTGCACCACCCACTCGATCGTCATGCGGTCCAAGTCCGGCACCGTGCGCATGATCGAGGCCTACCACCGGCTGTCCAAGCTCAACGAATACTCCGCGGTGAACTTCACCGGGGACAAGTCCGCGGCCTACCCGCTGCCGTAGATCGCTTCCACCACCATCCAATTCACGACCGAAGGGCTCCCATGACCAGCGACGCCGCCGAGTACCGCATCGAACACGACACCATGGGCGAAGTCCGGGTGCCGGTAAACGCCTTGTGGCGGGCCCAGACGCAGCGCGCCGTGGAGAACTTCCCGATCTCCGGCCGCGGCCTCGAGCGCACCCAGATCCGCGCGCTCGGACTGCTCAAGGGCGCCTGCGCGCAGGTGAACAAGGACCTCGGGCTGCTCGACGCCGCCAAGGCCGACGCGATCATCGCCGCCGCGGCCGAGATCGCCGACGGCAAGCACGACGACCAGTTCCCCATCGACGTCTTCCAGACCGGCTCGGGCACCAGCTCGAACATGAACACCAACGAAGTCATCGCCTCGATCTGCGCTGCCAACGGCACCACCGTGCACCCCAACGACGACGTGAACATGTCGCAGTCGTCGAACGACACCTTCCCGACGGCCACCCACATCGCGGCCACCGAAGCCGCGGTGCGGGACCTGATCCCGGCGCTGGAGGTGCTGCACTCCTCGCTCGACGCCAAGGCCAAGCTGTGGCGCACCACGGTGAAGTCCGGCCGCACCCACCTGATGGACGCCGTGCCGGTGACCCTGGGCCAGGAGTTCGGCGGCTACGCCCGGCAGATCCAGGCCGGTATCGAGCGGGTGCAGGCCACGCTGCCCCGCCTCGGTGAGCTGGCCATCGGCGGCACCGCCGTCGGCACCGGCCTCAACGCGCCCGACGGCTTCGGTCCGAAGGTGGTCGAGGTGCTGGTGGCCAAGACCGGCGTCACCGAACTGCGTCCGGCCCTGGACTCTTTCGAGGCCCAGGCGGCCCGCGACGGGCTGGTCGAGGCCTCCGGCGCGCTGAAGACCATCGCGGTCTCGCTCACCAAGATCGCCAACGACATCCGCTGGATGGGTTCGGGCCCGCTGACCGGTCTGGGCGAACTGCACCTGCCCGACCTGCAGCCCGGCAGCTCGATCATGCCCGGCAAGGTCAACCCGGTGATCCCCGAGGCCATCACGCAGGTCGCCGCGCAGGTGATCGGCAACGACGCCGCGGTCACCTGGGGCGGCGGCAACGGCGCCTTCGAGCTCAACGTCTACATCCCGATGATGGCCCGCAACGTGCTGGAGTCGTTCACGCTGCTGGCCAACTCGTCGAAGTTGTTCGCCGCCAAGTGCATCGACGGCCTCGAAGCCGACGAGGAGCGCCTGCGCACCCTGGCCGAGTCCTCGCCGTCGATCGTGACGCCGCTGAACTCCGCGATCGGCTACGAGGAGGCCGCCAAGGTCGCCAAGCAGGCGTTGGCCGAGAAGAAGACCATCCGCCAGACCGTGATCGACCGCGGGCTGATCGGCGACAAGCTGTCCGAGGAGGAACTGGACCGTCGCCTCGACGTGCTGGCCATGGCGAAGGTCCGCGACTGACACCTAGCGATTTCGGCGTGATTTCCCACGCTGAGCGACGGTAATCACGCCGAAATCATGACGACGATGAAGCTTTCTCCGTGGCGGGCGGCGATCGCGAGTTTCGTCGGCACGACGGTCGAGTTCTACGACTTCCTGATCTACGGGACCGCCGCCGCACTGGTGTTCCCGAAGCTGTTCTTCCCGGAGGCCGAGCCGTCGGTCGGCGTGCTGCTGTCCTTCGCGACCTTCGGCGTCGGCTTTGTGGCGCGGCCCCTCGGCGGAGTCGTGTTCGGCCACTTCGGTGATCGCGTGGGCCGCAAGCGGATGCTGGTGTATTCGCTGCTGCTGATGGGCGGCTCCACCGTCGCCATGGGGCTGCTGCCCACCTACGCCCAGATCGGTATGGCCGCACCCGTGCTGCTGACCGCGCTGCGACTGCTGCAGGGCTTCGCCGTGGGCGGCGAGTGGGGCGGTGCCACCCTGATGGCCGTCGAGCACGCGCCGCCGTCGCGCAAGGGTTTCTTCGGGGCCTTCCCGCAGATGGGTGCCCCGGCCGGGACCGCGCTGGCCACGCTGGCGTTCTTCACCGTCGCGCAGTTGCCCGACGAGCAGTTCCTGTCCTGGGGTTGGCGGATCCCGTTTTTGGCCAGCGCCGTGCTGATCATCATCGGCCTGGTGATCCGGCTGTCGCTGGCCGAGAGCCCGGACTTCGCCGCGGTGCGCGAGCGCGCGGCCACCGTCCGGATCCCGGTGGCCGAGGCGTTCCGTAAGCACTGGCGGCAGATCCTGCTGGTGGCCGGCGCCTACCTGTCCCAGGGGGTGTTCGCCTACATCTGCGTGGCGTACCTGGTGTCCTATGGGACGACGGTCGCCGGGATCGGACGCACCGAGGCGCTGTTCGGCGTGTTCGTCGCCGCCGTGGTCGCGGTGGTGACCTATCCGCTGTTCGGGGCGCTGTCGGACCGGGTAGGCCGCAAGCCGGTGTTCCTCGGCGGCGTGGTGGCGATGGGCGCCGCGGTCTTCCCGACCTTCGCGCTGATCAACACCGGCAACGCGGCGCTGTTCCTGGCGGCCCTGGTGCTGGTGTTCGGGCTGGCGATGGCGCCCGCGGCCGGCGTCACCGGATCACTGTTCAGCCTGGTGTTCGACGCCGACGTCCGCTACAGCGCGGTCTCGGTGGGCTACACGCTCTCGCAGGTCTTGGGCTCGGCGTTCGCGCCGACCATCGCAGTGGCGCTGTATGCGGCCACCGAGACCAGCGACTCGATCGCGGCCTATCTGATTGCCGTCTCGGTCATTTCGGCGATCTCGGTGGCATTTCTGCCCGGCCCGTGGCGTATCCGCCGGGCCTTACGGGACTAGGGCGCGGGGCGGTAGCCGTCGCCGACCGACTGGCGCAGCTGCCAGGTCTGCGCCGGGCACAGCTCCTGCGCGGACTGGCTCAGCAGGTAGGACACCTTGTACTCGTCGGGGCCGAAGTCGCGCTTGATCTGCTCGGCCATCGCCGGGTAGCTGTCACCGGCGGCGATCCGGTCGCACAGCATGTAGCCGTAGTCCAGGGCGGCCTCCGCGTTCGGGAAGTTGTAGCCGGGGCCCAACGTCACGTTGATGACGTAGCCCAACTGATCGGCCTGCGCCACCGGCGCCACCGCGATTGCCGCGGCCACCGCGCTGCCGCCCACGAACATCGCCACCACTGACTTCCTCATGGGCGTTGAATCTACTATGTCCCCGCGGCGGTCAGGGGCCAGACCGGACAAGCCGATCGACCGACACCAGCCGGATCCCGCACGGCACGGTCACGCTGCTCAGCACCAGGCTGATGCTCACCGCGACCACCGTGACCTGAACCAACAGATCGCTGTGTTCGAGTTCGCCGCGGCCCAGCACGATCATCGCCAGCACCAGGCTGCCGATCCCGCGCGGCCCGAACCAGCCGATGAACAACCGGCTGCGCAGCGGCGCCTCGGTGCCCCACAGCGCCGCCGCCACCGCGGCCATCCGCACCGCCACCAACGCCAGCACCGCGAACAGCACCACCTGCCAGGTGGCCTCGCGCCAACCGGACACCAGCAGGTAGGCGCCGAACAGCGCGAAGACCAGCAGTTCGAGCAGTTTCCCCGTCGCATCGGTGACCTGGGTGGGCAGCACCTCCCCCGCGCGCCGGCTCACCACCGCGTACACCAGCCCGCCGACGAAGGCGGCCACGAAGCCGCTGGCGTGCAGGGTCTCCCCCACCTGGAAGCACAGCAGCGCCACGGCCAGCGTCGCCAACTGCGCCCAGGTCTTGCTCATCCAGTGCCGCCGCACCGAGTACACGATGACCATCGAGCCCAACAGCCCGACCCCCGCGCCCACCGCCACCGACAGCAACTCGGTGCGCACCGCGAACAGCACCCACGCCGTGGCGCTCTCGTCCTCGGCGCTGCCCGAGGCCACCGCGATGGCCGCGAGCAGCGTCGCCAGGGCGAACCCGTCGTACAGCCCGGATTCCACCGACAGCGCATGCCGGACCTGCTCGGGGATCCGACGGTCCTCCAACAGCGCCTCGATCAGCGCGACCTCAGTGGGCGCCAGGATGGCGGCCAGGCAGACCGCCTCCCACAGCGGCAGCACCGGCAGCAGGAGCAGCGCGGTGACGGTGCCCAGGATCAGCGTCAGGGGGATACCGATGAGCACCAGCCGGCCGGTGATCCGACCGCGCAGACCGCCGGTCACGACGGCGACGGCGTGGTTGAACAGGATGACGGTCAGCGCCAGCTGCGCCAGCACGGTGAAGGTGTCGGCGTCCTCGCTCTCGGGCAGGACCCCGATGCCCGACGGCCCCAGCAACATTCCCGCCGCGACGAAGATCAGGGCGGGCGCGACATACCACCGGTGCACGATCGCCGACATCACGGCGTAGCCGAACACCATGACCGTCAGGGCGATCGCGATGGTCGAGTGCATGGCGGCTAATCATCCCCACCCGCACGCGATTTCGGCGTGATTTCCCATGCTGAGTATGGGAAATCACGCCGAAATCACTAGGACAGCGCGCTCGGGGTGATCTCCTCGAGCATTTCGGTGACCAGCGCGGCGATCGGCGAGCGCTCGCTGCGCAGCAGGGTGATGTGTGCGAACAGCGGATGCCCCTTGAGCTTCTCGATGACCGCGGCGACCCCGTCGTGGCGGCCCACCCGCAGGTTGTCGCGCTGGGCGACGTCGTGGGTGAGCACCACCCGCGAGCCGGTTCCCAGCCGCGACAGCACGGTCAGCAGCACGTTGCGCTCCAGCGACTGCGCCTCGTCGACAATGACGAACGAGTCGTGCAGCGAGCGGCCGCGGATGTGGGTCAGCGGCAGCACCTCCAGCATGCCGCGGGCCAGCACCTCCTCGAGGACGGCCGGGCTGGCCAGGCCTTCGAGGGTGTCGAAGACGGCCTGCGCCCACGGGCCCATCTTCTCGCTCTCGCTGCCGGGCAGGTAGCCGAGGTCCTGGCCGCCGACGGCATACAGCGGGCGGAAGACCACGACCTTGCGCTGGGTGCGGCGCTCCAGCACGGCCTCCAGGCCGGCGCACAGGGCCAGCGCCGACTTGCCGGTGCCGGCCTTGCCGCCGAGCGAGACGATGCCCACCGACTCGTCCAGCAGCAGATCCAGCGCGACGCGCTGTTCGGCGGAGCGGCCCCGCAGCCCGAATACCTCGCGGTCGCCACGCACCAGTTGCACGCGCTTGTCGGCGTTGACCCGACCCAGTGCGTGCGAGGTCCCGCCGAGCAGCCGAATCCCGGTGTGGCAGGGCAGGTCTCGTGCCTGTTCGAGGTCCAGCTCGCCGTCGGCGAACAGGGTGTCGACATCCTCGGGCACCACGTCGAGTTCGGTCATGCCGGTCCAGCCCGAGGTGATGACGTCCTGGGCGCGGTACTCGTCGGCGGCCAGGCCGACGGCGCCGGCCTTGACCCGCAGCGGGATGTCCTTGCTGACCAGCGTGACCCGCTTGCCCTCGGCGGCCAGGTTCGCCGCGCAGGTCAGGATGCGGGCGTCGTTGGTGCCGGTCCGGAACCCCGCCGGCAGCACGTTCGGATCGCTGTGATTCAGCTCGACATGCAGCGAACCACCCTGAGTCCCAACGGGAATCGGTTGGTCGAGGCGCCCATGCTCCAGCCGGAGATCATCGAACATGCGCAGCGCCTGACGCGCGAACCAACCGAGTTCGTGATGGTGCCGCTTGGCTTCCAGCTCGCTGATCACGACCAGCGGTACGACAACCTCATGCTCGGCGAACCGGGTGGCCGCCCACGGGTCGGAAAGCAGGACGGAAGTATCCAGGACATAGGTCCGCAGGCCTTCCGACGAGTTGTCCGACTGAGCCTTCGGTGAATCACTCACGTGGCGCTCCTCGACCCACGCGGCCCCGCGGAGGTGTTGTCAGCGGGCGCAGCGGCATCAGGACCGGGGCCGGTCCTGCCGTAGTAGCTACGGGAGATACCGCCCGGATAGCAGAGCATGTCGCTAGCCATCGACAACGACGCTACTCCCGCAACGCCGATGCGAGGCTGCAGGCGCGCCGAAACGCGGTTACGCGCAGATGAACTCGCGGAGTTCTTCGCGGTCGTCCAGCCCGAAGGCGGTGATCTCGTCGGAAATCACCTGGCGCAGTTGCTCGGGGCCGAAGATGCCTGCCTCGGCGACGTTGGCGACCTTGCCGGCGAAGGCGTCGATGTCGGCGCCGGGGGCCTGTAGTTCCTTGGCGCGCCGCGCGACGGCCGCGATGGTCTCGGCCTCGTCGTACTGCACGCACCAACGCACCAGGTTGGCGAAGAACACCTCGTGGCGTTCCTCGTCGACGGCGATCCGGTTCAGCAGCGACTTCAGGATGGGCTCCTCGGTCTGCTCGGCGGCGCGCCGGCAGAACACCGCGAAGCTGCGCTCGAAGAGCGCCATGAAGACCAGGGTCTCGATCTGGGTGAACGAACTGGCCCGGTAGCCCTTGTTCATCACGTGGTCGACGCGGACGTCCTCGTTGGCCGTCGGGTCGAAGTTGCGGGTGACCACCAGGTAGTTGCGCATCACGATGGCGTGCAGGTGTTCCTCGGCGGTCCAGCGGCCGATGAACCGTCCCCACTTCCACTCCAGGATGAAGTGCTCGACGAGTTCGCGGTGATAGCCGGCGAGGTTGTCCTTGGTGATCTGCAGGATCTCGCAGGCGTCGACGATGTGCTGCGGCAGCGTCTGCTGCGAGGGCTCCCAGTCCCGGCCGCCCAGGAACGCGAAGTTCTCGCCCTGTTCGAAGGGCACGTAGTCGTGGGCGAACCACTCTTCGGCGGTGTCCAGGTGACGCTGCAGGTTCTCTGCGACCACCGGTTCCAGCTCGAGGGTCAAGGCGTTGGCAATGGGGAACTCAGCCATAAAACTAACTGTAACCCGAGTTCACATGTTTCTTGAAATCGCCCCGCCGTATCCCCCGCCGCACCGGCGCTACAGCGTCAACCCCGGGTACAACGGGTTGGCGTCGAGCAGCTCGGCCGCCGCGGCGTGCACCCGCTCGGCGGTGCCGTCGGCCAGGCTGTACTTGGCCTTGGAGGTGCCCTGCGCCTGGGTGTTCTTCAGCACGTCGACGACCAGTTCGGCCACCCGATCGAAGTCGTCGGCGCCGAAGCCGCGGGTGGTCAGCGCGGGCGTGCCCAACCGGATACCGCTGGTGTACCAGGCCCCGTTGGGGTCGGCCGGGATCGCGTTGCGGTTGGTGACGATGCCGGCGTCGAGCAGCGCGGACTCGGCCTGGCGGCCGGTGAGTCCGAACGATGTCACATCCAGCAGCACCAGATGGTTGTCGGTGCCGCCGGTGACCAGGCCCGCGTCCCGCTTGACGAACCCGTCGGCCAGCGCCTGCGCGTTGTCGGCGACGGCCTGGGCGTAGGTCCGGAACTCGGGGCGACGGGCCTCGGCGAGCGCGACGGCCTTGGCCGCCATCACGTGCGACAGCGGGCCGCCGAGCACCATCGGGCAGCCCTTGTCGACGGCCGGCGCGTACTCCTCGGTGGCCAGCACCAGCCCGCCGCGCGGACCGCGCAGCGACTTGTGCGTGGTGGTGGTGGTGACGTGCGCGTGCGGCACCGGGTCCTCGTCGCCGGTGAAGACCTTGCCGGCGACCAGACCGGCGAAGTGCGCCATGTCGACCATCAGCGTGGCGCCGACCTCGTCGGCGATCTCGCGCATCTTGGCGAAGTTGACCCGGCGCGGGTAGGCCGAGTAGCCGGCGACCAGCACCAGCGGCTTGAACTCGCGGGCGGCCGCGGCCACGGCGTCGTAGTCGATAAAGCCAGTAGCCGGATCAGTCCCGTACTGGCGCTGGTGGAACATCTTGCCGGAGATGTTGGGCCGGAAGCCGTGCGTGAGGTGACCGCCGGTGTCCAGCGACATGCCGAGCAGCCGCTGGTTGCCCAGCTTGGCCCGCAGCTTCTCCCAGTCCGCCTCGGACAGGTCGTTGACGTGCTTGGCGCCCAGTTCGGCCAGGCCCGGCGCCTCGACCCGGGTGGCCAGGATGGCCCAGTAGGCCACCAGGTTCGCGTCGATGCCGGAGTGCGGCTGGGCGTAGGCATACGGCGCGCCGAACAGCTCGCGCGCATGCTCGGCGGCCAGCGCCTCGACGGTGTCGACGTTCTGGCAGGCCGCGTAGAAGCGGTGGCCGACGGTGCCCTCGGCGTACTTGTCGGAGAACCAGGTCCCCATGGTCAGCAGCACCGCCGGGGAGGCGTAGTTCTCGCTGGCGATCAGCTTCAGCGAGTCCCGCTGATCGGCCAGTTCCTTGCGGGTGGCCGCCGCGACGCGGGGCTCCACCGACTCGATGACCTCCAGCGCCGCGCGGTACGCGGCACTCGCGGTCGCCGCGTACTCCGCACCCGGGGCGGTCGAGCTGGAAACGGTGGAATCAGCAGTCATGGCCCAAGCCTAAACCGCGGCCCCGGGCGACCAAACTCGCCCGCTCAGGCCGCGGCGCGCAGGGTCGACGGGATCAGCGGCTCATCGAGCAGCCGGCCGAACCGCTGGGTCAGGCTCACCCCCTCGGGCCGGTTGTCCAGCCAGGGCCGCAGCAACCGATAACCCTCGACGTAGGTGCTGGTGTAGGCCCGCCACAGCGGCGAGGACAGGAACCTCATCATCTGCCGGGCGCGGGTCTCGTCGACCAGCAGCCAGCGCCGCACGTAGGCGACGACGTCGTCGAGGTCGCGGTGCTCGTCGTGCAGCATCAGCGCGGCGTCCTGGCGGACGTCGGCCAGCGTGGCGCGGGCGGCCGAGATCGCCTGGGCGCGTTCGGCGTCGAACCGCAGGCCCAGGTCGGCGTAGATCTCCGCGGCCCAACTGCCCCATTCCGGGCCGATCGCCGCGTACAGCGCCAGGTCGGCCAGCCCCTCGGCCATCAGGCACTGGGGCGTGTTGACCAGGAAGATGGTCTGTTCCTGCTGATCGAGGCCCTCGACCAGCCCGGCCTCCTTGCGGCAGTGCTCGGTGTGGTGGCCGGGATAGGACTCGTGGGCCACCAGCGACGGCAGGTTCGCCATCTGCTGCTTGAGGTCGGCGTTGACCGCGACCGTCGAGCGGTAGTCCCCGTGGTAGTAGTTGAACCCCGACCAGGGCTTGTCGGTGACGATCTCGTAGTCGATGGTCTCGGTCTCGGACAGCGGGAACTCCGCGCGGACCCGGTCGCGCAGCGCGCTGGAGAACGCCGCGATGCATTCGCCCAGGCGCTCCGGCGGGATCTCGTCGGCGCGGCGGTCGGCCTCCATCCGGTCGACGAGCGGCCCGGTGCCGCCGAGCACCTCGTCCAGCCGGGCGTGCGCCTCGCGGTAGCGGTCCTGATCGCCCTTGGTGATGTCGACGTCGAAGTAGGCGCTGACCTCGTCGACGAATCCGACGTCGGTCCCGGCGAACTTGCGGGCCGCGCATTCCAGCGCGCGCAGATGGGCGCCCAGATAGGCGGCACGGGTCTCGTCGAACCCGTCGCGGCGCGGCACCTCGGGCAACGCGGCCAGCAGGCGTTGCGCCTGCCGGGACAGGTCGGCGGCGTCCGGCGCGGGCTCGTCGGCAACCTGGTGGCGCAGCGCGGGGTCGCCGGTGAACGAGTCCACGTAGCCCTCTTCGATGCGGTCGAAGCGCAGCCCCAGCAACAGATATTCGCGGATCAACGAGGCGGGTTCCATACCGCCCAACGGTAGCCGCACCCGTGTTGGACGCCACCCACACGCACACGGCGTGACCAGTGCTGCAAGACTTGAGGCCATGTCGCGGCTGAGCGAGCCGAGCCCGTACGTGGAGTTCGACCGAAAGCAATGGCGAGCGCTGCGTATGTCGACGCCGCTCAAGTTGACCGAGGAAGAGGTCCTGGGGCTGCGTGGCCTGGGCGAGCAGTTGGACCTGCTCGAGGTCGAAGAGGTCTATCTACCGCTGGCCCGACTCATCCATCTGCAGGTGGCTGCGCGCCAACGCCTGTTCGCCGCGACGGCGGAGTTCCTCGGCGAATCGGACCAGAACCCGGACCGGCCGGTGCCGTTCATCATCGGCGTGGCCGGCAGTGTGGCCGTCGGCAAGTCGACCACCGCGCGTGTGCTGCAGGCGCTGCTGGCCCGGTGGGGCAACCACGCCAAGGTCGATCTGGTCACCACCGACGGCTTCCTGTATCCCAACGCCGAGCTGTCCCGGCGGAACATCATGCACCGCAAAGGCTTTCCGGAGTCCTATGACCGCCGCGCGCTGATGCGGTTCGTGACGACGGTGAAGTCCGGCGCCGAGGTGGCCTGCGCGCCGGTGTACTCGCACCTGCTCTACGACATCATTCCGGGCGAGAAGCAGATGGTCCGCCATCCCGACATCCTGGTGCTCGAGGGGCTCAACGTCCTGCAGACCGGCCCCACCCTGATGGTGTCGGACCTGTTCGACTTCTCGGTGTACGTCGACGCCCGCATCGAGGACATCGAGGGCTGGTACATCTCGCGGTTCCTGTCGATGCGCGCCGGGGCGTTCGCCAACCCGCAGTCGCACTTCCACAGCTACTCCACGCTGACCGATCAGCAGGCCGAGTTCGCCGCGCGCGACATCTGGCATTCGATCAACCGGCCCAACCTCATCGAGAACATCCTGCCGACGCGTCCGCGCGCCACCCTGGTGCTGCGCAAGGACGCCGATCATTCGATCAACCGGTTGCGCCTGCGCAAGCTCTGAAACAGCAGAACCGGTGCGGGGCGCTTCGCCGCAACCTCCAACGGCGTCACGCCACCGCACCGGGCGGCGGGAGTCACGCCAGACGGCGCACTCCGAGGTACTGCAGACCCGCGAAGAACGCGGTGTAGGCGGCGCAGGCCAGCGCGGCCGCGATACCGATGCCGGTCAGCGGGGCCAGGCCGGCCACGACCACCGCCACGACACCGACGGTGCAGGCCAAATTGGCGACGATCACGCCGATGCCGGCGGTGCGCACCTCCGGCAGCCGCGCCAGCGCGAAGACGACCGCGCCGTAGAGCACCAGGGCGGTGCCGACGATGAAGGTGATGGTGGGGGTCAGCCCGGTCAGCGAGCCCAGCGGGCCGGCGAAGACCGCGACGGCCAACCCGATCACCCCGGTCGGTACGGCGTCGAGGCGCAGAGCCAGGCGCAGGGCGGCGTCGTCGGTGCGGAGCCGGGGCGTGCCGGCGGTGGTGGCAGTCATCGATGGTGCTCCTACTCGGGTGAGATTTCGGTTCGGACACCATCGATGCTGCTCAGCGGGCACTGCCAGATCGAGACGCGGCACTGCCACGCACTGCCAACTCAGTGATTTGGGTGCGCGCGGGCGCGCTCACCGCAACCCAGCGCACCGAAATCACCCGGCGCGGAGCGCAGGTCGGCGGCGATCACCCGGGCCGCGGCGTTCTGCCAGTTGTGCAGCGAGCGCTGCGGCACCTCGGTGACGAACCACTGCCAGGCCTGCCGCGCCACCGGGTCCAAGCCGGCGGCCGTCGCGCTCTGCGCGTAGGCCCGCACCCCGACGACGTACGGGAAGTACAGCGCGTTGTAGTAGCGCCACTGATCGGTGGTGCCGAAGTCGCCGCCGTCGCGGGGCTTCAGCGCCGCGATCCGGTCGGCCAGCACCGCCTTGAGTTCGTTGGCCCGCTCCAACGGCTGATCGGGCGCCCCGCGCGCGGCCAGCCGCTCGTCGATCACCGGCAGCGCCGTCAGCGGGCTGGCGACCAGCTTGGTCAGGTCGCCGTAGTGGCCCAGCGCGCGCCGCGTCACCCGGGCGAAGGCGTCGTCGTCGAGGTCGTCGAGCGGGTTGTCGGCCCGCAGCGGCAGGGCCGCCTCGGTGCCACGCAACGCCGCGCGATCCGCGCGCAGCGTCGGCGAGAACGCCAGCCGGTCCAGCAGCCCGGCCAGCGGGTCGGCCAGCACGTTGATCGCGATCGCGACCGCCAGGCTGGTGAACAGCAGCACGGTCACCACCCCGCGCCCGTCCGGGCCGATCACCGCGAGCCCGATCAGCGCCTGCCCGCCGAAGATCCCGGCGACCAGCACCGTGCCGACGAACGAACGCAGCATGTCGGCCTTGAGCGCCTGCCCCTCGTCGAACGCATCCCAAAGGGCCACCGCGACGCCGAGCAGCAGCAGGTCGAAACCCGTTGCCGCCAGTGCCAACCCGCTGGGCACCAGCCCCAACGGGATGATGAGGATGGCGTTGGCCAGCGCGAAGAACAGCGTGGCGACCACCACCACGCCCACCACCGAACCCGGCCGCGGCCGGCGCAGCACGGCGCGCACCATGGCCGACAGCGACGCCACCGAGATCACCGCGAACATCAGCCAGTGGCCGAAGCGCAGCGGCCCCTCGACGCCGCCGGCCAGCGCGGCACCGACCAGCGCCAGGACCGCCACCGCGACGACGGCGGCGATCTCGGCGGATCGGCTGCGCCACTGCTCACCGGAGCGGGCCAACTCCAGCAGGACCGCGAACCAGGCCACGCCCGGGACGGCCACCAGGAAGATCTCGATCTGGCCGAGCAACTCGACGCGGCCGACCGCGGCCACCCGCACCGCGTCCAGGGCCACCACCACGGCGAAACCGCACAGCCCGACGGCGGCCAGCACCAGCACCGGTTTGCGCGGGTCACGCGCCAGCAGATAGAGGCCGAGCCACCAACTCAGCGCGAACACCACCGCCGAGAGCCCCGCCATTGCTCAGGCCCCGAAGCGCCGATGCCGGGCGGTGTAGTCGCGCAGCGCGCGCAGGAAGTCGACCCGGCGGAACTCCGGCCAGTGGGCCTCGGTGAACCACATCTCCGAATACGCGCTCTGCCACAGCAGGAAGCCCGACAGCCGCTGCTCGCCGGAGGTGCGGATCACCAGGTCCGGGTCGGGCTGGCCGGAGGTGTAGAGGTTCTCCGAGATGGCGTCGACGGTGACGGCGTCGACCAGCGCCTCACCGGTGACGCCGTTGGCCAACTCCTTGGACAACAGCCCGCGCACCGCCTCGACGATCTCCTGGCGGCCGCCGTAACCGACGGCGACGTTGACCTGAAAGGAGGTGTCCTGTGCGCAGGCGTTGGTGGAGTCGACGGCGTGGCGCAGGCGGCGGGCCGTCTCGTCGCCCAGCAACCCCAGGTCACCGACGGTGCGCACGCTCCACCGGTTGGCGGGTGCGCAGATCTCCTCGACCACCTCGGTGATGATCTCGATCAGCGCGGCCAACTCGGCGGGGTCGCGCTGCAGGTTCTCGGTGGACAGCAGGTACACCGTGGTCACCTCGATGCCGGCCTCCTGGCACCAGCGCAGCATCTCGGCGATCTTCGCGGCACCCATCCGGTAGCCGACGCTGACGTCGTCGTACCCCGCGTCACGGGCCCAACGCCGATTGCCGTCGCACAGCACCGCGATGTGGCGCGGCAACTGTGATCGCGAACGCGTCAGGTCGTGCTTGAGCCGCATCTCATACAGCCGGTACACCGGCTCTTTGAGTCGCGGGGGAATGATGTCCACGACAAATCAGACTACTGTGAGTCGGGGTGAACCCCATACGATCCGGACAGCTGGCGCGGATACGGAGAACGACATGAGCGCTCCTTCCGACGGCAAGGCCGACGAGGGCCTTCGTCGCAGAGCGATCACACAAATCGATCTGGCCGAGGACTTCCCCGAGGCCGTCGTCGACGGCGTCGTCGAGTTCTTCGGCAAGCCGCGCGCCCGCGGCTGGATCCACGTGTACTCGGCCGTCGTCGCCGCGATCGCCGGCATCACCCTGGTCGCGGTGTCCTGGTCGGTGGAGTCGACGCGGGCCGGCATCGCCACCCTGCTCTATACGTTCACCAGCGTGGCGATGTTCACCGTCAGCGGCGCCTATCACCGGGTGAACTGGCGCTCCGCGACCGCGCGCAAGTGGATGAAGCGCCTCGACCACTCGATGATCTTCATCTTCATCGCGGGCAGCTACACACCGTTCGCGCTGTTGGCGCTACCGCACAGCGACGGCTGGCTGCTGTTCTGGATCGTCTGGGGCGGCGCGCTGGCCGGGGTGGCGCTGAAGATGCTGTGGCCGGCGGCCCCGCGCTGGGTCGGGGTGCCGCTCTACATCCTGTTGGGCTGGGTCGCGGCGTGGTTCATCGGCCCGATCATGCAGGGCGCGGGCGTGGCCGCGGTGGTGTTGCTGATTGTCGGCGGCGCACTGTATTCGATTGGCGGCGTGCTCTATGCGCTGAAGTGGCCGGACCCGTGGCCGCAGACCTTCGGCCATCACGAGTTCTTCCACGCGTGCACCGCGGTCGCCGCGATCTGCCACTACATCGCGATGTGGTTCGCCGTCTTCTGACCGACCACTACTGCTGGACGACGTCGGCGGGGCCCCAGTAGGCCTTCATCGCCGTGATCTGCCCCTCGCTGTTGAAGGTCATCACCTCGATGGGCTCGATGCGCATGGTGCCCACCGTGATCGCGAAGACGAACGCCGCCTCGTGCCCGCCGGCGCGGAAGCTCAGCAACTCGGTGCCGAGTTCGACACCGTCGGTGTTCTTGTAGAACCCGGCGATGGCCTGGCGCCCGATGTGCACCTCGCCGCCGCCCACCGGGTCCTCCAGCGTCGCGTCCTCGGCGTAGAGCGCGGCGACATCCTCGGCGGTGCCGTTGACCACCGTGTCCAGGTAGCGGGTGACAAAGGCCTTCAGTTCGTCCGGCTCAAAGCTCATGGGCCGCTACGCTACACGGACGCCTCGAGCGCGGCAGCGAGTTCCCCGACGTCGGTCACCGGCAGGTCGCAGACCGTCCCGCGGCACACGTAGGCGGCGTCCGCGCCGCCGACCCGGTCCCGCCCGGCGAGCAGTTCCGAGGAGTCCACCGCACCCCCGACGACGACGGTGCCGCCCGGGGCCAGCCAGCGCGCGGCGGCCAGCAGTGCGGAGTTCGGGGCGTCGACCGCGACGGCGATCTGCAGCGGACCGCGCACCGCGGCCTCGGCCACCGTCAGCCAATGCCCGGCCGAGCGGGCGGCGCGTGCCAGCACCGGGGTGTGCACCGCCAGGGTCTCGGTGACCGCGCGCAGATAGCGGCCGGCGCGCGTGCCGTCGACCAGATGCGCGGCGCTCAGCAGCGCCTCGGCCAGCAATGAGGCCCCGGCGGGGGTGGCCCCGTCGATCGGATCCGAGGGACGCAGCACCAGTCGCTCGGCGTCGTCCGCGGTGTCGAACCAGCGACCCGGACGCTCCGGGTCGCCGAAATGTGCCAGTGCCGTGTCGATGAGCCCGCCCGCCGAATCCAGCCAATGCTGTTGCGCAGTCAGCTGATACAGCGTCAGCAGGCCCGTCGCCAGGGCCGCGTAATCCTCCAGGATCGCCGCGCTGTCCCCCACCTGCCCGCCGAGGCTGGCGCGACGCAACCGGCCATCCACCAGGTGCAGGTCCAGCACCGCGCTGGCGCACCGCGCCGCGGCCTCGAGCAGCTCCGGCCGGTCCAGCGCGACGGCGGTTTCGGCCAGCGCGGTGATGGCCAACCCGTTCCACGCGGTGACCACCTT
>JAEWRC010000200.1 GCA_023460175.1 Actinomycetes bacterium
AGCCCGAGCGCAGCCAGTACCCGCGGCCGGCGCGCAAGCGCGACCGCACGGCGCCGCCGCCGCGGGGCCGCGGTGCCGGCGCGGAGCTGATGAGCCCCGACCCGATCGACACCGAGGATGCCGATGCCGAGGCGGCCGCGGACCTCGAGGAGTCCGCACCCGACGAACTGGGTCTCGGCCTGGGCCTCGGCGAGGCGTCGTACCTGCGGTCCAGCGACGACGCGCTGTTCGGTGGGGACAGCGTCGCCGACGATGCGGCGCGCCGCCGCGGCGCGGTCCGCGACCTCGACGACCTCGATGACCTCGCCGGCGACGGTGTCGATGTCCTCGATGAGACCGACGACGATGCCGCCGACGAACTCGGCGACGACGAGCCGCTGACCCGGGGGCAGAAGTTCTTCCGCGGCGCGGGCATCGCGCTGCAGTCGATCCTCGCCGTCGCCTTCGGCGGCGGTCTGTTCATCGCGTTCGACCAGCTGTGGAAGTGGAACAGCCTGATCGCGCTGGTGCTGGGCGTGCTGGTCATCCTCGGCCTGGTGGTCGGGGTACGGATCGTGCGCAAGACCGAGGACATCGGCAGCACGCTGACCGCCGTGGCGGTGGGTGCGCTGGTGACCTTCGGTCCACTCGCCCTGCTGCAGGCCAGCTAGCACCCGCGAGCCGTGCGCCCCGCGATCAAGGTCGGTCTGTCGACCGCCTCGGTGTACCCGCTGCGAACCGAGGCGGCCTTCGACTACGCGGCCCGGCTGGGCTATGACGGCGTCGAGTTGATGGTGTGGGCCGAGACGGTCAGCCAGGATATCGACGCCGTGCAGGAACTCTCCGAGCGCTACAACATGCCCGTGCTGTCGGTGCACGCGCCGTGTCTGCTCATCTCGCAGCGGGTGTGGGGGCCCAACCCGATCAGCAAGCTCGACCGCAGCGTGCGTGCCGCCGAGCAACTGGGCGCCCAGACCGTGGTGGTGCACCCGCCGTTCCGGTGGCAGCGGCGCTACGCCGACGGGTTCAGCGCACAGGTCGCCGAGCTCGAGGCCGGCAGTGACATCCTCGTAGCCGTGGAGAACATGTTTCCGTTCCGGGCCGACCGGTTGTTCGGGGCCGGGCAGTCCTCGATCGAGCGGATGCGCAAGCGCGGCGGCCGTCCCGGCGTGGGTATCTCGGCGTTCGCGCCGTCCTACGATCCGCTGGACGGCAACCACGCCCACTACACGCTGGATCTGTCGCACACCGCCACCGCCGGCACCGACGCCGTCGAGATGGCCCGTCGGATGGGCGAGGGCCTGGTGCACCTGCACCTGTGCGACGGCAAGGGCGCCTCGGCCGACGAGCACCTGGTCCCGGGGCGCGGCACCCAGCCCACCGTGGAGGTGTGCCAGATGCTGGCCGCCAGCGATTTCAGCGGCCACGTGATCCTGGAGGTCACCACCTCGGCGGCGCGCTCAGAAGCCGAGCGAGAGGCGTTGCTCACCGAGTCCCTCCAATTCGCCCGCACCCACCTGCTGCGATGACGGGCCCCGCCAGCTTCGCCCGGGCGATGACACTGTCCCGGGTCGACCTCCTCGATGCCGACGGCGACGCCGATGCGGTGTTCACCGCCGAGCTGAATCTGCACTGGACCATCGGCCCGAAGATCCACGGCGGGGTGATGCTGGCGCTGTGCGCCAAGGCCGCGGGCTCGGCCGTCACCGACACCGACGCCGGGCACGCGCCCGTCGCGGTGTCCGCGAGCTTCCTGTCGGCGCCGGACCCGGGGACGGTGCGGCTGGTGGCCCGGGTGCGCAAGCGTGGCCGTCGGGTCAGCCTCGTCGACGTCGAGCTGGTGCAGGGGCAGCGGGTGGCCGTGCGCACCTCGGTCACCCTGGCCGCGCCCGAACACGACGCGGCGCCGCTGCTGTCGACGAACCCGGTACTGGCGCAGATGCCGCCGGAGCCGCCCGCCGAGGTCGAGGCGATCGGCCCGGGCCATCCGCTGGCGGAGATCAACCATCTGGCCGCGGGCTGTGACATCCGGCCGGACATGTCCGAGCTGTGGGCGCCGCCGGCCGGTCAGGCGCCGGTGGGCCGGCTGTGGGTGCGGCCGCGCGATGCCCCGCCGGACGTCTTGTTCGCGCTGATGTGCGGCGACATCTCCATGCCGGTGACGTACGCGGTGGGGCGCACGGGCTGGGCCCCGACGATCCAGCTGACGGCCTATCTGCGCGGTCTGCCCGCCGACGGCTGGCTGCGGATCATGTGCAGCACGACGCAGATCGGACAGGACTGGTTCGACGAGGATCACCTGGTGGTGGACAGCACCGGGCGGATCGTGGTGCAGACGCGTCAGCTGGCGATGGTCCCCGCGTCCTGAGATTGCCCCCAGGGCGCCGAGATTGCGTTGGCGGCGGTACTGAGGCCGTGACCGCCGCCCTGGGCTCGATCTCGACGCCCTGGCTCGCACTCGGGACGGTCCGCGCGCTCCGAGACGGCGCGGATATAGGGTTTGCGTCCATGGCCAGAATCGCGATCATCGGCGGCGGAAGTATGGGTGAGGCCTTGTTGGCGGGGCTGTTGCGCTCCGGCCGGCAGGTCAAGGATCTCGTCGTCTCGGAACGGATGCCCGACCGCGCCAAGTACCTCGCGGAGACCTACTCGGTACAGGTGGCCGAGGTCGGGGATGCCGCCGAGCACGCCAACTTCGTGGTGATCGCGGTCAAGCCCACCGACGTCGAGCAGATCCTCGACGAGGTCGCCGAGGCCGCCGCCAAGGCCGATGCCGACAGCGCCGAGCAGGTGTTCGTCAGCGTCGCCGCGGGCGTGCCGACGAGCCTGTTCGAGGCCAAGCTGCCGGCCGGCTCCCCGGTGGTCCGGGTGATGCCCAACACGCCCGCTCTGGTCGGCGCGGGCGTCAGCGCGTTGGCCAAGGGCCGGTTCGTGACGCCCGAGCAACTCAAGGGCGTCGCCGACCTCTTCGACTGCGTCGGCGGGGTGCTCACGGTCGCCGAGACACAGATGGATGCGGTGACGGCGGTGTCGGGCTCGGGGCCCGCCTACTTTTTCTTGATGGTCGAGGCGATGGTCGACGCCGGCGTCGCCGCGGGCCTGTCGCGACCGGTCGCCACCGATCTGGTGGTGCAGACCATGGCCGGTTCGGCGGCGATGTTGCTGGACCGCCTGGACAACGCCCGCCGGCCCGATGCGGACGGCGCGGTACCGGCCGGCGTGGATACCACTGCGGCGCAGCTCCGCGCGACCGTGACGTCCCCGGGCGGGACCACCGCGGCCGGTCTGCGCGAGCTCGAGCGGGGAGGTTTGCGGGCCACCGTCGCCGAGGCCGTCTTCGCCGCAAAAACACGCTCTGAGCAGTTAGGAATCACAACAGAGTAATTCACCGAATTTCCACTGATTACCCCACACCCGTCGCAGCAACCCCATCAGTCCCGCTATTCTCCTCGGTGTATGCACGTGTTCGTTCCAGCGGTGGGGAAGCCGCTGGAGCCGGCCGTGCCTGATTGATTGGGTTGCGATGACGTCTATGAACGGGCCATCGGCTCGGGATTCGGTTAGTGCGAAGCGGGATGCTGGAAATTCGGGCGCCGCGGAAGGGCAGCCGGCCAAGGCGCAGTTCCTGACTGTCGCCGAGGTCGCCTCGCTCATGCGGGTCAGCAAGATGACGGTGTATCGGCTGGTTCACAACGGTGAACTGCCCGCCGTCCGCGTGGGCCGATCGTTCCGGGTGCACGCCAAGGCGGTGCACGACCTGTTGGAGACCTCGTACTTCGACGCGGGCTGACGGGACCGTGCCGACCTGGCACAGGCCCCGTTTTCCGTTAATCCGGCCGACTTCGGTAAGGTGGCCGGGTTAAGTCGTGTCGAGGCATCGGTAGGTAGCGGAGTACATGGGTTCAGTCATCAAGAAGCGGCGTAAGCGTATGTCGAAGAAGAAGCACCGGAAGCTGCTTCGCCGCACCCGCGTGCAGCGTAGAAAACTCGGCAAGTAGGCGACCGCGTTCGTCCGCCGGCATGCTGCGGGCCGTATCGGCCGGTAGCCTGACTGGATGGATTCGGACGAGACGGGGAGCGCCGCGCATCCAAAGGTCGTTCTGGTCACAGGGGCCTGCCGTTTTCTCGGCGGGTTCCTGACGGCGCGTCTGGCGGCCAATCCGGACATCGACCGCGTCATCGCGGTCGATGCCGTCACGCCCAGCAAGGATCTGCTGCGCCGGATGGGGCGCGCCGAGTTCGTGCGCGCCGACATCCGGAACCCCTTCATCGCCAAGGTCATTCGCAACGGCGACGTGGACACCGTGGTGCATGCCGCGGCCGCGTCGTACGCGCCGCGCAGCGGCGGCCGGGCCACGCTCAAGGAATTGAACGTGATGGGCGCGATGCAGCTGTTCGCGGCCTGCCAGAAGGCGCCGACCGTGCGCACCGTGGTGCTCAAGTCGACCTCGGAGGTGTACGGGTCGAGCGCGTTCGACCCGGTGCTGTTCACCGAGGACACCACCAGCCGACGTCCGCTGGGCGAGGGCTTCGCCCGCGACAGCATGGACATCGAGGGCTATGCCCGCGGGCTGGGGCGTCGTCGGCCGGACATCTCGGTGTCCATCCTGCGGCTGGCCAACATGATCGGTCCGGCGATGGACACCCAGCTCTCGCGCTATCTGGCGGGGCCGGTGGTGCCCACCACCGTCGGTCGGGATGCGCGGCTGCAGCTGCTGCACGAGCAGGACGCGCTCGGCGCGCTGGAACGCGCGACGATGGTCGGCCGGGCCGGCACGTTCAACATCGGCGCCAAGGGCATCATCATGATGTCGCAGGCGATCCGACGGGCCGGACGGGTGGCGTTGCCGTTGCCGTCGGTGGGGGTGCGGGTGGTCGATTCCTTGCTGAAGGCCACCGGCGGCAGCGAGATCAACCGCGACCAACTTCGCTACATGACCTACGGCCGCGTCATGGACACCAGCCGGATGCGCGCGGAGCTGGGCTACGAACCCAAGTGGACGACCCTCGAGGCGTTCGACGATTACGTGCGTGGCCGGGGTTTGACCCCGATCATCGATCCGCGGTGGGTACTCTCGACGGAGAAGCGCGCGGTGGCACTCGCGCAGCGGTGGGGAAGCTAGAAATCTTGAAAACGGGTGGGGAGAAGGTAAGCAGCGTGGCGGGTGGATCCAAAGCGAAAGTGATTCCGCTGCACGGCAATTCGAGCCGTGCAGCAACCGTTCGTAGGGCCGACCAACGCGCCGAGGCGGCGCGCCGGCACCCGTCGTTGCTCGCCGACCCCGGCACCCGGGCCACGGCCGAGGAGATCGCCGCGGTGGTGCGCGACATCGACGCGCACCGCGCCGGTGGCGGCTCGACGGCCGAGGAACCCAAGGCGCCCAACGAGCTGGCCCAGAAGATCGCCGGCTTTGCCGAATTCGCCCGCAAGCGCCTCACCGGCGACTACGTGGTCGACGAGTTCGGCTTCGACCCGCACCTCAACGAGGCGATGTTCCTGCCGCTGCTGCGGATGTTCTTCCGCTCCTGGTTCCGGGTCGAGGTCAGCGGCGTGGAGAACCTGCCGGCCGAGGGCGCGGGGCTGGTGGTGGCCAATCACGCCGGGGTGCTGCCCTTCGACGGCCTGATGCTCTCGGTGGCCGTGCACGACCATCACGCGACGAACCGGGACCTGCGGCTGCTGGCCGCCGACATGGTGTTCGACATGCCCGTGCTGGGCCACGCCGCCCGCAAGGCCGGGCACACCATGGCCTGCACCTCCGATGCGCACCGGCTGCTGGACAGCGGCGAGCTGACCGCGGTGTTCCCCGAGGGCTACAAGGGCCTGGGCAAGCACTTCAAGGACCGCTACAAGCTGCAGCGGTTCGGCCGCGGCGGCTTCGTGTCGGCCGCGCTGCGCACCAAGGCGCCCATCATCCCGTGCTCGATCGTCGGGTCCGAGGAGATCTACCCGATGCTCGCCGACGTCAAGCTGCTGGCGCGGCTGCTGGGCCTGCCGTATTTCCCGGTGACCCCGCTGTTCCCGCTGGCCGGCCCGGCCGGGCTGGTGCCGCTGCCGTCCAAGTGGCACATCGCCTTCGGGACGCCGATCCCCACCGCCGACTACGACGAGTCCGCCGCCGAGGATCCGATGGTCACCTTCGAACTGACCGACCACGTGCGCGAGACCATCCAGCACACGCTGTATCAGCTGCTGGCCAACCGCCGGAACATGTTCCTGGGCTGAGCTGCCCGCCCCAGCTAGAGGCTAGAGGCCCAGGCGCGCGGCGATCGCGGCGACCTGCTCGTTGGCCTCCGAATCGCTGGCGGCCTCGCCGATCATGGTGACGACGCTGGTGATCACCGGTTCGCCGTTGCCGTCGGTGACCTCGGCGCGCACCTCGGTGATGACGGTGCCGTGCGACTCCAGCACCGAGTCGAGGTAGGAGTCGAAGTACAGTTCGTCGCCGACGGCCAGCGGCCGGTGGAACTTGAATTTCTGGTCGCGGTGGATCACCCGCGCGATGTTGATCCCCACGTCGAACTTCTTGAACATCTCGAGCTGGACGCGTCGGCCGGCCACCGCGATGAACGTCAGCGGCGCGATCACCGAGGCGTGGCCGAGCTCAGCCGCCGCGCCCTCGTCGTGGTGCGCCGGATGGTCGTCCAACACGGCGCTGGAGTATTCGCGGATCTTCTCGCGTCCCACGACAAACTTGTCCGGGTAGCGGTAGTGCGTCCCGATGATCTCTTGGGCGATTGCCATGGGGCGTATGCGTCCTTGCTCTGCAATTGACAGACGTGTTCAGCGGCGAAGTTTATCAACCCGCCGGTGGTGTTCAGTTGTCCTGGCGGCGCGCGGCGATGGCGGCCAGCGCCCCGCCGGCGGCGCCGAGGGCCAGCGCCGACGGCACCCCGATGCGGGCCGCCTTGCGCGCGGTGCGGAAGTCACGGATCTCCCAGCCGCGCTTGCGGGCCAGGTCGCGCAGCTCGGCGTCGGGGTTGATGGCCACCGCGGTGCCCACCAGCGTCAGCATCGGGACATCGTTGTAGCTGTCCGAGTAGGCCGTGCAGCGGCGCAGGTTGAGGCCCTCCCGGATGGCCAGTGCGCGCACCGCGTGCGCCTTGCCCGCGCCGTGCAGGATCTCGCCGACGAGCCGGCCGGTGAACACCCCGTCGACCGATTCGGCGACGGTGCCCAGCGCGCCGGTCAGCCCCAGCCGGTCGGCGATGATCGCGGCCAGCTCGTAGGGGGTGGCGGTGACCAGCCACACCTGTTGGCCCGCGTCGAGGTGCATCTGCGCCAGATCGCGGGTGCCGGGCCAGATCTTGTCGGCGATGATCTCCTCGTAGATCTCCTCGCCGACGGCGGACAGCTCCGCGGTGGTGCGGCCCTCGATGAACGACAGCGCCTTGCGTTTGCCCTCGGCGACGTCGTCGCTGTTCTCCTTGCCGGTGAGCTGGAACTTGGCCTGGGCGTAGATGAAGCCGAGCACGTCGCGGTAGGTGAAGTACTTGCGGGCGGCGAGTCCGCGCGCGAAATGCACCAGCGAGGAGCCGTGCACCATGGTGTTGTCGACGTCGAAGAAGGCCGCGGCGGTCAGGTCGGCAGGAGGCGGCTGCGGGGCAGCGGATTCCTCGGTCAGCGACTCGACGGCGGCTTCGGCGCTGGCCGCGCCCGCGATGGGCGGCGACGCATCCTCGGCGCTGTCGGTTCGAGGTTCTGCCGGCTCTGTCACACGGACACCCCCTGTACTTCGAGTACTTGCCCGGTCACCCTATCCAAGTGCCACAATGCGGCTGATGAGCGCCGCGCAGGTCTGCCTGCTGGTCCGGTCCGGGTGCGAGATCTGCCATCGCCTCGGCGAGCAGTTGGCGGTGTTGGCCACCGAGCTGGATTTCGAGTTGAGCACCGTCGATGTCGACGAGGCCGCCGCGGCGGGCGACCCCGCGCTGCGCGCCGAGTACGGCGACCGGCTGCCGGTGGTGCTGCTCGACGGCGCGGAGCACAGTTACTGGGAGGTCGACGAACCGCGGCTGCGTCGCGACCTGGCTGCGCGCCGCGGCGCGCCGTGACGTCGCTGGCCAGACCTGATAATTTGGTTAGTTCGCAGGTGGGCGGCTACGGTTGTAGCCAGAATGAGCTGTATTTTCTTCACCTGATAGCGGCAAGGGAGCGTGCTGGGTGAGTGCTCGGTTGGTGACTGAGGCGGTGCTGTGAGCGTCCTGCTATTCGGGGTGTCGCACCGCAGTGCGCCGGTGCCCGTGCTCGAGCAATTGGCGACCGATGAGTCCGATCAGGCCAAGATCATCGATCGCGTGCTCGAGTCGCCGCTGGTGAGCGAGGCGATGGTGCTCTCGACGTGTAACCGCGTCGAGGTCTACGCCGTGGTCGAGGCGTTCCACGGCGGCCTGTCCGCGATCGGTCAGGTGCTTGCCGGCCAGTCCGGCATGCCGATGGGCGATCTGACCAAGTACGCCTATGTCCGCTACGCCGAGGCTGCCGTCGAGCATCTGTTCTCGGTGGCCTCCGGCCTGGATTCGGCCGTGATCGGCGAGGCCCAGGTGCTGGGCCAGGTGCGCCGCGCCTACGCCGCCGCCGAGGCCAATCGCAGCGTGGGACGCACGCTGCACGAACTTTCCCAGCGCGCCCTCTCGGTGGGCAAGCGGGTGCACTCCGAGACCGGGATCGACGCCGCGGGCGCCTCGGTGGTCTCCGTGGCGCTCGGCATGGCCGAGAGCCGCCTCAGCAGCCTGGCGGGCCGGACGGCCGCGGTGGTGGGTGCCGGTTCGATGGGTGCCCTCTCTGGTGCGCACCTGGTGCGCGCCGGCATCAGCACCGTGCACGTCGTCAACCGGTCGGTGCCGCGGGCCCAGCGCCTGGCGGACAACCTGCGCGAGCAGGGCGTGCACGCCACCGCGATGAGCCTCGACGACCTGCCCGCCGCGCTCGTCGACGTCGACGTGGTGATCAGCAGCACCGGGGCGGTGCGTCCGGTGGTCTCGCTGGCCGACATGCACAACGCGCTGGCCAAGCGCAACGGCGGCGGTACCGACCCGCGCCCGCTGGTCGTCTGCGACCTGGGGATGCCCCGGGACGTGGACCCGGCGGTCAGCGGCCTGCCGGGCGTCTGGGTCGTCGACATGGACCGCATCCAGCGCGAGCCCACGGCGCGGGCGGCCTCCGCCGACGCCGAGGCGGCCCGCTCGATCGTGGCCACCGAACTGGCGACGTATCTGGCCGGTCAGCGGATGGCCGAGGTCACCCCGACCGTGACGGCGTTGCGGCAACGCGCCGCCGACGTCGTGGAGGCCGAATTGCTGCGGCTGGACAACCGGCTGCCGAGCCTGGACTCGTCGCATCGCGACGAGGTGGCCCGCACGGTGCGACGGGTGGTCGACAAGCTGTTGCACGCGCCCACCGTCCGAGTCAAACAGCTCGCGAGCGCGCCGGGGGGCGACAGCTACGCCGAGGCGTTGCGGGAGCTGTTCGAGCTCGATCCGACCGCCGTCGACGCAGTTGCTGGCGCAACTGAATTACCTTTGGTGACAACGGATTTCGACCCCTTGGCCGAACCGTCCGAGTAGCTTGGAAAGTACCTCGAAAACACATTCGCAGTCCTCGCAGTCCAACGTGATCCGGATCGGCACCCGCGGCAGCCTGTTGGCTACCACGCAAGCCGGCACCATCCGGGACGCCCTCATCGAACGGGGACATCCCGCCGAACTGGTGATCATCGCCACCGACGGGGACCTCTCGTCGGCGCCGATCGCCGAGATCGGCGTCGGGGTGTTCACCGCCGCACTGCGGGAGGCGATCGCCGACGGGCGCGTCGACGCCGCGGTGCACTCCTACAAGGACATCCCGACCGCGTACGACCCCCGGTTCCAGATTCCGGCCGTCCCGCGCCGCGAGGATCCGCGAGATGCGCTGGTGGCACGCGATGGGATGGTGCTGGGCGAGTTGCCGACCGGCTCCACGATCGGCACGTCGTCCGTGCGACGGGGGGCGCAGCTTAGAGCACTGGGTCTCGGTTTGGAAATTCGCCCCCTACGAGGCAACCTAGATACCAGGTTGAACAGGGTAAGCAGCGGCGAACTCGACGCCATCGTGGTGGCCCGGGCGGGACTCTCCCGAATCGGACGCCTCGAAGCAGTCACCGAGACGCTGGAGCCGGTACAGATGGTGCCGGCACCGGCTCAGGGGGCTCTGGCGATCGAATGCCGTGCCGGTGATACCGCGTTGGCGCAAGTGTTGGCGGAGTTGAACGACGCCGATACGCACGCAGCAATCACCGCAGAGCGTGTCCTGCTCGCCGAAATGGAGGCGGGTTGTTCCGCACCGGTCGGCGCGATCGCGGAAGTGGTCGAGTCGATCGATGAGGACGGCAACGTCTTTGACGAACTGTCGTTGCGCGGCTGCGTGGCGGCGGTGGACGGATCCGACGTGATCCGCGCGTCCGGTATCGGGCCTGCCGATCGGGCACGGGAGCTGGGGCTCTCGGTGACCGAGGAGTTATTCGAGCTGGGTGCGCGCGAACTGTTGGGTCACTGACGGCCACGAAGCCTGGAAGGGCAGGAGTTTGCAGATGACTCGAGGGCGTAAGCCGAAGCCGGGGCGCATCATGTTCGTCGGCTCGGGTCCGGGTGATCCGGGCTTGCTGACGACGCGGGCTCGGGACGTGCTGGTCAACGCCGCACTGGTCTTCACCGACCCCGATGTGCCGGATCCGGTGCTGTCGGTGGTGGGGTTGGAGTTGCCGCCCGCGGTGGGACCCGCACCGGCTCCCGAACCCAAGGGATCTCCCGAGAAGAACGGCCAGGCACCGGCCAAGGACGAGACCGCGCCGCCGGTGGTGAAGATCGGGCCGGACATCCGGCCCGCGCTCGGCGATTCCGCCGAGGTCGCCAAGACCCTGATCAGCGAGGCCAAGACCGGCGTCGACGTGGTCCGGATGGTCGCCGGTGACCCGCTGTCGGTCGACTCGGTGCTGGCCGAGGTCAGCGCCGTGGCCAAGGCGCAGATGGTCTTCGAGATCATCCCGGGCCTGCCGGCGTCCACCGCGGTGCCCACCTACGCCGGGCTGCCGCTGGGCTCCTCGCACACCGTCGCCGACGTGCGCGCCCCCGAGGTCGACTGGGCCGCGCTGGCCGCGGCGCCGGGACCGCTGATCCTGCACGCCACCCCGCAGCACCTGGCGGACTCGGCGCGCACGCTGATCGAGTTCGGCCTGGCCGAGAACACCCCCTGCGTGGTCACCGCCCAAGGCACCACCTGCGCGCAGCGCAGCGTGGAGACCGTGCTGTCGGGGCTGACCGACCGGGCCGCCATCGGCGGCACCGATCCGGCCGGTCCGCTCACCGGGCCGCTGGTGGTCACCATCGGCCGCACCGTGGCGCACCGCGCCAAGCTGAACTGGTGGGAGAGCCGGGCGCTCTACGGCTGGACCGTGCTGGTGCCGCGCACCAAGGAGCAGGCCGGCGAGATGAGCGACCGCCTGGTCACCCACGGGGCCACCCCCGTCGAGGTGCCGACCATCGCCGTCGAGCCGCCGCGCAGCCCCGCGCAGATGGAACGCGCGGTCAAGGGTCTGGTCGACGGCCGCTACCAGTGGGTGGTGTTCACCTCCACCAACGCGGTGCGTGCCGTCTGGGAGAAGTTCGGTGAGTTCGGTCTGGACGCCCGCGCGTTCTCCGGCGTGAAGATCGCCTGCGTGGGCGAGGCCACCGCGGACCGGGTGCGCGCGTTCGGGATCAGCCCCGAACTGGTGCCCTCGGGCGAGCAGTCCTCGCTGGGCCTGCTCGACGATTTCCCGCCGTACGACGACGTTTTCGATCCGGTGAACCGGGTGTTGTTGCCGCGCGCCGACATTGCCACCGAAACGCTGGCCGAGGGCCTGCGCGAGCGGGGCTGGGAGATCGAGGACGTGACGGCCTACCGCACGGTGCGGGCCGCCCCGCCGCCGGCGCAGACCCGCGAGCTGATCAAGACCGGTGGTTTCGACGCGGTCTGCTTCACCTCCAGTTCGACGGTCCGCAACCTGGTCGGTATCGCCGGAAAGCCGCACGCCCGCACCATCGTTGCGTGCATCGGGCCCAAGACCGCCGAGACCGCCACGGAGTTCGGGCTGCGGGTGGACGTGCAGCCCGAGACCGCCGCGGTGGGACCGCTGGTCGAGGCGCTGGCCGAACACGCCGCCCGGTTGCGCGCCGAGGGTGCGCTGCCGCCGCCGCGTAAGAAGAGCCGCCGGCGCTAGCGCGCTCGTCAGGAGACGCATGAGCTATCCCCGGGTGCGTCCGCGTCGACTGCGGTCGACGCCGGCGCTGCGCCGTCTGGTTGCCGAAACCTCTCTGGAGCCAAGGCATCTGGTGTTGCCGATGTTCGTCGCCGACGGCATCGACGCACCGCGGCCCATCGCCTCGATGCCCGGGGTGGTGCAGCACACCCGCGACTCGCTGCGCGCGGCGGCCGCCGCCGCGGTCGAGGCCGGCGTCGGGGGCCTGATGCTGTTCGGCGTCCCGCGCGACGAGGACAAGGACGCCGCCGGATCGGTGGGGGTGCACGCCGACGGCATCCTGAACGTGGCCCTGCGAGACCTGGCCGCGGATCTCGGTGCTGCCACCGTGCTGATGGCCGACACCTGCCTCGACGAGTTCACCGATCACGGCCACTGCGGCGTCCTGGACGCCGCGGGGCGCGTCGACAACGACGCCACCAACGAGCAGTACGTGAAACTCGCGGTGGCCCAAGCTGACTCGGGTGCCCACGTGGTGGGACCCAGCGGCATGATGGACGGTCAGGTGGGCGCGATCCGCGACGGACTCGACGCCGCCGGACACACGGAAGTCGTCATCCTGGCCTACGCGGCCAAGTTCGCCTCGGCGTTCTACGGCCCCTTTCGGGAGGCCGTGGGCTCGAGCCTGTCCGGGGATCGGCGCACCTACCAGCAGAACGCCGGCAACGGTCGCGAGGCGGCGCACGAGATCGAACTCGACATCGCCGAGGGCGCCGACATGGTGATGGTGAAGCCGGCGATGGCCTACCTGGACGTGGTGGCCGCGGCGGCCGAGGTGTCCCCGGTCCCGGTTGCGGCATACCAGGTCTCGGGGGAGTACGCGATGATCTCCGCGGCGGCCGCCAACGGCTGGGTGGACGGACAGGCCGCGGCCCTGGAGTCGCTGATCAGCATCCGGCGCGCCGGCGCCGACATCGTGTTGACCTACTGGGCGGCCGATGTCGCCGGTTGGCTGGCGTGACGACGCCGAGTCGCCCCGAGGACGTCGACACCGCCTTCTGGTTGTGGGTGGCGGCGCTGCCGTTGCTGGTGATCGGCTTCCTCACCGACGTCGCGACCGCGCCGACCGGCGTGCCGATCGTCATCGCCGCCGCGGTGTTCGTGGTGATCATCGTCGTCGCGGTCGTCGTCACGTTCCTGGTATTGATGCGCGCCGGGTACCGCTGGGCGCGCACCGTGCTGACCGCCGGGGGACTGGGTTCGATCATGTATGTGGCGGTGAACCTGTTCGTCACCGAGCGCTCCGAGACCGGCGCCCTGATCTACGCGGTGACCGGGATCTTCGGCGCGGTGCTGACGGCCGGCGGCATCTATCTGCTGCATCGCCGGGATTCGCACGCCTACTTCACGCGGTGAGGCCCGCGCTAGGCTGACCGGCGATGACTGATGCACAGGCGCGTCCCCGCGTAGTCGATGTCGGCGTCTGGCTGGTGCTGGGCGGCGCGGTGCTGCTGATCTTCGGCGGCCTGATGTCGATCACGCTGAAGTTCGAGACGGTGCGGTCGGTGGCCGAGGATTCGATGTCCGACGAGGCGTTGAACGACTACCTGATGCTGCACCGCGGGGCCGGCGTGTTCTGCCTGGTGGCCGGGCTCGCGCTGGCCTTCGTCGCCAGCAAGACCCGCACCCGCGACGAGCGGTTCCGCCGCGCGACGGTGGCGTTGTCGCTGGCCGGCGTCGTGCTGGTCGCGGTGCTGTCGCTGCTGGTCGGCACCAACCTGATCGCCCTGCTGTCGATGCTGCCGCTGATCGTCGCGGCCATGCTGCTGCGCAGGCCCGCGGCGACCGGATGGTTCGCGCCCGCGGCGACCCCGATGGAGGACCTCGATGGCTGAGTTGAACGATCCCGAGCTGAACGATCCTGGTGCCGAGGAGATCCTGTTCGCCGAGAACGGCGCGAGTTGGGCGTGGTTGCTGGCCGGGCCCGTGGCCGCGGGCGCGATGCTGGCGATCCAGCTGAGCAGCGGTGCGGGTGTGCAGTGGGTGGTGCCGATCGCGTTCCTGGTGCTGGTGAGCGGCTTCGTCGCCCTGCAGGTCAAGGCCGCCCGCATCCACACCTCGGTGGAACTGACGCCGACGCATCTGCGCCAGGGCACCCAGACGCTGAACCTCGACGAGATCGTCAAGGTGTACCCGGCCCCGCTCGACGGTGGCCGACGGCACTACGACGGCAGGATCCTCAACCGGAGCAATGCCCTGAGCAACCGCGCGATGAAGCAGGCCGGCTTGGACCCGACCGACTTCGAGGAGCAGGCGCCGCCGCCGGCGCCGGACACCGACCGCGCCACCGTGGAGAGGTGGCAGTCGGCCCGCGCGCTGGGCGAGCTCACCGGCGTACCCCGCGGCCGCACCGGCATCGGCCTGCGGCTGACCGGCAAGCGCACGGTGCAGGCCTGGGCGCGCAAGCACGCGGCCCTGCGGGAGGCGCTGACCCCGCTGATCGAGGAGCGCACCGACTCCGGCGGGCGGCCTTGACCTCGGCGCGACGGGCCGCGGTCGAGTTGTGCCTGGCGGTGGCGGCCGCGGTCGGCTGCCTGCTGAGTTGGCTGGCCGCGACGTCCACCGTGGACGTGGCGCCGGTCCTGGACACCGAGCCCGCCACCACGTCGGTCACCTATTACCCGCCGCTGCTGGCGTTGGCCCTGGCGTTGGCGACGGCCGCCGGGGTGCTGGCGGTCCTCGGGATCGCCCGCCTGCGCCGACGGTGATGCCGCTCACCCTCGGTTGGAACAGAGTTCAAAATCTGTAACACTGTGTCCATGACCGAGTTGATGGACACCGAAGCGCTGCCCGACGCCGCGCCCCTGGGCGGCGACTCACTGATCTGGCGCTACTTCGGCGACAACCGCATGTACCTCATCGGCCCGCGCCCGGCCGTCCTGCAGAACATGCTCGCCGAGCTGGGCCAGGGCGTCCTGGACCACTCCGTGTTCTTCTCGGACACGGCCGAGCGGCTCAAGCGCACCATCCCGCCGATCTTCAACACCGTCTACGGCTCGCACGAGGACAACGCCGGGCTCAACGTGCGCGACTTCCACGTCGACATCAAGGGCGAGATGCCCGACGGCGCGCGCTACCACGCGCTGAACCCGGAAACCTACTTCTGGGCGCACGCCACCTTCGTCGAGCAGGTGCTGTACTTCGCCGACACCTTCGTCAAGCGCCTCACCGACGCCGAGCGCGAGCAGATCTACGCCGAATCCAAGACCTGGTACCGCCGCTACGGCGTCAGCGACAGCATCCTGCCCGCCGACTACGCGGAGTTCACCGCGTACTGGGACCGGATGATGGACACCGTCGTCGTCCCGCACAAGACCGCGCAGTACGGCGTCGGCTACGTCACCAAGGGCTTCCCCAAGCCCAAGGCGGTCTCGCCGCTCGCCTGGAAGCTCGTCGCCCCGGTGTTCAACCCGCTGGCCGCGTTCCTGACCACCGGCGGCCTGCCGCCGCGCGCCCGGGACATGCTCGACCTGCCGTGGAGCGACAAGCAGGAGCGCCGCTATCAGCGCGTCGCCGCGATGTGGCGCGCCAAGCCGGTCAACTGGGTCTGGGACCGGCTGCCGATGTCGGTGCGGTTCAACAAGTTCGCCTGCAAGGCCTACGCCCGAGAGGGTGTCACGCCATAGTCGGCAACAAGGCTGACACGGCCACCGCCGCCATCCTGGACGCGGCGGTGGTCGAGTTCGAGCGGCACGGCTTTCGCCGCGTCGCGCTCGACGAGGTCGCCCGCCGCGCGAAGGTCAGCCGCACCACCATCTATCGGCGCTTCGCCGGGCGCGACGAACTCGTCGCGGCGGTGATCGATCGGGAGAACGAGGCGCTGTTCGGCGAGATCGCCGAGCACATCAAAAGCGCCGGGCCGAAAGCGAACGTCTACGTGGAGGCGTTCACCGCGGCCATCGTGAAGTTCCGCGACCACCGGGTGCTCAACCGGATGCTCGTCGACGATCCGGCGCTGGCCCTGGAACTCGCGCACGAGCATTACGCCGCGGCGGTGGCGAGAATCGTTGCGGCCCTGCATGTCATCTTCCCGGTCGGGTTCGCCCAGCGGGTCGGCGATCAGGCCGTCTCGGCGTTGGCCGACACCATCCTGCGCTATTCGCTGATGGCGCTGCTGCTGCCGAGCCTGCAACCGCTGGACACCGAGGACGACATCCGCGCCTTCGCCACCGAGCACTTTCTGCCCAGCTTGCCTGCGGCGCTGCGCGCGGTTGGCGTATAACTTTCGGGCATGACTTCCCTGGACCAGATCGCCCCCGCATTCGTCGACATGGCCCATTCGATCGTCTGGGCCTCGGTGGCCACGGTGGACCCGCAGGGCCGACCCCGCAGCCGCGTCCTGCATCCGCTGTGGGAGTACGACGGCGCCGACCTGATCGGCTGGATCGCCGTGGGACCGACGCCGATCAAGCGGGCCCACATCGACGCCCAGCCGGAGATCTCGATCAACTACTGGGCCACCAACCACGACACCTGCAGCGCCGAGTGCGCCGTGGAGTGGGTGTTCGACGACGACAAGCGGACCGCGGTGTGGGAGAAGTTCAAGACCGCCCCGGAACCGGTCGGCTACGACCCCGCGATCATCCCGCCGTGGAGCGGCGGACCGACCTCGCCGGCGTTCGCGGCGTGGCGGCTGCGCCCACGCCGGCTGCGGGTGATGCCGGGTCGCGTCATGACCCACGGCGCGGGCGAGGTGCTCAGCTGGCGCCGCTGAGTTCGTCGACCGAGAGATGTCGTACGCGGCGCAGAACGTCGAGACCGCCATCCACCACTCGAGCCTCGCGGCAGAAGTGTCACCGATGTCCTGATGCAGAACTGTCACCGATGTCCTGGGAGATGACACTGGACACCGTTTCCGCGGCCGTGTAGAATCGAACGTATGTTCGAGTCGAGCTCGCCCGAGGAGCTGGTCGCGGTGGTCGAAGACACCCGCCGCGCCGAATCGGCGACCCACGCTCGACGCATCGGCGCGATCGCGGCGCTGCTGTGGGAACGCACCGCCGAAGCCGAAGGCCACGACCCCACCGACCCCGGCTACGCGTTGATCACCGGCTTCAGCCGGACCTGCGCCGAAGTCGGCGCCGCGATGAACATCACCCCGCACCTGGCCCGCCAACTCGTCGGGCACGCCGAAGCCCTCGACACCCGCCTGCCCCGAATCCACGCCCTGCTGGCCGACGGCAAGATCAGCTGGTCCGATGCCACCGCGATCACCACCGGCACCGACTACGTCGAAGCCGACCTGATGCCCA